>JAKAIZ010000172.1 GCA_021814065.1 Nitrospirota bacterium | reverse complement strand
GATTTTTGGGCTTCCCGGGCATCACTAGGGGGAGGTTAAAGGTAAGTGCTTGGAAATGTGATAAGTGGCTCTCAGTATTCCTTACGGAAGGGCTACGGTACCCTTCCAAGGCTGGAATAGTCAACAATCGTTTGATTTCTGGAGTACCATCCCAAACCCCTATCCCTGAAGCGAAGCGGAAGGGGGCTGTTCGGCTGTTTTTTCCCGCCTTCCCATCCCCGTTTTTTCTTCCATTTAGATCTCCCCAAGGGGAACCGGGCTGTTAGGTTTTTGCCGTCGGCGCCACGTCAAGGATTGTTTGAGATAATTCCTCTTGAAATCGCCGTCGCATTTCACTATCATAAGGAAATCCGGAGGTGAAAACAATGTCCAATTTTATGCCAGCCACAACAGACCAGTCTTTTCTGCCATTTCAATACGAAGGGATGCATCTTCAGGAAGCCTGTTTTATAAACGGCGAACCCTATTTCACGCGCCGCGTAATCGGCGAATTTCTGGAATACACCAAACCTCAAGAGGCCATAGACAAGATCATTAAACGTAATCCATATATAGACGATCCACGTTGGTCAGTACACCCCAGTTTGGGGTGTACTGAAGGGGTTGCAGTTGACCTCAAATTGAGGTCAACTGACGGCAAAGAATATAACACGAGAGTCTTCAATCCTATCGGCCTCCAACTCATCATATTCGAGTCCAGGCAGCCGAAGGCGATCCAGTATAAAGTCGCGGTGGCGCATCTGGTTTATGCCTTTATGCAGGGGAGGATAAAGCCGAAGGTCTGGTCGCCGGACCGGATCTCCGCAATCAAACAGATTTTGAGCGAGTCTCATGCTTTTAAGCGCGGGAAGATGGTGAAGGAATTAGCCCAACGAGAAGCCGCAGGAATTAAGACCGTATATAAATGGATCGGGAAATATGGGGAATTGAAGACCCGCGCAGGTAAGAAAAAGAAAACGCGCTCAACCGCTGGCATCACGAAATACCCCGAACTGAAAGCCAGGGCACTGGAGATCAAGGCTCAGAACCCGACCTATGGCCCCAGAAAGATATCCGCGATCATCGGCCATCCCAAAGCCTATAGGGAAAGCGTCAAGCGCTGGATCAGCGCGGCCTAAAGACCCCTATTTATTTAATAGCCTACCCTTACTCACTGATTTTATCCGCCATTCCTTAACCTGGGCATATTGATCTAACATAAACCGCCTGTTATCGCTGACCGAACGGACGGCGTTTAAATCAAAGTCCTCTATAATGATGTTCGTCAGGATTTCATAGCCGCCTGCATCGACGCCCTGGATCGTTATAAAACATGATCCTGGTTTACCATAATTCTGCACATCGACCTTAAAGGAAACACCGATTGTGCTGGGGCCATAATCCGTCTCCTTAAGAGATAACCCGTGGACCTCACATTTACTCACAGACGCCGGCGCATCAGAAATCACGCTATCTTTTTTGATGACGGTAACCGCTGCGCCCTTGGACTGTGGCGGTCGCTGGCCAATGTGCATGACGCCGTCGTCATCAACATATTTCTGGACGCCACCGGCGAAAGCCACAGAAGAAAATAGTAAAAGTGCTAAAGCAATTGATATTGTTTTCATGATCCCTTCCCTCCTTCCTTATACATATTAATAGATGAGCTTCCTGACTTCAACTACTTCCTGCTCTTTTGTCTTGAGATTCTGACGCAGCCAGGACTTCAACGCGCTGAACTCGCGCCTTACCCGGCATTCCTCACATTTCGGGACAAGGACAAGTTCCACACCTTTACTAGGCTGTTCGTCGTTGTTCGCCGGCGTCCTCCCCGCCAGGCCCCTCACGTGCCGATCTTTCGTCATCCTTAATTCCTCCATCTTGCTCTTCAGTGATTTTGTTGTAAACACGAGATATAGCGCCGTAAATCCGGTCTTTTTCGTCCTCCGAGCCGTTGTTATAGATAAATTCAAGCTTAGAAAACAGGTGCATCAGGTCCTTATTTACCCCTTTGTATGGGCCTAGGGCCTCCGCGCCGATCCCCTCGCCCTTCTTCATTGGTCCTTCGCCTGTGATTTTTCTATTGACAAATATCACTCCTTGTGATTATACTCCTAAGCATGATAAGTGAGCGCAGCAAAAAAATTAAGAAACTGATGATCGACGCGGAGATCAGCGCGGCTGAAATAGGCCGCAGGCTCGGTATTTCGCGCGTCGCGGTAATAGGTGTGATTAACGGGAATTGGACATCCCGCAGGGTACAACGAGCAATAGCCGAAGCACTGGGAGTTCCATATAAGGAACTTTGGGACAACAACCACGGAAAGAAAGCGGCTTGAATGAAATTATATATCGAAATAATACGCGAGCAAAACCGATTACTGGACTTGGCCGCTAAGGCAATAGATACCTTAATAAAAGAACGCAATGCCTTGCGGAATCCTAAAGTGGGGATATGCAAGGAGTTTTGCGAGATTGACGTTACAGCCCTCAGCGAGCGGATCGGCCGCAGCCGATCCTGGACATCACAGGTATTGCATGGGCACGAAAAGAGCGAAGCCACGCGCAAGCTGATTGCCGAGGCACTGGGAATGAAGGTCGAGGACCTCTGGCCGAACAACAAACACGGGAAGAAAGCGGCATAGATCATGACACCTAATATATATTTTTTTGCCCGGAGGGTCAATGACTAAGAAGGCCCCTAAAATAGGCACCGGACAGCTCAACATCTTCGACCTCATCAAGGAGGTTTCACGCCGTCAGGCCGAGGCCTCGGCGCATCCCCAAACAGCAGGCAAGGCAAGCATAGACGCGGCGATCCGCGCGATCATCTCTTCGGCGCTGAAGCGCTGCCCGCTCTCCCGTTATGAAGTCGCAGCCAAAATGTCCGAGATCCTCGGCGTGGAAATTACGAAGGCGCAATTAGACAGCTGGTCGGCCGAAAGCAAGGACCAGCACCGCTTTCCGCTCGTCTACGCCGGCGCATTTTGCCAGGCCACCGGCGATAAAGCACTCGCCCGTTATATGGCCGAACTCTGCGGCGGGTACTACATCGAAGGCGAAGACGCCGTCCGTCTCGAACTCGGGAAAATCGAAGAAGAAAAAGAGCGCTTGGCCAGGCGCGAGTCCGCGATCAGGGAATTTCTCAATGGCCGGTAGGTCAAAAAATTTTTGCCATATGACTGTATCTGATAGAGACACTTTTTCGAGGGAGGGTAACAATGGGCGCAATCACTAAAGACGAGGCCGCAGCGATCACCGAACTAAGCGCGCTGAGCGCGACAGCGAAAGAATGCATCAATCATCACATCTGCAACGCCCTGGCGCCGATGGAATGGGCAGCGCAAAACGGGCGTATCGACATCGTCAAGCGGATGACCGACCACATCATCGCCGACCTCGAACGGCTCGGCCTCAGGACTACCAGAAAAGATCTCGACTGCGCTATGGCGCAAGCATACACGGAGGTGAAAGGGTGAAGAAGGAAACGAAAAAGGCAGCACCGCGGACGGTTTTTACATGCACCTGCAATATCCAGTACGGCATTTATCCGGACAACTAAGGGGGGGAGATGGCAGAAGAGAAGAAACGAGACTACAGAAACGACAGTCAGCAACAGATGATCCGGGTGACGGACTATCTCGCCCAGGACATCCTGAGCCCGAAGACGGCCGGGGAGATCTCAGACGCGCTGGGGCTGAGCAAGGATCAGGTGTTCCGGACCGCCTGGAACCTGATCGACGCCGGGTGGGTCGAGGAGTCGGCCAGGGGCTACCGGCTGAGCCCGAGGATCACGACATACGGCGAGCGGCTCCGCCTGGCGGTGGCCGATACGCTGCATAAATATATACCGGAGGGGAAATAGGAATGAAGTTTGAAGAGATCGATGAAGACCTGCTCACTAATTACTGGAGACAACGTCGTCTCAGTATTTGGGCTGAGCTGGCGACAAAAGGGGAAGCACACGGCTCACTTGATAACTTTATCAAACAAATTAATGACGACCCAGATGGACAGGCGTTGCTTGATCAGTTTATGCAGGTAGAAAGGGAAATGCAACATGAATACGTGACTGCGGTTCAGGCGCTCGCCGAGATTATTGGGGAAGGAAAGCCGCTTGAGATTATGAGGGAGATGATCATCAAGGCAGGGTCACACGACAAGGCAAGGAAAAAATTTCTGAGGATACAGGACGCCGTTGAAGAGTTATTCGAGGCGATAGATGATGGGTTTAAAGGCTAATTGTCAGTGGCGAAAACGCCACTGAAAAATTTATAAGTGCTTGTTTTTATTTAATTCACTAAAGAAAGGGAGCCACTGGGTATGAAGAAAGGCGAGTACATAGGATTTTTGAAAGGGTTGGGCTATCTTTCCCGCGTAAATGAGGTGCATAACATACTCATGGTCCAAAAAGCCATCGACAACGAGACTTGGCGGACAATGGGGTTCGATACCGCCAAGGACTTCGTGCGGGAGGTCACAGGCGGCAGCTATGATGCGCACCATGATAAATATAGCAAACTCAAAAAACTCGGATCTGAGGTCATCAGCATCCTCGTGAGCTTGGGCCTTGGGATGAAGGATGTTCGCATGATTGAGTGTGCAGTCACTGACGACGGCACAGGTAAGAAGGTGCTCAAACTCGATGAAGGCCGGCAGATCCCCTGGGCGGACGACCGGTTGCCTGAGCTTCAGGCTGGCATCGATCTACTCCGGGAGCAGAGGGACAACAACCGCAAAGAGGCCGCCCGTCTCCAGACAAAGTTCAACGGACTCGAAGGCGAGCACGGCAAAGAGGTTAAACGAATGAAACAGGAGATCGGCGACCTCCATGCCATGCTGCCGAAGGACGACGAAGACTATGAATGGGCCGAAAAGTTCCTCGGCGAGATCGAGAAGAAGGCCGGGGATTTCGACCTCTGCCTCCGCAGCTTCGCCTTCAGGAAAGACCTCTACAAAGACCCGGCTTTGCAGGCAAAGGTCATTGGCATGAACGAGACAATCAGGGCGCGCTTCGCACAGTTCGAGCGCGACTTCGACGCGCTGATCATGGAGGGAGAGGAATGAATTTCAAAGCCCGCATCATCGAAGAATCTATGAGCCCCATCGGCTCGGCGAATGCCGAGGACGAGGCGTGAGTTTCGACCCGGCCCTCATAGAGCAGGCGCGGCGCGAGATCACCTCCGCGCCCTACGGCCACAGGACCGCGAAGGCGGCACAATGGGCAATACTTTTCAATATCACGCCACAGACGATCTACGGGATCATCAGGGACAATACCAGAAAGCGCAAGCGTAAAGGCAACAAAAAGCATCCCGAATATTACGATTGGGCGCTGAATATTTTCACCATCAAAAAGATGCCGCCGGAAGAGGCCGGAGAAATCTCCACCGAAGACGCGCGAGGGCTGGCCGTCAAGAAGGGCATCAATCCCGTAGAATCGCTCAATGTCCACGTTAACACATACAATGCCATAGGACGAAAAAACGGCTGGAACAAGACAAATAAACGACGCAATCGCACACAGGCGGAGCGCCCCAATGAATGCCATCATTTCGACGCCTCAACATCCCAAATCCTTTTCATTGCCCGGCGGGATGCGAGGGACAATTCGGAGCTGATACTTAAGATTCATCGCCCCGCCAAACACTACAAAAATAAGCCGGTCCCCGTAGATCGCCTTAGACCGTGGATCTACGGGCTAACTGATGATCACTCCGGCTATCATATCTGCCGCTACATCCCCGCGCTTGGTGAGAATTCAGGCGACAGTATGGAGTTCCTCTGTTGGGTATGGGCGCAGATCGGGTTGCCGGCCGAGTTGGCATGCGATCAGGGCATGCTCAAGAAGGCGTTCGCCTCTCGTGACTGGATAGACCGGCTCGGGGTGGCGCTTCCCGATTCAATGCCCTACGCCAAAGAGGCACACGGAAAGATCGAGCGGCCATGGCGCACACTCTGGAAAAAGTTCGAACTCCTCTACTTCGCCGACAGGCCTGATTATGAGAAATTCGAAATTTCGATGAGCGAACTGAATCAGGAATTAAGCAACTACACCGCAGACAAATACAATCAACTCCCCCATCGCTTCGAGCGGGACATCACCCGTCAGCAGGCATGGAACAAAATCAACCTACACGGCGGCATTGTCCGCATACCGGAGAATGCGCTCTCAACGGTTGCCCGCAGGGAGAAACGGAAAATAGATGTCACAGGCAAACTCGAATATCCGGGAGGCCCCTACGAGGTCGTGGGGCTGCATGACGCCTGGGTATGGGTATGGGAGGGCGTGTTCGAGGACAAGCTTGTCGTGCAGGACCAAGTGACGGGGGTGAAATACGAGGTCAAGGACTTCAAACCGCTCGTCCGCGGCGAATTCCGGGCACACCCCGAGACGCCGCATGAAAAGCTCGTCAAGGCAGCGGCGGAACTACCGGCGGGCGGCAGGCTCTACAGCGAGAAGAAGGAGACACCTGAAAAGGTCGTCTCGATGCCGATCCGCACGAAAGAGGAGCGCAAGATCGATGACCCCTTCGACGTGGACCACTACGCAGACACTGCGGCGGCGTGGGTCGGATTCTGTGAGATCACCGGGCCTGTGATGATGGAGGCCGGGGAAAGGAGGGACGTAGAGAAATTATTTGCGGAGCACGATCTATCGAAAGATTTCATCCGGAATTTCGCCCTTGAATACAGGGCGTGGGTTGAACAGCGGCGCAGGGCCGCAGCAGGGGCATAACGCCCCCTAACCCCTTTTACCTTAAGAGGGGGAAATAATACTCAGGAGGTGGAGCAATGGCAATACTGACGGAGATTTTTGACGCATACGGCTACCGGCGCATACCCTTTGAGACGACATATATAGAGACGGCCGACAGCCTCAAAATAAGCCGCCTGATCGGCATGGCGGTCAACAGCAAACGCACGATATCGGTCGTAGGCCCGCGCGGAGTGGGCAAAACATGGGCTATAGAGGCGGCGCTCAAGGGCAAGGATTTTCACCGGGTCCATATC
>JAKAIZ010000010.1 GCA_021814065.1 Nitrospirota bacterium | reverse complement strand
TTCCAAGGGAACGGTCT
The DNA here is from genome assembly GCA_021814065.1 of Nitrospirota bacterium. Taxonomy (GTDB): domain Bacteria; phylum Nitrospirota; class Thermodesulfovibrionia; order Thermodesulfovibrionales; family UBA6898; genus Sulfobium. Next base: position 31,526 of record JAKAIZ010000010.1, on the reverse strand, counting down.
GCAAAATCGGCCAACGTCGTTCCAACTGTGGTCGTTGCGATAATAGTTGTCCAGTAGAGGAATGGGTGAAAGCCCTTTGCCCTAATTTGACCAGCTACAGCGACTAGAAAAATTGCTGCAAAAATGGCCGTCCCAACAAGATAACCCAGGTTCATCGACATAGACACTGTATCACCACCGGTTTCACCCAGTGTGGTAGCAGCAACTTTAATGATCCAGAAGATCCCAGTAACTTCCGGAACCTTGCTCAAGCTACGTTTGGTAGTATTGTCCATACGCCTTTCCTCACTTTTTTGCCAATTTTATGAAAAATGTTCATTTAATTTTCTTGCCGAAATGGAAGATACCCGTCAAGCCCAAAGCAACGCCCTCATTTCGCCAGAGGTAGATGGATACTCTCCACCTTAGAGCTTAGTCCGCATTAGGGCCTTCCGGTGCGTTTTCCAGCAGTTTGCCAGTTTTGGCGTCCACGCCAACTTCCTGTGTGACCTTGCCGTGTTGGATATCGAAGGAATAGCGCAGGCCGCTACCGCCTTTCTCTCGTTCAAGTTCCTCATCGGTGATTTGTCCAGGATGAGCCCTGAGGGCAATTACCCGTGCCTGTTCCAGACTGATCTTTGCTTCTCGGGCCAATTCCTGACCCGTATAGGCGAACGCATTGACTGCGGACGTCATCAAAAACGCAGCCAGCAAGGCTATTGCGCAATTCTTACATGCTTTCATGATCATACTCCTCTCCTGATTTAATTCGGTCAGGCGTGTTTGCGTCTCACCGTTATGATCACTATACACATCGAGAATTAGCTGATAGTTAGAGACTGTGTGCCTAATCCGATTTTTCCGAACGGTTTCTTCTTTAAGTATATCCTCTAGTTTGAGTTTAAAATAATGGTCGACTTGAGTCAATTTTCTTGCCTTTTTTTCCTGTCATAGCACTGTTTTACTTAATGAGGTCAGAGTCACCTCTTCAAGACGCAAGAAAACTTTCCCGGGGCTTAACGTACGTTAAATTCCGAATCTTGTGGTCACCCCTTAATTTAGTTGGTATAAAAATGTATCTTCCCATGGATAATTTGATCGTCTATTTCGAGACGTACATATTTCCAATCGAAACCTTGCGTTTGTGGCTGACACGTTACAGTATCAAATACAAGGAGCAGTCTTGATATTTAAGAAATTCTTGCCACCAGAGGCCTTTGTGTTTGTGAACTCATACGGAAAACCCTTCTGTGGAAACAGGCTCAGGAAGATATGGACGGCCGCGATCGTCAAGGCCAAGGTGCCGCACATCAACCTCTATAACGGGACACGGCATTCAATCGCTACCGACGCGGTAATGCGGGGCATCGACAAGAATCGTATCAGCCAGGCCCTGGGGCATTCGACGCCGAGCATGGCCGACAAGTACGTAAAGGCGAAGGTCGATATCCTCCGGGATATCGTGAACGATCCGGAGCCCTTCGACGGCGCAGCGTCTTCATCGGCGAAATAAAGAGGGCACCAAGGCATAGTATCCGGCCAGTTAGAGTCCGTTTGTCGCCGATAGAATCGCCCAGGAGAGGGCTTCAGGTGGTTTCCCCATTCTTTCCCTCGCAGATAATCTCTGTGCTATTTGTTGTGCACCATCTGTGCACCAATTCCTGAAAGAATTTCGGCTATAAGTATTTGAATTTCAAGGTGAGGTAATGGTCGGGGCGAGAGGATTCGAACCTCCGACCCCCTGCTCCCAAGGCAGGTGCGCTAGCCAGGCTGCGCTACGCCCCGAACTTTTTACCTTACTGAAACGCCGGGAAAAAGTCAATTCCTGCGCGGAAACGCCATGATTACCGGCAGTGTGCACTCCATTATTGAAATTAGGAGACACCAGAGTTTATCATTCAACTGTTACAAAAATTCCGTGCGGCGTCATTCGGGAAGGAGACTATATCTCACTTATCATTATTGACGGATATAATCTTATCGGCATTTCACACGCGGATCTCGGCGCCGAGAGAGAAAAGCTGATTCGCGCCCTTTCTGAATACCGGAAGAAAAAGGGGCACGATATCACGGTCGTCTTTGACGGGTGGAAGTCGGGGGGACGGACCGCAGAGTCCCGGACTATCGGCGGGATAAAGGTGATATACACGAGGCTCGGCGATACCGCCGATTCTCAGATAAAGGAGATCGTCAGGAGCGGAAAAGAGGAATGGATCGTGGTCACTTCGGACAGGGACATCGCCGCGTTTGTGTGGGGTAGCGGGTCCGTGCCGGTGGAATCCGACAAGTTCCTGCGCTCTTTCGATAGCGCCGCAGGCTCTCTTTCCGGAGACGAAGACAGGAGTCGTGAGAATGATGCCTATGAAGGCCGTGAAAGAAAAAGGGGCAGCCCCAGAACGCTATCCAGGAAGGAAAAGGCCCTGATGAGGGTTTTGAAAAAACTATGATCAGAAAGATCGTATCATACCTCAGGCCGGCCGATTCCCTGAACCTCTCCTTCCTTTTTTTTCTCACGGCCCTGGTGCTTTTTTTCCGCCAAAGAATCGGCGCAGCCGGCCAGTTGGTGGCGCTCTATTCCCTGCTCTTCTTTTTTCAGGTTATGCTGGCAAGGTTCGGCAACCGCGACGGTCTGATGGGTTGGATGTACGACCTGATATTCCCTACGATATCAATCCTGCTTATCTTCGACAGCCTCGGGAAGATCGTCCATTCCATAAACCCCCGCGATATCGATCCCCTTCTTATCAGGCTGGACTATGCGATCTTCGGTTTTTACCCTACGGTCATGATCGAACGGTGGATAAGCCCATGTCTGACCGATATCATGCAACTGGCGTATTCGAGTTATTATTTTCTCCCGTTGACGCTAGGGGTGACGCTGAAGGTGACACGTAAAGAAGGCGCCCTCGGCCATTCGCTTTTTCTCATCATGTTTTGTTTCTATCTCTCGTATGTCGGGTACATGCTCATGCCGGCCTTGGGGCCGAGGTATACGATGGCCCACCTCCAGCATGTCGATCTGAAGGGATTCCTTATTGCAGGTCCGATCCAGGAGATGCTGAACAGGCTCGAGGGCATCAAGCGCGATGCCTTCCCGAGCGGCCACACGGCAGTGGCGCTGACCGTCCTCTACTTGTCCTATCTTCACGCGAGGGGCCTTTTCCTTTTTTTTCTGCCCGTTGTGCTCGCGCTGATCTTCTCGACGGTTTACTGCAGGTATCATTATGTGGTAGATGTATTAGGAGGGGTGGTGCTTGCGGGTATCGCCATTATTGTCGGAGAATTATATTATGGACACAGGGCAAAAAGAGTCGATACTGATCGTTGAGGACGAGGGAAAGATCTCCGAGATTGTCCGGGCCTACCTCGAAAAGGAGGGGTTCAGGGTGAAGGTTGCCGATACTGCCGAGCAGGCCCTCGGGCTTCTCAAGGAGATGTTCGACCTTATCATTCTGGACCTGATGCTGCCGGACATGCAGGGCGAGGAACTCTGCCAGGTCATCCGGGAGGGGTCCGACGTGCCGGTCATCATGCTTACGGCCAAGAGCGGTGAGGAGGAAAGGATCAGAGGACTGGGGATCGGCGCCGACGACTATGTGGTCAAACCGTTCAGTCCAAGGGAACTTGTGGCGAGGGTGAAGGCACAGCTCAGACGGTCCGGGCGCGTGAAGAAAAAACTGCTGAGCTACAACGGGGGGGAATTGAAGATCGATCTCATCAACCGGGAGGTTTTCAGGGAGGGCGGTCTCATCGTGCTGACCCCCACGGAGTTCAAGATCCTGATGTCCCTTGCAGACCAGCCCGGTCGTGTCTTTTCGCGGGAGCAACTCGTGACTATCGCACAGGGATATGATTTCGAGGGATATGACCGGACCATCGACGCGCACGTGAAGAACCTGAGGCACAAGATTGAAAAGGATTCCAGGTCTCCTGAGTTCATAAGGACGGTCTACGGGATAGGGTACAAATTCACGGGCACCCCTGATGAGGACTAAGCTCTTTTTTGCCTTTCTTGTCGTTATCGTAATCGCCCTTATATCGAACCTTATCTTTGAGAAGTTCATGACCCGGGACTTTGAAGACTATGTGAGTGGGGCGAAGGAAGACAAGCTCTACTGGGTGCTTGCCTCGGTCGAGGGCTGCTATTCTCAGGGCAAATGGGACCTAGCCGCCATGCATGATGCCGTGCACTGGGCGACGATGCTCGGCTTCGATGTGCGGGTCTTCGACGATGGCGGGCATGAACTGATTTCTTCGGAGTCTGTCCTCCCGATGCTCTCACCCTCAATGAGACGCAGGATGCAGGGAATCGTCGACTTCAAGTCCGCGAAGGGAAAATACGAACAGTACCCGCTTTACGTCGAAGGCGAAGAGATCGGGACGATGTACGCGAGGCAATTGGCCAGAGTCGGCAGTGTGGAAGCCAAGGAGGCGATGTTCAAAAGGAGGGGAAAGGAATTTCTTGTTATGTCTTTCGCGGTCGCGGGCGGTGGGGCTGTCTTTATGGCGGTCATCTTTAGTCTTTACCTTTCGACGCCGCTCAAGAGGATGAAGAAGGCGGTGGAGGCTTTTGCCCTCGGCGACTTCAGCGTTAGGGTGGATACCGGCTCGAAAAAGGACGAACTCGGCAGGCTTTCGGCGAGTTTCAATTTCATGGCTGAGGCGCTCGAGCGGGAGGAGGCCCTCCGGAAACACCTCACCTCTAACATCGCCCATGAATTGAGGACCCCTCTGGCGATCATGAAGGCGAGCGTCGAGGCGATGATCGACGGGGTGGTCGAAAACCGCGATGTCGGGCTTGAGAACCTTCGCATCGAGACCGAAAAACTGATCGGGCTTGTGGAAGGGATTGAAGATATGACTAAGGCCGAGGCCAGCTTCTTTTCGGGGCGAGAGTTGATCGACATAGACCTCTATAAATTCCTTTCGGGCATCACGGCTAAGCTTGCGCCCCTTGCATCGGAAAAGGGTCTCTCGATGAAGGTCCTCACAGAGAGTGCCCTGCACGTGCGGAGCGATCCCGAGAAGCTCGAAAGGATTGTCCAGAACATTCTCACCAACGCGATCAAAAATACGGCAACGGGCGGTGTGTCAGTGGATTACGGGACCGAGGGAAAGATGTTTTTTGTCGAGGTAAGCGACACCGGGGCAGGCATCCCCGAGGACAAGCGGGAAATGGTTTTCGAGAGATTCTACCGGGGCGATGACTCGAGCGGCATAGGGCTCGGGCTCGCAATCGTGAGGGAACTCGTAGGCGCTATGGGGGGCCGCATTGATCTGGAGAGCAGGGTGGGAGAAGGGACGACGTTCAGGGTCTGGCTGCCTCTGGGAGAAAAACAGCGGACGGTGAATAGGAAATAGTGAACGGTAAATGCGAAAGGGAAACTAGAAATGCGGGGGTGCCCTGACGTGCGGATACCTTTCAGAAAAACAAAAGACGGCATCGTCATCGAAGTCAAGGTCGAGCCGAGAGCTTCAAAAAAAGGTATCGCCGGAGTTCTGGACAACGTGCTCAAGGTGAAGCTGACCGCCCCGCCGGTCGAGGGCGAGGCTAATGAACAACTGGTTGAGGTGATTGCGGAGGCCGCAGGCGTCCGAAAAGGGAGCGTCAGGATAGTTCGGGGCAGGTCCTCGCGGAGAAAGACGGTCGAAATAAAGGGGGTGGAAAGCATCTGATTTAACATAATTTCTTCATATTTTCTTCATGACTCTGGATTAAAATGATTTAACAGAGGGAGGTTAAAAAGAGACTGTAGATGTTGAAGGCGATTTTTTTTGCTATATTTTTATCGTTGGCGATCCAGCCGGTCGCCTTTGCAGAAGAAGGTAATGTGACACCTTACGGCGATTACTGTCAGGGATGCACCATCTACGGCACCTGTAAAGAAGTGATTACGCCTAGGGATGCGGTGATTGCGCTTGACAGATATTACAGAGACAAAGGGTACCGGGTGGGCACTATCTATCATAAGGGGAGATTCATCGAGGCCGAGATTTTCAAGAACAACAAAGAGGTAGACAAGGTCCTGTTCGACAGGAAAACAGGACGACTGCGGTCCATTTACTAATTCCAAAGGGGGTTTTCGATGAAGAAGTTACTAGTTGTTCCTTTTGCGGTGGTATTATTTTTTGCGTGGTCCGGTTTTTCGAGCGCTATGATGATGTGCGAAAAAAGTACTGCGATGTCCGGCATGCATATGATGCCCGGCCGGATGATGAATCGGCTGGGGCAGCTCGGACTTGATGAAAAACAGACCGAAGAAGTGAAGGCGATCTTTTTCAGGACGATGAAAGAGGGCATAAAGAAAAAGGCGGACATGGGCGTCGCCGAGATAGAACTCAGGGAGCTATTCCTGAAGGAACCCGCGGATTTCAAGGCGGTCGAGGCGAAGGTTAGGCAGATAGAGATGCTTAGGGGAGATATTCTTATCCTGCGGCTGAAGGCGCGTGAGGAGATCAGGTCCAAACTTACCGCCGAACAGCGTAAGAAGTTCGATTCCCTGATGGCGGCGCCCATGTCCGGCATGATGCCGGGCATGGGATGCGGGATGAAGGCCAGGAGGGGTTTTTCCGGCGGCATGGGGGAAAGAGGCATGGAGAAATGCGACAGAGGCTGGATGATGGATAACACGGGTATGATGGATGAGGGCATGATGCAGATGCAGTCCGATGAGGATTCCCCTCTTTCCACGGATGATATGGGGCAGGACGCCCAGGGAGACGATATGCCCCAAACTGATATGGACCATCAGCAGATGGAACACTGACGCACTGATCTCAGCCCGCTGCTGCAACGAGGTTTTTTCGGAGATGGACGGCAGCGTTTATATATATTTCTCTCCTTTTTACGGGCAGGCCTAGGGCCTGCCCGTTCTTTTTGGGCAGTTCCAGCCGAGGCAATTCTTGTCCGGAAAGAGCTCGCCGCCGCCCGCCTGACCATAAAAAGCGAAAATAACCCCGTCCTCCACGCCCCGTTAAGAAAAGGGGAATTTGGGTTATAATAATAGATCCAAACCGGAAAGGAGTCTGGCATGACAACAGTTAAAGAGGGCAATACAGTCAGGATACATTATGTGGGGAAACTGAAAGACGGGACGGTTTTTGATTCGTCGGAGGGAGGGGCTTCGCTCGAAATGAAACTTGGGCAGAAGGAGTTCATCGCGGGCATCGAAAAAGCCGTCATTGGGATGAGTATAGGAGAAAAAAAGACGGTAGCGATCCCGGCTGAGGAAGGATATGGTCCTCATAGCAAAGAGAAGGTCTTCGAATATGACCGCGGCAGACTCCCTGAGGGGTTTACCCCGGTGGTCGGACAGCAAATGCAGATGTTTCGCGCTGACGGGCAGCCTGTTCAGGTCACGATTAAGGATTTTTCGGACAGCGCAGTGACAATGGACTGCAACCATCCTCTTGCGGGGAAAGACCTTGTATTCGAGATTACAATCGAGGAGATTGTCTCGCAGTAATTGAGGATGCCGCAAAAAACGAACCTGAAGGCGCTTTCACGCGAAGCACTTTTTCATTTTGCCGCGGAACACGGTCTGCCCAAATACAGGGTCGACCAGCTGATCCACTGGATCTATCAGAAGCGCGCCCCGGATATACACAGCATTACAGAGTTTTCCAAGGAACTGAGGGCGAAACTCTCGGATGTCGCATACATCAGTTCACTCGGCCTCTCAAAGAAGCTGACGTCGTCAGACGGGACGGAAAAGTTCCTTTTCTCTCTTGAGGACGGTGAGACTGTCGAGAGCGTACTTATCCCGGACAAAGATCGCCTTACCCTCTGCATATCCTCGCAGGTAGGCTGCGCCATGGGCTGCCGCTTCTGTCTTACCGGCAAACTGGGCCTGATCAGAAACCTGAAGGCATATGAGATTGCCGACCAGGTGATCTTGGTCGGGGGATTGGCGCTCCCGCGGAAGATTACGAATATTGTGCTGATGGGGATGGGGGAGCCTCTTGCTAATCTGGATGAGGTGGCCGAGGCGCTCCGGAGGATTATCGGGTTCGTAGGCATAGCAAAGAGGCGGATCACCCTTTCGACTGCGGGCCTCGTGCCGAAGATGGCGCTCCTTGCTGAACGGGGGCCGGAGGTGAACCTTGCAGTATCGTTGAACGCGTCAACGGATCAGGAGCGGGACCGGATCATGCCGATCAACAAGAGATATCCCCTTAAATTGCTGATCGATGCCTGCCGGCGTTTTCCGCTCGGCCCGAGGAGGAGGATCACCTTTGAATATGTCCTTATCGAAGGCCTCAACGATTCAGCCGAAGACGCCCGACGGCTCGCTAAACTCGTGAAGGGGATCAGATGCAAGATAAACCTCATCCCCCTCAACCCGCACGCAGGAAGCGGCCTGAAACGTCCTTCCGAAAGGGCAGTCGTCGGATTCAGGAACATTCTTGCCGACCTCAACCTGACTGTTTTGGTCAGAGAGAGCAAGGGGCAGGATATCCTGGCGGCATGCGGACAACTGAGGGCGGAACACTGACCCTGGACCTTGCCGCTCTTGCGGCTTTTTTCAGTATGCCTTCCTCTGCGTTACGCACCACCATGGTTAATTCCTTCTCATATTTCTCTTTACTTGGCTGATCGCCTTCTGATAGGTTATGGATAGTGAAAAGCAGCGCGAATTCGGATTTCGGGAGGCTGTCCTTTTGATAAAAGGGAAATTTTTTCTGATACTCTTGATTCTCTCTCTCTCGTCCTCCTGCGCAACTACCGACAGCATCAATAAGTCGGATGCCTATTATAGACTCGGTATCGCCTATCTCAGCAGCGACAAGGTCCAGCAGGCGTTCGTGGAATTTCATAAGGCCTATGACCTGAACCCCCACAACAAAGAAATCCTCAACGCCATCGGGATAGTCTATCTCCTGCATCTGGACGAGACGAAGAAGGCGATCGAATGGTTCGACAAAGCGATTAAAGAGGACCCCTCGTTCTCCGAGGCCTATAATAACCTCGGTTATTCTTATGAGAGGCTCGGTGATTTCGATAGGGCGATTTCTTTTTACCGGAAGGCGCTTTCCAACCCTTTATATCCTACGGCGGAAAAGGCATATATCAATATGGGCAATGCATACTATCGCCTCGGGAAGAATGATGCTGCGCTGCAGTCCTACAAGGAGGCGATCAAAAGAGACCCCGGTCTCAGCCTCGGGTATTGGCGGCTGGCGCTCTGCCTTAACGCAATGGGAAGGTACGGCGAGGCGTCTACTGCGATCACAGAGGCGATCAAACTGGACCCTCTTTATCTCGGCAACCGGGAAAAGGCGGTGGAAGATCTGCGCGTAAAGAAGTTGGCGGCGAAGGGGTACGAGGAGAAGGATATTGCCGATTATCTCGAAATTCTGAAATACTGACCCGTCCGCCCTATCGTTACTGTCTTACAAGTCGCGTCTCCATTAGGATTCATCCTGCGAGGTACCCCTTTCGATAATTTTCTGACGGCAGTTGACAGATATTGCATTTGGATATATCATTTCTCTAAATACATATTCAAGGAGGGAGTATGCGGAGAATTTTATTGGCCTTTATTTTTACTTCTGTCCTCGTCGCCCCTTTGTTGGCACACGCTGAAATCAAGGAGGGGAGCTTCGAGATCAACCCTTATGCAGGTTATTATTTCACTTCGAATGAGACGCCCGACAAAGGTACCCTCGGCATCCGCGCAGGGTACAATTTTACCAGGAATTGGGGGGTCGAGGCGGCGTTCGATCATTTCGTCTCGAGGGCGGAGATGTATCACGCTGATTTGGTATACCACGTTATGCCTGAAGGGCCATTTAATCCGTTTTTTGTTGCCGGTGTGGGCGACGCATTCATCCGTGAGGGCACCGAAAACCATCTGATGGGGGACGTCGGCCTGGGATTCAAATATTTCCTGACCGACAACATCGCCTTCAGATTGGACGCCAGAGGGGTGTTCACCGAATTCAATAGCGTGGCTGCGACAGCAGGGTTTACGATAGCATTCGGTGGGAAGGCTGCTGCAGCGCCACCACCACCGCCTCCACCGCCACCCCCGCCGCCACCACCACCGCCACCTCCTCCGCCTGCGGTTGAAGAGAAGCCTGCGCCTCCTCCACCGCCGCCTCCGGCGCCGAAAGAGGAAGCAAAGGTCATTTCTCTCGAGGACATTCATTTCGACTTCGACAAGGCGACACTTACTGCCGAGGCGAAAAAGATCCTCGACGCCAACTTAGAGAAGATGAAAGAGGACGAGGGAATGCGGGTTGAGATCGAAGGGAACTCCTGCGCTCACGGGCCGGACAAATATAACATGGCCTTGAGTGAAAGAAGGGCGAATGCGGTAAAGGAATACCTCATTAAGAGCGGCATATCCGCGGACAGGCTTACCACGATCGCCTACGGCGAGACGAGGCTTGCGATGCCCGAGATCCCTACGCCCTACAACAAGGAGTCCGTAGAGGCGAAGGCCAACAGAAGAGTTCATTTTGTAGTCATCGTAAAATAGCCTTGAAATGAAAGACCCCTGACCGGTTTTTACGGTCGGGGGTCTTTTTTTTGTTCGGAATTTCCTCTTTCGTAAACCGGAAACTTCTTCGCAGGTCTACGGGTCGACCAGCAGGGCCGATCCCGAAACAGACCCGAGAGTTGCCATAATGGTTGTGTTCCCCACCTTGTGGTCTGTGGTGACAAGGCCCTTGGTACCGGGAGCATTGCTGATCGTGGCTATCGATGTGTCGGAGGAGGTCCACGTCACCAATGTAGTGATATTTTTTGTGCTGTGGTCGGAATACGTGCCGGTGGCGGTGTACTGTATCGTTGTTCCGAATCCCGCTATCTTGTAGGACGGAGTTACAGCGATCGAAACAAGCACCACGTCTGTTACGGTCATAGAGGTCGAACCCGAAACGCTTCCGGAGTTCGCCGTAACCACGATCGTCCCTGGTAGAAGCGCCGAAGCCAGGCCCTGCGAGCCGGGAATGTTGCTTATTAGTGCGACTGACGGGTCCGAAGAACTCCATACCGCGGAGGCGGTCAGGTCCTGGGTAGAGTGGTCAGTAAACGTGCCTGTTGCGATAAATTGCTGGGTCATGCCCTTGTTAACGCTGGGGTCCGCCGGCGTTACCGCGATGGAGACGAGTTCGGCTGCGGTAACGGTTAGGGACGTCGAAGCGGACTTTTCCCCGGAAGCGGCGGCGATGGAAGTCTGTCCGACCGCCTGAGACGAAGCAAGCCCCTTGGAACCTTCTGTGTTGCTGATCGTGGCGACTGTAGCAGTGCCGGAATTCCAGGTGACCTCGGAAGTTATGTCACGCGTTGACCCGTCCGTATATGTTCCGGTGGCCTTGAACTGCTGCGTTGTGCCAAGGGCTATGCTCGGATTCGGCGGTGAAATCGCTATGGAGACGAGCGCTGCACCGGTAACGGTAAGAGTGGTCTTGCCGGAGACGTCGCCGGACGTTGCAACTACTGTCGTCGACCCGGCCGCCCCGGAAGTAGTCAGACCCTTCGACCCGTCAGTATTGCTGACTGTGGCGACCGACGCATCAGAGGAACTCCACGTCACCGCCTCGGTGATATCAAGTGTCGTCCGGTCCGAAAAAATCCCTGTTGCCGTAAATTGCTGTGATGCCCCCAGAGGAATGCTTGGGTTCGCCGGGGATACCTCGATTGAGACGAGGACAGGCCCTTCGTCTCCTCCTCCGCATCCGCAGCCTGTAACGAAAGCCACGAAGAGTAATGCGATAACATACGGGATAAACTTCTTTTTTTCCATCCCTTTCTCCTTCCCTCTTTTTTTCACATGCGAGCCCGCTTTTTCGCTTAAGAAACTGCGGAAAAGCCTGCCTTCCGAATCGATTCAGACTAAAGGAAATGGGAAATTATGTCAACCGGATATTTTTCCCTGGCTGGTGCGTAACAAGGCATCAGAGGGGAATGAAGGGGACAATGATTACTGTTGACAGGGTATCTCTTTGTCTTTATTATAGTGGAAAATTTCTTTGGGAGGGACTATGAGAAGATTCCTGCCGCTCTTTTTTATATCGATAATTCTTATTTTGGCGCCAGCATTCGCCACGGCCGAGATACGGGAGGGAAGTTTCGAACTGAATCCATTCTTCGGGTATTGCACTGGTGCAACGTCGCGCGTGCTCTGTCACAAGCCGGTCTACGGTATACGCGCGGGGTACTTGATCACGAAGAATTGGGAGATTGAGGGAGCGTTCGACTACATGCACAACGCGGCCGAGATGTTCCAGGCCGACGTGCTTTATCATTTTATGCCGGAGAACGAGTCATTCCACCCGTTCGTAGCGGCAGGTATCGGTGAGGCACACGTGCGGCCACGGCACAGCGAATCCTATACCACCGCGATGGCCGATTTAGGGGTCGGCTTCAAATACTTCTTAACAAAGACTGTAGCGGTAAGGGCCGACTACAGGGACGTCATCACCCATTCGCACAACGCAGTGCTTACGGCAGGTCTGACCTTTGCCTTCGGCGGGAAGACCCCTGCGCCTGCTCCGGCGCCTGAACCGGCACCCGTGCCTCCTCCGAAGCCAGCGCCGAAGCCTGAGCCTCTTCCTTCTCCCGCTCCGAAGCCGGAACCTGCTCCTCCAGCTCCATCGGTCTCCGAGGCCGAGCCGGTAAAGATAATTCTTGATGATGTGTATTTTGAGCACGACAGCGCGAGACTTACGCCGGCGGCAAAAGGGATATTGGACAAGAATATCGCGCTCCTCAAGGAGGACCCCGGAATCAAGGTCGAAATTCAGGGCCATACGTCTGCAGTGGGGACCGCGCTTTACAATATGAAACTCAGCTGGAAGAGGGCGGACGCGGTGAAAGCTTACCTCGCCAAGGCGGGCATCGCGCCGGAGAGGATGACCACGGTCGGATACGGTAAGACGAAATTGGCCGTGCCGGAACTGCGGCCTTATAAGCGGCAGTCGAAGGCGGCGAAGATGAACAGGCGGGTGCACTTTGAAATAATCGCAAAATAGTATACAATTGAATAGTAGCGGATGAGGGCCCCGCGGAACATTACCGGGGCCCTTGCCGTTTCTTGAGATGGACAGAATTATAGAGTAATGAGACAATTGGCAGCGCAATTTTTTTCTAAGTGGACGATTGTTGTTTCGACACTGCTTATTGTGCTTTCTTCGTGTTCGACGGAAAAGGAAATCGTGCGGCCCGTCGAACCTCCGCCACCGCCTCCCCCGCGGGTTGTCGAAAAGCCGTTACCAACGCCTCCTCCTGCCCCGAAACTGCGGGTTTCCCTGCAATGCCGCGAGGACACGAAGCATATCTTTAACCGCTGCGGCATCGAAGCGCTTCCTTTTGTCAGAACGGCATTCTATGATATGGATGGCGATGGGGCTGAGGAATTGATAGCCGGCAGCAAGGACGGATCGCTCCGCCTCTACAAGAATCACGGGACAGCCGTGGACCCTGAATGGAGATTTAACGAGGATTATTTCAGGGGCATATCGGCCGGCGCTTTTTCCGCCCCTGCCGCAGGCGACATCGATGGTGACGGAAAGGCCGAGATCATTGTAGGTACGGGAGGTTTTTCGTCAGACTCCGGAAGAGTGCTTGTCTTCAGGAATGTCGGTACTGCAGCCGAGCCCATCTGGAGGAAGGTGGAGATGCCGGAAATACGGGTCGGCAACGATGCGGCCCCTGCGGTCGCCGCGACGGGTGGGAAAGGCAAGCCGGACCTTATAGTCGGTAATTCCGAGGGTCACCTTTTTCTTTTCAGGAACGTCTCGAAGAACGGGCATATAGAGTTCAGGAAAGATGCAGCTTTTTTCAAGGGAGTCCGTCTCGGAATGTACGTAGTGCCTGCGGTATCCGCCAAGGGCGACAGGACATATCTCGTGGTGGGAAATGACATGGGGAAACTCTATCTTTTCGAGCACGCAAACGGAAAGAGGCAGGGTTGGAGCAGGTCAACGCTCAGGATATTGACCCCGAGCTTTGCCTCGCCGTCTTTCACAAGAACTTCCGACCCGCTGGGACCGGACCTGGTAGTGGCTGACGGAAGCGGGCAGATCCGGTATTTCAGGAACGCGAAAGGCAATTTCCGGGAATGGGAAGAATCACCGGCCCTCTTTGCCGGACGTATTCTGCCGGGTCCCGTCTGCACGCCCGTGATGGGCGACCGCGGCGACGAACGGTGGATGACTTCCGGAAATATCGACGGTGAAATGAAATTGTTCGAATTCGATTCCCCGGCCGAGGGTATGCTGCCCGTAGAAAGAAAACAGTTTTTCAATGGGATCAAGCTTTCGGGTTTTTCTAAGGGGGTGCTCACCGAATGGCAGGGGAATACCCTCCTGGTTACCGGGCAGCAGGACGGATTTGTCAGGGCCTTCATGAATTCCGGCAGTAAGGAAAGACCTTTTTGGAAAGAGCAGAAGAATTTCTTCGCTGGGATCCCAAAGATGCTGCACGCCTCGCCGGCGATATTCGATCTTGACAGGGACGGCAGCTGGGAATTGATTGTCGGCGATGTCGATGGCCATGTGCAGGGGTTCCGCTATGGGAGCGGAGCCGATGGAAGCCCGTCATGGGAAAGGATCAACGGTGTCTTTGACCGGGTGAAAGTCAGCCGTTACGCTTCGCCGGCCTTCGTGCGGGACGCCGGAACGATTTATCTGCTGGTGGGGGAGCAGGACGGAAGGATCTCCATTTTTACGGCAAAAGACGACCCTTCAAAGGCACAGGTGTTCAAGCCCGATGGCTTTGTTGAGGGCATCCTCGTCAAAGACCATAGTTCTCCATCGGCGATAACGGGAAACGGAGGGATCGAACTCGCTGTCGGAGATTATGACGGCAACCTGAGGCATTTCGCCTGCAAGAAGGTCCTTGTCGAGGCGAAGGGGAAATAGAACAGCCTAGCCTGTCGTTGAATTGCGGCAGACGAAGGCCTTCGGGACTCGACTATGCCTGTTTTTCAGCACACCTGTCCTCATCTTCTATGAAATATCGGAGAATTAAGTGAGCGATGGGCAATATTCCGGGCCGATGTCGAAAGATGTTATAATTAAGAGTATTTGCAACTATTTTGCGGGTCCGCAAAAAGGCGGCAGGAAGACAGAAAAAGAATGGAGATCATACTCTACACCGCTCCGAACTGACACGATTGTCATGCACTGAAAGAGTTTCTTTCGGCGAAGGGCGTGCAGTTTTTGAACAAGGATATCGCAACGGACAGGTCCGCACGGGAAGAACTCGCCTCGAAGCATGGACGGCTGGCCACGCCGACGCTTGTGATAGACGGCAGGGTTTTCCTCGGATTCAGGCAGAACAGGGAGGAGATAGAAAAGTTGATCGACAAGACAGGTGGGGCCCAATAAATGGCCGAAAGTCGGAAATCATCTTCGAGGATAGATCTGCCGGTGACAGGTATGTCCTGCGCTTCGTGCGCGGCACATATCCAGGAAGGCCTTGCCGCGCTTGAAGGAGTCGATGACGCCGCCGTGAACTTCGCCGCCGAGAAGGCAACGGTCCTTTATGATAAGACAAAGGTCTCGGTCGACGACTTCATTAAGGTGGTAAAAGACCTTGGATACGGCGTATCGGTCTCGAAGGTCATCCTGCCGATCAAAGGCATGTCATGCGCTGTCTGTGTGGATGCGGTGCAGAGGGCCTTGAGTTCGCTCGACGGCGTGATCTCGGCCTCCGTGAACTTCGCGACCGAGAAGGCAGCAATAGAATATTTTCCGGCCCAGGTGGGGGTGCGGGAGTTCAGGAAAGTGGTCAGAGACGCGGGCTACGACATTGTCGAAACTGAGAAGGGTGAAGATGCAGTCGAAAAAGAGCAGAGGGAAAGGGAGGCGGCATACCGGACTCTGAAGAAAAAAGTGATCGTCGGCGCGCTGCTCGCCCTGCCGATCTTCATCCTCATGCAGTGGGACCGTCTCGGGATATCGAGGTTTCTGCCTCTTTCACGGCAGGCAAATTTTATTCTCCAGCTTCTTATAGAAACGCCTGTGCAGTTCTGGATCGGGTGGCAGTTTTACACCGGCGCCGTCTCCGCGGCGCGCCACAGGACAACCAACATGAACACGCTGATCGCCGTCGGAACTTCGGCGGCTTATCTTTACAGTGTGGTCGCGACCTTTTTCCCGTCTGTTTTCGCACTGAAAGGCTATTCGCCGGAAGTCTATTTCGACACCGCCGCCACGATCGTCGTGCTCATTCTTCTCGGCAGACTTTTCGAAGCCCGGGCAAAGGGGCAGACTTCGGAGGCGATCAAGAAACTGATCGGACTTCAGGCAAAGACGGCGCGCGTGCTGCGGGACGGAAGTGAGACGGACATCCCGATCGAAGAGGTGGAGATAGGCGATATCGTCATCGTGCGGCCGGGCGAGAAGGTCCCGGTCGACGGAGTGATCAAGGAAGGGTATTCGTCCGTGGACGAATCGATGGTGACCGGGGAGTCGATGCCGGTCGAGAAAAACGCGGGAGCAGAGGTGATCGGTGCGACGATAAACAAGACGGGCTCTTTCCGGTTCGAGGCGACGAAGGTCGGAAGGGACACGATGCTCGCGCATATCATCGATATGGTCCAGACCGCCCAGGGCTCCAAGCCGCCGATCGCCCGCCTCGCGGACCTTATCGCCTCCTATTTCGTCCCGGCCGTGATCGGGGTCGCAACGGTGACCTTCATCGTTTGGTACCTTTTCGGTCCGGAACCTTCATTCACCTATGCGGTCCTCAATTTCATTGCGGTCCTCATCATCGCCTGCCCGTGTTCGCTGGGCCTTGCAACGCCGACCTCGATCATGGTGGGGACGGGCAAGGGGGCGGAAAACGGTGTTCTGATCAGGAGCGGCGAGGCCCTCGAGACGGCTCATAAAATAAGCACGGTCGTCTTCGATAAGACAGGCACTCTGACTAAGGGCGAGCCCGAAGTCACCGACATTGTAGCGCGAGGATACAGTGACGAGGAAATCCTTTTCTATGCCGGCTCCGCAGAGAAAGGATCGGAACACGCGCTCGGCGAGGCGATCATAAAAAAGGCGAGGGAAAAGAACGTCGCGATCAAAGATCCCGAGGACTTTGAAGCGGTACCAGGACATGGGATCAGGGCGATCATAGACGGGAAAAAGGTCCTGCTCGGCAACCGAAAGTTTATGGAGGAAGAGGGCATCGAGGTCGGCGGACTCGGACGGGATGCATCCGGACTGTCTGAACGGGGCAAGACCCCGATGTATTTGGGAGTTGACGGCAAGGCCGCGGGTATCGTGGCGGTAGCCGATTCGCTCAAGGAGGATTCGATCGAGGCGGTCAGGGCGCTACACAACCTCGGCGTCGAGGTAGTGATGATGACCGGGGACAACCGCCGCACGGGCGAGGCGATTGCGCGACAGGTCGGGATCGACAAGGTGCTGGCTGAAGTGCTGCCTGAGGACAAGGCCGGAGAGGTGAAAAAACTGCAGGAGGGTGCAAGGGTGGTCGCGATGATCGGCGACGGGATAAACGACGCCCCCGCGCTTGCGCAGGCCGACGTGGGTATCGCGATCGGCACAGGGACCGACGTTGCGATGGAGGCCGCGGACATCACGCTGATAGGGGGCAGGCTGAAGGGAGTGGTGACCGCGATCGCGCTTTCGAAGGCGACATTGAGGAACATCAAGCAGAACCTTTTCTGGGCCTTCGCCTATAACGTGATACTGATCCCTGTTGCAGCCGGAGTGCTCTTTCCGTTCTTCGGGATTCTTCTTAACCCGATGCTTGCTGCCGGGGCGATGGGCTTTTCTTCCGTGACCGTGGTGACGAACGCCCTGCGTCTGAAAAAGTTCAGGGCTGCCTGAATCTGCCGCGACGGCAACCCGCTGCTTTTCATCACGTTTGCAACGCGAGATCTCTCCCTCCGACACCGGAATTAAGCGGTTTCGTTAAGGGTGAAGAAGATCGTAGCGCCCATGCGCGGAGCGCCTTCCGCCCATATCTTTCCGCGGTGGAGATGGACAATGCGGCGTGCTGTTGCCAGACCGATGCCTGAACCCGGAAATTCTTCGGACGAGTGGAGACGCTGGAAGGGATTGAACAGCTTGCCGGCATACTTCATATCGAAGCCGGCGCCGTTGTCACGGACGAAATATACGGCCTTTCCGCCTTCTTTCAGTGTCCCGAATTCTATGCGCGCGGGACATGTCATTGCCGTGAACTTCCAGGCGTTTCCGAGGAGGTTCTCCAGGGCGACCCGTATGAGACGCGCGTCGGCCATGCCCTTTATGCCTTCGGCGATATTGAGACTGACTTCGCGCTCCGGAAGCGACTTGCCGAGTTCCGAGACTACTTCCCGGACAAGTGCACTCAGGTCGACTTTTTCCGGACGCATCCCGCCGCCGTTGAGACGAGAAAGTTTCAGAAGATCGTCGATAAGCTCCGACATGCGGCCGCCCGACTTGACAATGCGGGTGAGGTAATCTTTGGCTGTTGCATCGAGCCCGTCCGAACAATCCTCGAGCAGGGCATTACTGAAACCGCTTATGGCCCGGAGGGGAGCGCGCAGGTCGTGGGCCACAGAATAACTGAAGGCTTCGAGTTCCCTGTTGAGCGCCTCGAGTTGCTCGGTCCGCCGGCTGAGTGAGGCCTCGGCCTTCTTGAGTTCGGTGACGTCCTCCATGATAAGGAGTGCGAGTTTCTGTCCATCATATTCCATCAGACTCGCGGTAACGGACAGGTAGACCTCGGTGCTCCTCCCTTCGGCAAGCAGCGTCATCTTCGTCATCTCCCTTTTGATCTCTTCACCGCGGAAGACCCTTGTGACGCTGTTTCTCACTACGCAGTCTTTGCAGTGGTCCGACCTGCCGCAGCCTTCGGCCACTTCCCGCGAATGGATGCATTGCAATACCTCTCCGCCCCTTTTCATAAGTACCGCGTCCCTTTCCGTCCCGAGCAGCTTCAGAGACGCAGCGTTCAGATGGAAGATGCGGACATCGCTGTCGACGACGAATAAAAAAGAAGGGACCGTGTCGAAAATATGATGCAGAAAATCAGCCTTCCTGAACAGGTCGCTTTCCATATTTCCTTCCTTGACTTTTTGCACTGTGAAGCGGCCGATCGGCCCCGCACAGACCGGCCTTTTTTTCTGCTTCGCAGCGCGCGGCGCTCTTTGCCTCTTCGATAACTTCGAGCAGGCTGACCCCTTTTTCTTTTGCGATCAGGCGGCAGTCTTCATACTCCGGCGCAACTTTGCGGATATCGCCGGCTGAAGAGATCTTTACGCGCACCTTGCCATACCGCGTAGCCACTTTCCTTACCTCCCTGTCCATCGTTATCCTCGAGGCCTCGAAATAGCGCACGCCTATGCTCGTTGTTTCCCTGAGGATGAGACGGACAAGTTCGTCCCTGGCGGTCTTCCTGCATAACACGCCGAGAGTAGTTGCCGGCCTCATCTTCTTCATGATCGTCTGGGTCAGCGTGACATCGAGGGCGCCTGCCATAAAAAGCCTTTCCGCTACATATTCATACGCCTGCGGGCTCATGTCGTCGATGTTTGTTTCTATCACCGTAACCGTTTCTGCCGATCTAATTTCAGACGTATGCCCTATGAAGATGCGGAGAATATTCGGGCTGTCCGCAGGGTCTTTGTCGCCCGCGCCGGCACCTATCCTTTCAGAGGAAAACGCCGGAGTGTCGACAAATCCCCGTGCAAGGTATTTCAGCAGGGCTGCGCCCGTGGGGGTGGCAAGTTCGAAGGGGATGATTGACGGATAGACCGGAACGCCCTTAAGTATCTCTGCGGTTGCCGGCGCGGGAACCGGCAGGGTCCCGTGCTCGGTCCGGACGAAGCCACCGCCGAGGTTTACCGGCGAGGCATAAACGTCCTTTACGCCGAGAAGGTCGAGACCGATGAGGGTGCCGAATATGTCGACTATGCAGTCTACCGCGCCCAGTTCATGGAGGTGGACCTTCCGGAATGTATCCCCATGCACCTTAGCTTCCGCCTCGAAGAGCAGCCTGAAGACGGCGAGCCCTTTTTGCCTGAGGTCCACGGACAATGCTGAAGAGAGGATGGTCTTCCGGATGTCTTCCCATTTGGAGAGGTTTTTTCTCTTGTCGCTGTTTGCAGCCGGAACCACGTCAACTTTCGTTGCCGCGATCCCGGCGCGGAGCACTTTTTTTTCCGAAAGTCTGTAGCCCCGCAGAGGCAACCTTCTCAAAACTTTCGAAATTTCACTGAGAGGGACGCCGGCATCGACGAGGGCCCCGAGGCACATGTCGCCGCTTATCCCGGAGGAGCAGTCGAAATAGGCCATCTTCGACGTCCCTTCGTGGGGCGGCAGCGCCTCCTGATTTCCTTGTTGTCTCCGCGACATTTTCTACTATATTCCATCCCCTCCGCACAAAACAAGTCTCCTGGCATCCAAGATTTTGCACTGTACAAAGCTTTAGGCGCCCGATATAATAAAAAAAGGAAATGTCGAACGAATGAAGACTGTCGCTGTGCTGATAGCCGGGTTCCTGCTCCTCTCCTTTTGTCCCCTGACGTATGCAGTCGAAAAGCCCTGCGAGTTCTGTCACGTCGGCCATGCGGGCGGCGCGCTGCTCAATAGCGATATGGACGCATTATGTTCGGGGTGCCACATGGAGAGGTTGGCCGCCGGAGAGCACAAGACAGGGATGAGTCCGCCCATGGTCGTGATGCGCCTTCCGCTTTATTCTGGGAAGGTGGCATGTCCCACCTGCCACGACCCTCATGCCAGGACTGGCGCCATGCTGAGAAAGCCGGCCTCGGAGCTCTGCCTGTCCTGCCACGTCAAATAGTTTTGCTTTTGCAGTATCATTCCGGTGACCAAAGGCATTCTGCTCACCCTTGCGCAGGGGACGTAGGTATTTCTTTTCATGATATAATTGTCGCAAGATCAGCGAGGAGGGAGGTAATGGCGTGCCTTACGACGACGTAACTGTTTCCGGCGGGGACGTCCTGCCGCTGATAGTGGACCTTATACAAAAGAACCCGGGGAGGAAGGTCTTTCTCGAGCACGAGGTTAAAGGTCTGCTCGGGGAAATGGGACTCCATGTGCCGGAGGGCATTTTTATCGGCAGGGAGGGGCCTTGGCCGGGTACGGCTCGGCTCAGATATCCTCTTGTGGTTAAGGTCTCATCGGGGAAGATCGTCTCAAAGAGCGACGTGCACGGTGTCCGCACCGAGGTTCCCGACGAAAAGACGCTGCGGGGGGTCGTGGATGAACTCATGCGCATCGACGGGGCTGAAGGAGTGCTTGTCGAGGAGATGGCCCCGCAAGGGGTGGAAGTCATCGTGGGCGGGGTCATGGACGCTCAATTCGGCCCTGTCATGATGTTCGGTCTTGGAGGCATTTTCGTCGAGCTGTTCAAGGATGTCTCTTTCGGACTTGCGCCCCTTTCGCATGATGAGGCGCTGCGGCTTGTGAAGGAGGTAAAGGGATACAGGCTACTGGAGGGGTACCGGGGAAGACCGCGTGTAGACGTGGAGGAACTTGCCGGCATTATCATCACGGTCTCCCGGCTGATGGCAACGGGTTTGGTGGAAGAGGTGGACCTGAATCCCATTGCCCTGTATCCCGACGGTACGTTAGTGCTCGACGCAAAGATGTCGGTCTTTCTTTCCCAAAAGCCGTAAAGCCGGCTTTTCCCTTATCGCGATATCAAATCGACCAGCGATTCGATATCGTCCTCATCAAGAGGACCGCCGTTTGTTTCTTCCCATCCCGGCATCACGGTATGGACGACCCCTTCCCGTATAGCCTTGCGAAGATATTCCAGCGGCTTTTTACTCATTTCCGAGAGCGAAGTATTTGTGCCCGCATTGTGACACATAAAACAGTCGGCCTTGAATAAGTCCCATCCAGCCTTTCCCTTCCCCTGATCGACGTGGCAGCCTCTGCATTTATCGCCGAATATCTCCCCTGCAGCGTAACGGCCCAGATGTGCCCGGTCCTTTATGTTCATTCTGACGGAAAGGGTGGTAGCCGGATTTGCCGGGTCGTTAGTGTAGACAGTGATTGTCTTGGCGATCTTTCCCAGCCTTCCCCTGATGTCGACCGAGACATTGATCTTTCCTTTTTCGCCGGGCTTGAGACGGTCCGAACTGGCCATCACTGCTGTGCAGCCTCAGGAAGGGGTAACTTTCTCTATGACAAGTTCCCGGTCACCCCTGTTTGCAAACTCAAAAGTATGTTCGACGGTCTCTTCCTGCGAGATGACAGAGAAATCGTGTTCCGGATGATCAAAGTGGATTGCGGGCTGCGCATGGGATGGGATGGGAGTGAAGAAGATGCATGCGATCAATAAAAGAGCTTTTTTCACATACCTATATTACACGAGCTTCACCTCAGAAAAAAGATGGATGACGTCGTCTCCCTGGTCCGCGGCGCGGTCTGCCAGGTGCACTTAGCTCTTCTGTCTTTTTTGCCGCAGCCCGACATTGTTGCTTGGGAAATCAAATAAGATGAATACAGCAATATGTGGTGGTTGTGTTGCCTGATCAACACAAAATATAGGGTGGGAAGATTTGAATGTATTTTTCCCTTGACATACAAAACATTCTACCTTATATTGAGTGGTAAATAGTGGTAGAAAGTGGAGTGGAGGAGACGTGCCGGCTTTCTCAGGAAAATATTACTACTCGCTGGACCCAAAAGGGAGAGTCATCATACCGGCTCCTTTCCGAGAAATAATTTCCTCTAATTATAGTCCAAAGCTCTATGTTGTCAACGATATTTTCGATAAATGCCTCCATATCTATCCGCAGGAAGAATGGGCAAAACTCGAAGAAAAGGTCCGGACGCTCCCAAGTATGGATGAGGATGTGAAGCTTTTTAGGAGGATAGTCATAGGCTCTGCCCAGGAAGTGGAAATAGACAAACAGGGCAGAATACAGGTCTCTGCGGCGCAGAGGGAAGATGCCGGTCTGAATTCCGACATCGTGATCGTCGGCCAGCTGGACAAGATCGACCTTTGGGACAGAAAAGAGTGGGATGCGGTAAATGATCCGTCCCGGATCGACAAGAAGGCGACGGCGGAAAAACTCGCGGCCTACGGCCTTTAAATGACCGCGGAACATCTCCCTGTTCTGCTGAGGGAGGTGGTCGAGATGCTTGCCCCGGTACAGGGGGGAACTTACATAGACGCTACGGTAGGACTCGGGGGACATTCTGAGGAGATATTGAAGATGATCGGCCGGAATGGAAGACTTATCGGAATCGACAGAGACGAAAAGGCGTTGGCCGGGACCGCCGCGCGGCTTGACGACGACCGGGTCACACTGAAGCAGGGCAGGTTCGCCGACATTGAAGCTATACTCGGCTCGCTGGGCGTCATGGCGGTGGACGGGGTGCTCTTCGACCTCGGCGTCTCGATGATGCAGCTCAAGGACCTTGCCAGGGGGTTCAGTTTCCGTTCAGATGACAGGCTCGACATGAGGATGGACAGCGGGCAGATGTTTTCGGCCTGGGACGTTGTCAACGCCTATGAAGAGAAAGACCTCATAAGGATATTGAAGGAATACGGCGAGGAGTACCGGGCACCCAGGATCGTGAAGGCGATCGTCAATTACCGGAGCAGAAAATCCATCGACTCCTGTGCTGAACTCGCCGACATAATCTTCAGGGCCGTCGGGAGGCGCGGAAGGATACACCCGGCAACAAAGACCTTTCAGGCCCTCAGGATAGAGGTGAACCGGGAGATCGAGGAATTGAGGTCCGGTCTGGATGCATCGATGAGGGTCATGAAGGGCGGCGGGAGGTTATGTGTCATCTCCTACCACTCGCTGGAAGACCGTGTCGTGAAGAATTTTATACGGGACGGGGCTAAAGAAGGCCGACTGAGGCCCCTGGTGAAGAAACCGGTCGTCCCGGACATCCGTGAAATGAGGGAAAACCCTTCTTCAAGGAGCGCAAAACTGAGAGGAGCTGAGCGGATATGATAGGTTCGAAAACAGATACCAATATGTTATCATTACTCTATAAACCGCTGTGTGCAGTGATTCTCCTTTTGGGCCTGTTCGGGCTCATATGGCTCAGATCCAGCGTAGTGGAGATAGCGTACGACCTCAGGAACCTTGAAGAATATAAGATGGGGTCCCTCAATGACAGAAACATACTCCTTGCCGAGAGGGCAAAGCTCATGTCCATCGAAAAGATCGACGCCTCTTTCCGCGGCAGCATGCAGGAAAATGCCAGGCTTGCCGCCGGCGAGAACATGTTTTCGAACAGGGTGAGGGTCATACATATAAAGAGGAATACCGTGCCCGGTCCTTACCGGGCTTCGCTCACAGTGAAGAATAAGGAGTAAGAAGGAAGAACGGCATTTGAACAGGAAACGCGCGATTATTCTCAACACGGCGATCATCTTCGGGTTCTTCGCGATTTTTCTACGCCTTTCTTCACTCATGATAGTCGACCACAAGGCCCTTTCAGATCGGGCCAAACTGCAGCAGATCAAGGGAGAAAACATTCAAGTCATGAGGGGGAACATCTACGACCGCAGGGGCAGAGAGTTCGCCGTGAACCTGGAGCTCGAATCGCTTTACTGCGACTCGAGAGAGGTCGATATCGACAGGGACAAGGTGAGAAGGCTCTCGGCGGTGCTCGGCATGGAACCGAAGGCGGTACAGGCGAAGTTCGAACCGGACAAAAGGTTCACCTGGGTCGGCAGGAAGCTGTCGCCCCAAAAGGCGGAGGAAGTGAAGACGATACTCGGGATGAAAGAAAAATCGGGGGCCGTGGCCGCGGACGGTTTCGGCTTTATACCCGAGGCCAAGCGGTTTTATCCAAAAGGTATGCTCGCCTCGCACGTGATCGGTGCCGTGGGTCTCGACAATCAGGCTCTTGAAGGAGTGGAACTGAAATACAACAGATACCTCAAGATCGCCGGTGGAAAGGTGTATTTCGAAAGGGACGCCAGCGGCAGGATGCTTTCTCCCGGTATCGACATGCAGGCCAGGGGCAGTGATGTCGTTCTTACCATCGACGAAGGGCTCCAGTATATTGTCGAGAAGGAACTGGATAAGGCGATGGCCAAGTGGAGGGCGGTCGCTGCCTCGGTGATCATGATGGACCCCTTTACGGGCGAGATTCTGGCACTGGCGAACAGGCCGTCTTACGATCTGAACGATATTACAAGGGCGGGCAAAAACGAGGTGCGGGACAGGGCGATCACCGACATCTATGAGCCGGGCTCCACATTTAAGATTGTGATCGGCACTGCGGCGCTGGAAGAGAAAATTTTTACGCCGGAGTCGACTTTCGACGTTAGCAGGGGCAGTATCGAAGTGGGAGGCAAGGTTGTCCACGACGCCCATCGCCACGGCGTGCTCGCATTCAGGGAAGTGATACAGAAATCATCGAACGTCGGCTCTATCATGATCGGGATGAGACTCGGGAAGGAAAAGATTTATGAATACGCAAAGCGCTACGAGTTCGGAGATCCGACCGGCATCGACCTTCCGGGAGAGGTCTCGGGGTGGATCAGAAAGCCGGATAAATGGTCGGCCACATCGATCGGCGCCATACCGATAGGTCAGGAAGTCGCGGTGACGCCTCTGCAGGTATTGCGGGCCTATTCGGTGGTCGCCAACGGAGGCTATCTGGTGAAGCCGCACGTAGTCTCGGAGATCAGGGCTCATGACGGGCAGGTCCTGATGTCCTTCGACAAAGCGGCGAATAAGCGGGTGATCTCTGCTAAGACCGCGGGGATCTTCAAGCAGATACTCGAGACGGTTGTCGAGGAGGGCGGGACCGCCACAGAAGCGGCGGTCGACGGCAACAAGGTTGCCGGCAAGACCGGCACCGCCCAGCTGATCGACCGGGCGACGAAGAGGTATTCGAAAAGCAGATACGTGAGTTCCTTTGTCGGTTTCGTCCCTGCCGATAATCCTAAGATCGCGATGATAGTGGTGGTCTACGAGCCGAAGGGGGCGATATACGGTGGCGTGGTCGCCGGGCCTGTATTCAGGAGCGTCGCCGATCAGGCCTTGTCGTACCTGAACGTCCCTCGTGATGACGTCTCTGAAAAGAACCTGCTGCTGGTGTCGAAATGAGACTCAACGATATCCTTGAAGGATTGGAAGCGTTCGCCGTGAACGGCGGGACGGATGCAGCAATCACGGGCATCTCCTACGATTCGAGAAAGGCGGAGGACGGTCACCTTTTCGTCGCGGTGCGCGGTGAACATGCAGACGGTCACAATTTCATAGGGGCCGCGATTGCACGCGGCGCGGCCGCGGTAGTGTGCGAGCAGGTACCGGAGGGCGGCAGGTATGAGGGTATTTCGTTCATCCGCGTCGCAGACAGCAGGAATGCCCTTGCAGCGGTCGCTAACAATTTCTACGGAAGACCCTCGGAGGCGCTCTGCGTCATTGGGGTGACCGGCACGAACGGAAAGACAACTACAACCTACCTGATTAAGTCGATCCTTGAAACGTGGGGAAAGAAGACGGGACTGGTCGGGACGATCCGGAGCATGATCGGAAACGAGGTGTCCGAGGCAGAGCACACGACGCCGGAGGCGCCCGAGTTCCAGGGGCTTCTCCATAAAATGCGTACTTCGGGCTGTACGCATGTGGTCTCCGAGGTATCGTCTCACGCGCTCGCGCAGAAGCGGGTGGACGGCACGGTGTTCCGGGCGGGCGTTTTTACGAACCTGACCAGGGACCATCTCGATTTCCATCAGACCATGGAAGAATACTTTCTTGCGAAAGAGCGGCTCTTCAGAGAGTTGCTGGCGGGCGCGGCGGTCATCAATTACGACGATGCCTACGGCAGAAGACTGCTCTCCGATATCGCCGGCCTGCAGGCCCCGGGAAAAGGGGTGCTCACCTACGGACTCGAAACAGGAGCGGACCTGACGGCCTCCGATATCCACGACTCTTTTAAGGGACTGCAGTTTACGATCATCGCAGACGGTATCAGGCACAGGGTGCGATCGTCTTTTGTCGGGCTGCCGAACGTCTATAACATCCTTTCGGCGGCCGGAGCGACGTTGGCCCTCGGCGTGCCGTGGGAAGTGATCCTCAGGGGGATCAGGAACGCCGGGCCGGTGACAGGACGTTTCGAAAAGGTGGACGCGGGACAAAAATTTCTCGCCGTCGTCGATTACGCGCATACCGAAGACGCACTCGAAAGGCTTATCTACACCGCCCGAGGTTTGACCGAAGGCAGGGTTATCACAGTCTTCGGGTGCGGGGGCGACAGGGACAGGGGCAAGAGACCGAGGATGGCTGCGGTCGCCACCAAGCTGAGCGACCTTGTAGTGATCACTTCCGACAACCCGAGGTCGGAGGACCCGGGTAAGATCATCACCGAGGTGGAAGCGGGCGCGGTGAAAAAAAATTATCTCGTCGAGCCCGACAGAAGACAGGCGATACAGCGGGCGATACTCCTTGCGGATAACGGGGACGTGGTCCTCGTAGCAGGCAAGGGGCACGAGGATTGTCAGATTATCGGGGGAAGAAGTTTCCATTTCAGCGACAGGGAGGTGCTTGAAGAGGCGATACGGCAACTCGTAAAAAATGACTGAAACATAACAGGCGTTTTCGAGGGGGGCAATATAAATATAGTATGGCGCAGTTATTACTCGAAGAAATAGTGAAGGCGGCAGGGGGAGAGATACTCTATGGCAATCACAGGGCATTTACCGGCCTGTCCATCGATTCACGCACGATCCAGCAGGGCGAACTCTTCATCGCGATCAGGGGAGAACGGTTCGACGGTCACCAGTTCCTTTCCGATGCGCTTGAAAAGGGAGCAGGGGCGGTAGTCGACCATGCTCCGGCGGGCTCCTTCGCGGGCAGGACGGTCATCGCCGTAAAGGATACCCTCACCGCGCTGCAAGACATAGCCCGTCATCTGCGCCTTGCAAAGGACGTGAAGGTCGTGGGAGTGACGGGGACGAACGGAAAGACGACCACGAAGGAACTCATCGCGTCGGTCCTCGGCGTACGTCACAGGGTGCTTAAGACGGAGGGTAACCTTAACAACCACATCGGCCTTCCTCTGAGTATCTGCCGCATGAAAGGGGATGAGTCGGTGATGGTGCTCGAGATGGGGTCGAACGCGGAAGGGGATATAGACCTGCTCTGCGATATCGCGCGGCCGGACTTCGCGGTGGTCACGAACGTCGGTGCCGCACACCTCGAGGGGTTCGGGAGTCTCGAAACCGTGCGCAAGACCGACCTTGAAATACTTGCGTACGCTAAGGCCGTCTCGGTCAACGCCGACGACGCGTTCCTCTGTGAAGGACTGAAAGGGTTCGGCGGGAAGACCGTTACCTACGGAATAAAGAGAAGGGCAGATGTGCGCGCAGAGGATGTCAAACTCGCTGAAAAGGGTTCGGGCTTTGTGATTCGTTTCCCCGACGGCGGCGGGCTCCCCGTCAATCTCCGGATTTCGGGCGAGTTCAATGTCCGCAACGCCCTTGCGGCCGCCTCTCTGGCCGACGTCTTGGGCACCGACCGGCGGGACATCAAAAAAGGATTGGAATCTTTCGGCGGGGTGCCGATGAGACTCGAGGTGAAGGAACTGGCCGGGGCAGTGCTGATAAACGACGTTTATAATGCGAACCCCGCGTCGATGGAAGAGGCGGTCAGGGAACTGATGCGGCTGAAACGAAAGAGGACGGTCGCGGTGCTCGGCGACATGCTGGAACTCGGGCGCTACGCGGAATCGGCGCACAGGGAACTCGTCGACCTGCTTACGCTTTCGGGCGTCGACGTACTTATCGCTGTGGGCAGCGAGATGAAAAAGGCTTCGTCCGCTTTTACGGGGGCCTGCTACAGGGCCGACGACGCGACTGTTGCAGGCTCGATGCTTTCAGAGGTGCTGTCGGCGGGCGATACCGTGCTGATAAAAGGTTCGCGGGGAATGCGCATGGAGAGGGTCTCGGCCGGCATTCGTGTGCGCGCAGAAGGAGAGAAGACAAATGCTCTATAAGATCCTCTACGGCATGCATGAATTCTTCTCACCGCTGAACGTCTTCAGGTATATCACCTTCAGGACCGCCCTTGCGGTCATCACGGCGATGCTGCTTTCGGTCTTTGTCGGCCCCAGGATCATCTCGTGGCTGAAGAAGGTGAGCCTGACGCAGCAGATACGTAACGACGGTCCGCAGACCCACCTGAAGAAATCCGGCACACCGACCATGGGTGGCATTATAATAATTGTCTGTATTCTCGCATCGTTGCTGATGTGGGGGGACCTCGAAAACATGTACATCTGGACCATGGTCCTTTCCCTTCTCGGCTACGGGGGCATCGGCCTGCTGGACGACTATCTGAAGGTCATAAGGAAAGACCCTAAGGGGCTGAGGCCGTGCTACAAATTCGGTGCGCAGATATTACTTGCCCTTGCGATTGGGCTGCTGTTATATATGAATCCGAAGGACCCTTACACCGACGTGCTGAGCATACCTTTCTTCAAACGATGGCTCTTCCACCTCGGCTGGTTTTATATCCCTTTTTCGATACTGGTCATCGTCGGATCGTCGAACGCGGTCAACCTGACGGACGGAATCGACGGCCTGGCGATAGGTCTTGTCGGGATCGCCCTTCTGGCTAACATGATCCTCGTCTATATCTCCGGCAACGCCAAATTTGCCCAGTACCTTCAGGTCCTGTATCTTCAGGGCACGGGTGAACTCACCGTGATCTGCGGGGCGATGCTCGGCGCTTCGCTCGGTTTTCTCTGGTTCAATTCCTATCCGGCTGATGTTTTTATGGGCGACGTCGGATCGCTGAGCCTCGGCGGTGCGCTCGGGACGCTTGCGATCATCACCAAGCATGAGATAGTCCTTACCCTCGTAGGGGGGATTTTTGTGATAGAGACGTTGTCGGTCGTATTTCAGGTTGCATCATTTAAACTTACGGGCAAGAGGATCTTCAGGATGGCGCCGATACACCATCACTTCGAACTGAAGGGATGGCACGAATCCAAGGTCATTGTGAGGTTCTGGATCGTCGGTATAATGCTGGCGTTGCTGAGTCTGGCAACGCTTAAATTGAGGTGAGCATGAAAAAGCAGTTCAACATGGAAAGATCAAAGTCTCTGGTTGGCGGGAAAAAGATACTGTACTCCTTTGTCTTCTTGCTTCTTATTTTTCACTTTTCACTTTTCACTGCTTCGGCCGAGGAGATCAAATCCCGTGCAGCAGTAGTGATGGACGCCGTGACCGGCAGGGTGCTGTATGCAAAGAACCCGGACCTCAGACTTCTGCCTGCGAGCACCACGAAACTCATGACCGCTCTGGTGGTGCTCGAAAGGGTTAATCTGAGCACCGTGACGACTGTCAGCGCGAAGGCCGCTGCGGCCGCTCCGACGAAGGCCGGGTTGAAGGCGGGCGACAAGGTCACGATCGAGAACCTTCTGTATGCCGCGCTCATGAAATCCGCCAACGACGCCGCAGTCGCGCTCGCTGAGGCGACGGCGGGTTCCGAAGATGCTTTTGTGACTCTCATGAACAGGAAGGCGATCGCGCTCGGCGCCGACGACACGCATTTTGTCAATGCAAACGGGCTTCCGGCGGAGGGGCAGCATATAACTGCCTACGATCTTGCCAAGATCATGAGACAGGCGATCAAATACCCTATTCTGAAGGAGATCCTCGGCACTCGAATTACCGAGGTATCCACCGAGACCGGCAAGACGATGTTCATCAAGAATACGAACAAGCTCCTATGGTCGGATGATGAGGTGCTGGGCGGCAAGACCGGTTACACGCGCAAGGCGAGACACTGTTTTGTCTGCGCCGGAGAACGCGAAAACGAGACGATCATCGTGGCCCTCCTCGGCGCCCCGAGCCGGGACCTGCTCTGGAAGGAGTCGGAGGAACTCCTGAACTTCGGCATCAAGGTGGTCAACAAGACGGAAGAGCCGGTCATTTATCTGACGAAAGACGACAGGGGGGCATTGAAGGCTACGAAGGCCCTCTACACCGAGGAAGATGCGCCCGTCGTGAAGAAACATAAGATAAAAAGGGGAAAGAGGAGCGTGGTCCATGCCAAGCGTATCTCGAAGAAGTCCAGCCGTCTGGCTGCAAGAAAACATCGCCACCATATCGTTGCACTACACAAGCAAAAAGGTGCCGTCAAACACAAAAAGGCGTCGGGAGTGGCCGCCAAGAGCGGAAAGCTGAAGAAGACGAATGTCGCCAAAAAACAGGAAAATGGAAACGAAGGGTAGAAAAATCACTGTGGTCGGTCTTGCCAGGTCCGGCGTCGGCGCCGCGAACCTGCTTGCCGTGCTTGGGGCCGACGTGACGGTAACGGACAGGAAGCCTGAGGCCGAATTGTCGGACTACGCGGGAAGACTCTTGCCCGGAGTGAAGCGTGCGCTCGGCGGTCACCCCGAGGAGATATTCCTTTCTGCGGATATGCTGGTCGTGAGCCCCGGAGTTCCCCTCGAGATGAAGCAGATCGCAGCGGCGAGGGCGGCCGGGGTCCTCATCGTCGGTGAACTGGAACTCGCATTCCAGATACTCGAAAGCGCGAAGCTCATGTCCGATGGCAAGAGTGGGGGCAAGATGGCGTTTCTGGCGGTCACCGGCAGCAACGGCAAATCTACTACCACGACGC
>JAKAIZ010000171.1 GCA_021814065.1 Nitrospirota bacterium | reverse complement strand
GAGAAGGAGAAGAGTGATGAAAAAGACTTTGTTATTGGTGATGATTTTTGTCCTGTTCGCAGGACAGGTGGCCTATGCGGAAAACATCAAGGTAGGCATGGTCGATCTGATGAAGGCCCTGAACGAGTCGGATACCGGGAAGAAGGCGAAGGGCGAACTCGAGACGATGATCAAGGCGAAGCAGTCCGTCCTTGATCAAAAAGGCAAGGAGATCGAGAAGTTAAAAGCAGAAATCGAAAAACAGTCCTCGATCCTCTCGGCAGAGGCAAAAAAGGCGAAGGAAGACGACCTTGAGAAATCGCTCAGGGAGTACCAGAGGCTGGTCACCGATTCCCAAAATGAAGTGAAGAAGAAAGAAGGGGAACTTACAGGAGGCATCCTGAAGGAGATCCGGGCGATCATCAGCAAGATGGGAGAAGACGGCGGATACACAATCATCCTGGAGGATGTCGACGGAGTGGTTCTTTTTTCGAAGAAGGACATCGACCTGACCAGTGTGGTCATAAAAAAATATAATGAATCGAAGGCGAAGAACAAGAAGTAACTCCGCCGCACAGAAAAGAGATTACCGGGCCTCCTGCTCTGACCGAGAAGGGGGCTTTCTTTACCGCAGGACAATGCGCTGAAGGCAGAGCGACTTCTGTTTACGGAGGCTATGCAAAGCAAAACTACCATGCAAGAGACTGTTGGATGAAACTGAAGGAAATTTCTCATTTAGTGGCAGGCAGGGTGATCGGCGACCCTGAAACCGAGATCACCGGGGTGGCCGGCATCAAGGAAGCCGGCAAGGGCATGATAACCTACCTTGCCGCTCCCCGGTATCTCCGGTACCTGCACGGAAGCGAGGCTTCCTCTGTGATCGTAAAGGAGCCTCTGGAAGGGATAGAGATTGCACAGCTGGTGGTGGATAATCCCCAGTATGCATTCGCCCGGGCCATAGAGTGCTTCTATCCTCCCGGACCGAATATGACAGGCATCAGCGACAAGGCGGTCATATCGGGCAAGGCCGTCATAGGAGGGGGCGTTTCCATCTCGGCCTTTGCATATATCTGCGATGAGGTAACGATCGGCGACGGCACTCTGATTCTGCCCGGTGTCTATATCGGCGAAGGATCGAAGATCGGCAGTAGATGTGTCATCTTCCCGAACGTGACCATACGCGAAAAGGTATCTATCGGCAACAGAGTCATCATTCATTCCGGCACGGTAATCGGCTCCGACGGGTATGGCTATGTTTTTGAAAAAGGGGAACATTATAAGATACCCCAGGTGGGAGGGGTCGTCATCGAAGACGATGTCGAGATAGGTTCCAATGTCTCTATAGACCGCGCGACCCTCGGCAATACCATAGTCGGCAGAGGGACGAAGATAGATAATCTGGTGCAAATTGCGCATAATGTAAAGATCGGAGAGAAATCGCTTCTCATGTCTCAGGTCGGGGTCGCAGGCAGCAGCGAATTGGGAAGCTTCGTCATCCTGGCGGGCCAGGTAGGGGTAGCCGACCATACCGAGATAGATTCAGGGACTATAATTGCGGCACAGGCAGGCGTTATGGGGCATGTTGCCAAAGGGGTCTATTCGGGATCTCCCTGCATTCCTCACGGCAACTGGCTCAAAGCCCAGGTGATATTTGCGAAGCTCCCCGAGCTTCAGAAAAAGATAAGAGAACTCGAGGCAAGATTACGCACAATAGAAAAGGGGGCCACTGATGATGACCGTAAATGAAATAATGAAACTCCTTCCCCACCGGTATCCGTTTCTGCTCGTGGACAAGATCGTAGATCTGAAACCCGGGGAGAGCGCCTTAGGGGTGAAGAACGTCACAATTAACGAACCATTCTTCCAGGGGCATTTTCCTGGACAGCCGATCATGCCCGGCGTACTGGTCATAGAGGCGATGGCCCAGGTTGCGGGAGTTATGGCGTTTCGTTCGGGGATAGAAGGCAAGTCGGTCTATTTTATGAGCATCGACAACGCAAAATTCAGGCGTCCGATCGTGCCGGGTGACCAGGTGATGATGGAGATCAAGGTCCTGAAGCAGCGTGGGAACGTCTGGAAGTTTTCCGGCACCGCCGCCGTCGACGGGAAATTGGTCGCCGAAACCGAATTTACGGCAATGGTAACGGACCGGGAGATCTGAAAGAATGAAGACCAAAATTCATCCCACTGCAATAGTCGATCCGAAGGCTGAAATTGACGCAAATGTGGAAATAGGCCCATTCTCCATCGTAAGGGCCGGGGTAGAGATAAAGAAGGGCAGCAAACTCCTTTCGAACGTGGTGGTCGAAGGGAAAACTTCCATCGGCGAAAACTGCACGATCTATCCGTTTGCGAGCATCGGATTTGCCCCCCAGGACTTGAAGTACCGGGGGGAAGAGACAGGGCTCATCATCGGAAGCGGCACCATCATCAGGGAATATGTCTCCATACACAGGGCGTCGGTCGGAGGCGACGGTGCCACGATAATCGGGGATAACAGCTTTCTCATGGCATACGTGCATGTCGCGCACGACTGTGTTATCGGCAGCAACGTCATCATGACAAACGCGGCCACACTGGCCGGACATGTGGTCGTCGAGGACTTCGCGTATATCGGCGGACTGGTGGCGGTACATCAGTTTACGCGGATCGGCCGTTACGCGATGGTCGGCGGCTTCAGCGGCATCGGCCAGGACATCCCCCCTTACATGATCGCTTCCGGGGCCAGGGCCAAGCTCTTCGGCCCGAACACCATAGGGCTGCAGCGGCGCGGCTTCTCCGAAAAGACGATCAACGATATCAAGAAGGCTTATAAGATCCTCTTCAGGGAGAAGCGGACGCTCAAAGACGCATTGAAGAAGGTACAGGAAGAGTATCCTTCCTCGCCCGAGATAAAACACCTTGTCGAGTTCATCGAAAAGAACAAGCGGGGTATCTGCCGGTAGCCGAATGAAGAAACTTGGTCTTATCGCAGGCTACGGCGAGCTGCCGTCCGCCGTTGCAGTCGAGGCGCGCGCAAAAGGATACTCCGTCTTCGCTGTTGGCCTCGAGCCACTGGCAGACAAGTCGCTTGCCTCTGCCGTCGATGAAATAAAGTGGATCAATGTCGGCAAACTCGGCCTGATCATCGACACTCTCAAAAAGGCAGGTGTGGCAGAGGCCGTGCTGGCAGGCAAGGTCCCCAAGTCATTATTATATAAGAGCAGGATTACTCCGGACCTTCGCGCCGTGAAGGTACTTTTTTCTTTAAAGGACAGGACCGACGATTCGATCATGCTTGCAATTACCGGGGAGCTTGCGAGGGACGGCATCACCCTGCTTAACACCACGGATTTCAGCGCGCGGCTTCTGGCGCCGGATGGGGTGCTGGGAAAACACGCGCCTTCCAAAAATGAATGGAAGGATATAGACTTCGGGTTCAGAATCGCCAAGGAGATGGGAAGACTGGACATAGGGCAAACCGTGGTCGTAAAAGACATGGCGGTGATGGCGGTAGAGGCAATCGAGGGCACGGACGAGGCGATAAGGAGGGGCGGAAAACTTGCCGGCGCAGGGGCGGTGGTGATAAAGGTAAGTAAGCCCCGGCAGGACTTGAGGTTCGACGTGCCGGCGGTGGGGATGGAAACGCTCGCGGCAATGATCGAGGTCCAGGCCCGCGTACTGGCTGTCGAACGGGGCAAAAGCATCATCCTCAGCAGGAAGGAAATGCTCAAGAAAGCCGACAAAC
The DNA here is from genome assembly GCA_021814065.1 of Nitrospirota bacterium. Taxonomy (GTDB): domain Bacteria; phylum Nitrospirota; class Thermodesulfovibrionia; order Thermodesulfovibrionales; family UBA6898; genus Sulfobium. The sequence continues at coordinate 3,365 of JAKAIZ010000171.1, read as the reverse complement.
ATGATATTGCCATAGTCGGATATCAGCCGAAGCAGTAATCCTGTCGCGTTCGCTTTCCTTACGATGCCCTGTTTCGATACGACAGCCTATTCCAAATAGTAATAAATCTATAAATTAGTTAAATTGGACAAATAGGGATGATTTTGTTTATATACCCTGTTAATTTCAATTTTAGTTTTTGAAGCTATTCATTAGTAATAGCTAAAAAATCCAATGAGTTGAGGTGCTTATGCCATACAAGAAGGTCATTTTTTTTGTAGCGCCTTTGATGCTCCTCGCACTCCTTCTTCCACTGAGCGCATCCGCGCAGGAATCTGCGAACTGCCTCGCTTGCCACAGTTCGATGAAGGGCAGGATAAAGGCCGTCTCGGGCAACCTGATCGAACTGAACATTGATTCCGAAAAATTCCAGTCTTCGGTCCACAGCTCGCTGGCCTGTACCGACTGCCACATCAAATTTTCCGACAACCCTCATACTTCACCGAACGCCCCGGTACCCCAGGCCGTCCTGGCAATATCGGCGAAGATTTCGAAAAAATATCCCATCGATCCTGTCGCGGCCGCAGCGTGCGTTCAGTGTCACGATGAGATTTACAAGAAGGTGCTCGAAAGCGTACACGGGAAAAACATCACGCAAAAACACCAGACAGACGGCGCTCTCTGCCTCGACTGCCACGGCTCTCCCCATTATATCGTGCCGATCAGCAATCCGGCCGCCCTGATGGGCCGCAAGCATCAGGTAGAAACCTGCGGCAAATGTCACGGGAACAAGGCGCTTAACGAGAAATACAAGATGGAGGAGAACGTCATGGACAGCTTTGAAGAGAGCTTCCACGGACGGAAACTGGCCCTCGGGCATACGAAGGTCCCGGTCTGTGCCAGCTGCCACGGGGCCCATGATGTAAAATCAGCAGACGATCCTACCTCTCCTGTATTCGGCAACAACAGGCTGCAGACCTGCGGCAAGTGCCACAAGGGTGCAAACGAGAAATTCATTCCGGCGATTACGCATAAATTACCCGGCCCGATCCCTTATTACACGGAAAAGGCGCTGATATTTCTGGTACTGGGGGTCTTCACCTTTATTATATCTCACGTTCTGCTCGAGGCATTCTCCGATATCAGGGACGCAATCTTCAGGAAAGGGGGGCACAAATAATGAGCCAGTCAAGCACGACAACTACACGAGAAATCCCTAAAGAAATAGAAAGGTTCAATGTTACCTTCCGGATACAGCATATCATCATGTTTACAACATTTCTGCTTCTCAGCTTTACCGGCTGGGGGCTCAAGTACGCATACGCTCCGGGCGGAGTATCGAGCTGGTGGATACGCGTCTGGGGCGGTCCCGAAACCGCCGGCATAATCCACAGGGTCGCCGGGGTCACCATGCTCCTGGACTTCGTCTGGCATGTCATCTATCTCTTTTACCTCTTTGGGACTAAGAGGATGACGATCAACTTGAAGACTACGGTCATCCCGCTTCCGAAAGATGTCTTCGACGTCATAAAGAATTATCTGTATTTCTTCGGTCTCTCAAAGGAAAAAGCGAGATATGGGAAATACTCCTACGCACAGAAATTCGATTACTGGGCGGTCTTTTGGGGTATGTTCATCATAGGCTTTTCGGGATTTGCCCTTGCCTTCCCGATGCTTGTGTCCCATATCATTCCACAATTCGCCACCGCCTGGATATGGCAGCTCCTGTCGATCATGCACAGCGACGAGGCGCTCCTGGCGATTGTCTTCATCCTTTTCTGGCATTTCTACAACGAGCATCTCAAGCCCGAGAACTTCCCGATGAGCTGGCTCTGGATAACCGGAAAGATATCGACCGACACGCTGAAGCACCACCACCCCATCGAGTACGAGATGCTCTTCCCTGATGCGAACAAGAACAAGGATTAGGGGGAATGATGGCGAGAAAAATTGCGATCCTGTCCCTGGTCTTGCTGCTTTTTGCCTGCAACAGATGGAAGCCTGTCGAAAAGCCGGTCGGCGAGGAGAAGGAGCCGCCTGTAATCGCTTCGCTTCAGGACTCCGGCATGCCTTGCTTCAAATGCCACTCCTACGAGAAATTCTCACTTGATTCCAAAGGGAAATTCTCTCACCCGAAGCATCTCGGGCTAGGGGTACACTGTAATCAATGCCATATAATAGTGCCCCACAAGGAGATGACTCTCAACAAAGATACCTGCAGCAATTGCCATAACCTGACGAACTTTACGTACGCGGCTTCCGGCCTGCCGGTGACGTTCTCCCACCAGAACCATCAGAAGAGGTACAACTGCAGCGAATGCCACCCTAAGCTCTTCCAGATGAAGAAGGGGACATCGAACATCACGATGGACGAGATGCTCAAGGGCGAAAACTGCGGCAGGTGCCACAACGGAAGGATAGCCTTTTCGGCCAAGGATTGTGCGAAGTGCCATAACCTCTCGGCACTGAAAAAGGACTTTTCCTATCCTGCCGGCGACATGGCTCCCGCGGTCTTCAGCCATCAGGTGCATACCGCCATGTTCGAATGCAGCAGCTGTCACCCCTCTCTCTTTAAATATAAGAGGGGCGGCTCGGGCATGAAGATGGATGACCTCTATCAGAACAAGTTCTGCGGCAAGTGCCATGACGGAAAGACGGCGTTCGCCTCGACCGAATGCCAGCGGTGTCATAAGTAATTAAGCAGGCGACTCTGAAAGGGGCAGACCGAGTCTGCCCCTTTTTTTCCTCCACGGCCGTTAAAATACAGTTTCCGATGCCTCCCTTCCCGTCCGCCTCCGAAGAAAAGTACTGCCCGGAATGTTGCATTTAATGTATAATGATGGATTGAGATTCCCTGCGGATTGACTACTCGGGACCAGGCTGGCTACAGGGAAGAAAGAATAGTGTATTGCGGTTGTAAAGCATCATAACTTGAGGAGAGTTTGCAATGACGAAATATTGTCCGGTGGATCGTACCAAGCTTTTCGCAGCAATTCCGTTTTTGCTGTTGAGCGCCATTACCATGATGATGCTCTCAGGATGCAGTGACAGCCGTACGTATAGTGTTTCGGGGAAGATTACATCGGGTGGCGCCCCTCTTTCGGGCATTGTAGTCACTTTTGCCGATGAGCATTTAAATACAATCACAACAACGACAACGGATGTAAACGGCAACTATAGCTTTACGGATATCTCCGGCGGCATTTACACGGTGACGCCTTCGCGGACAAGCTTCGGCATTTTTACTCCGCCCTTCAGGAAGGCATATCTCGACGGCCTCAGCGCTGTCGGGTTTGACTTCAGCGTAACCAACGCAGGCAGGCTGGGGGGAACAAACCACACTGTTTTTCTTAAGACCGACGGCACAGTCTGGACCTGGGGAAGTA
>JAKAIZ010000170.1 GCA_021814065.1 Nitrospirota bacterium | reverse complement strand
GAGCAGGGCCTATGTCAACGATACTATGGTCACTCTCCAGACGCTCTCGGCGATAGGCGGGGCGCTCGTCGATGTCCTGAGCCAGCACGAACACCAGAGTCTCCTGGCCGCGGACAAGCAAAGGTCCCTTGTCGATTCGTTCGGAAAACTCCAGCCGGATCGGGAAGCAGTGGAGAAGCTCTTCCGCGAGACAGACTTGCTTAAAAACAAATGCGTTGAATTACGCGAAAAGGAGAGGGAGCGGGCGCACAGACTTGACCTCCTCAGGTTCCAGATACAGGAGATCGACGCAGCGTCGCTGAGAGAGGGGGAAAAAGAGACGCTCGAAGATGAAAAAAGAATACTCGCCAATCTCACGAAGCTCACGGAACTGACCGGAGTGTCTTATTCTTTGCTGTACGAATCCGACGGTTCATGCTCGGAGAAGCTCTCAAAGGTGATTTCTCATCTCCGCGACATAAGCGCTATAGACGGCAGTATGGAAGAGACGCTCCAACTGCTCGAATCCGCGATGCCGCTCATAGAAGACGCGTCACTGGCCCTCGGAAGGTACCGGGACCGCTTCGACTTCGAGCCCGGGAGACTGGAGGCGGTCGAAGACAGACTCGAACTGATCAGAAAACTCGAAAAAAAATACGGGGAAAACATCGCTGCGATACTCAGTTACCGGAATGCGGCGCAGAAGGAGATAGAGGGGATCGAGTCGGCAGACGAGACACTGGCTGCGCTCGAAGCGGACCTCGGGGCGAAGAGAGATGCACTCATGCAGGCTGCGCTGGAACTGTCGGAAAAGAGGACAAAGGCAGCCAAAAAAATCGGGAAACTCATCTCGGCGGTCCTCACGGACCTCGCATTCGGCAGCGCCGAATTCAGGATAGAGATAAAAAAAGAGACCGACGAGGAGGGGAAATACAAGATAGGGGCCACAGGCCTCAACAGTGTTACTTTCCTGTTTTCGGCGAACCCCGGGGAACCCCTGAAGCCGCTTTCCAGGATCATCTCCGGAGGTGAACTCTCGCGGGTAATGCTCAGCCTCAAGACGATCCTTGCGGACGTTGACAACACGCCGGTCCTGATCTTCGACGAGGTAGACGCCGGCATCGGGGGCAAAACCGCTGAGAGCGTCGGGAAGAGACTCGGGGTGATTTCCGGTCGGCACCAGCTGCTTTGCATCACCCATCTGCCGCAGATCGCGAGCATGGCGGATTTCCATCTCAGGATCGAGAAGATTGAAAAGGACGGGAAGGTCTCCGTAGAAGTGAAAGAACTCTCAGGCAGGGAAAGGCAGGATGAGATCGCCAGGATGCTGAGCGGCACGGTCACCGAGATTTCACGCAGGCATGCAGGAGAACTCCTTGAAAGGGTGAAATGAAAGGGAAGATCAAGATCAATACGGAGCGCTGCAAGGGTTGCACATTCTGCGTCGAGACCTGTCCGTTCGGCGTGATATCGATCCGGAAGCGTTTCAACAAGAGCGGGGTTTTCCCTGCCGTTGCCGTACATATCGAAAAATGCACGGGCTGCGCAATGTGCGCGCGGATGTGTCCCGACATCGCGATAGAGGTATACAGAGACGATAAGCCCAAATCCACGCGCGCTGCACGGCAGAAACATTGAACCCTGATTATTCAAAAAGACTGTGATGACAAATAAAGCAGGAGAGAGAGGCAGAAAAGATCCGGGCTTCGGGACTATCGCGGTCCATGGCGGCGAGGAAGGGAGATTCGCCTTCGATCCAGTCAGCACCCCGATCTACCAGACGAGCACGTTCACGTTCGGCAGCGCAGAGGAAGGGGGCGAGGTAGAGAAGGGCGAAAGAGAAGGCTTCATCTATACGAGAATCGGCAACCCGACAGTCAGCGCCTTCGAAGACAAGATGGCGCTCCTCGAAGGCGCGGAGTCCTGCGTTTCCTTTTCCTCCGGCATGGCTGCGCTGTCGGCCGTCTTTCTCGAACTTCTGAAGCCTGGCGACGAAGTCCTTTCGAGCAACCAGATCTACGGGGGATCGAAACTATTCTTTGCCCATATACTCCACAAACTGGGCTGTGGGGTGAGGCGCTTCGGGCCGTACGATGATCTGAAGAAAGTGGTACCCTCTCTCGTGACCGAACAGACAAGGCTCATTTTTTTCGAGACTCCCTCCAACCCTGAACTCAGCATTGTAGACATAGGCCTGATCGCCGGTCTCGCAAAAAAAATTGGGCTTGTTTCGGTGATCGACAATACCTTTGCCACGCCTTATCTGCAGAGACCGATCGAATCGGGGATCGATTGCGTCGTGCATTCGGCCACAAAATATATAGGTGGCCACGGCGATGCGATAGGAGGCGTGGTCGTCTCATCCAAGGAATTTATATCCGGTCTCAGGCCGAATATGCTGCAGAACCTCGGGGCCTGCCTCTCGCCGTTCAATGCATGGCTCTTCCTGCGGGGTCTGAAGACGCTCCATGTGAGGATGGAGCGCCACTGCAGGACCGCCTGCGCGGTCGCGGAATTTCTGGTCGGACATCCGAAAGTGAAAACCGTTTTATTCCCGGGACTAAGGACCCATCCCGGCCATCCAATCGCAAAAAAACAGATGTCCGGGTTCGGAGGCATGGTCTCTCTCAGGCTTGAAAACGGGAGGGCCTGCAGGAAGTTCATCAACGGCCTTCGGCTCTGCAAAACAGGCGTCAGCCTCGGCGATTCAGGTACTCTTGCACTCCACTACGCCTCGATGTTCCACCCGAAACTCTCCGATACCTCATGCCTCAAGATCGGGGTCGATCCGACCTTGATCAGGCTGTCGACAGGACTCGAAGACGCAGAGGACATCATCGAGGACCTGAGATACTCCTTATCCGCACTTTGACCCGCCCTATGTCATTGATTTCGGCAGGGCACCCTTTTAGAGTCCATTCGCCGATCATTTCCCGAGCGGGCCAACCCGGCCCGCATCGCCGTGGATACACCCTCTCCATGGGAGGATGCGTCATGAAGGTGGAAGAACCCTTTTTCAGCTGCCTGACAGTTGACTTGCAGCATGCCTGTGATTACACTAAGGAAACTCGGAAATCCGAACTTCACAGGGAAAGGAGGTGAAAGTCGTGTCGATTCCTTTCATGAAGTCTATCGCCTTCTATCTGGCGTTTGCGATGTTCGTTATCGGCATTACCCCGAAAGCCGATGCCTCCTTCGCGCCGTCAGGCATCATTACGCTTGCCCAGACCGACAGAGCAGCCGACCTTGCGACCGTACAGAAGACGCTCGAACTTAAAATGGTCAAGGAGAGACTTGCCGAGCTGGGATTTACGCACGAAGAGATCCAAAGCAGGCTCACCCAGCTAAGTGACCAGCAACTGCACAGAACAGCCCAGCAGCTCGACGGCCTTAAGGTGGGCGGTGACGGCTTGGGCGTAGTAATCGCGATTCTCGTGATAGCAATTCTTGTTGTGCTCCTGATACAGCTCACCGGGCACAGGGTCATCGTAAAATAATCGTCTTTTCAGCAGAATAAAGGCAGGGGGGAATGCTTTCCCTCCCTGCCTTTTTTTGTGTATAGTTATACATGGGAATAGTCTTTAAAACATTGGCCGGCCTGCTGTGCTGCTGCTGCCTGCTGATCGCCGCCTGCGCTTCTGCACCTCCGGTTGCGCGGCAGGGTGAGACCGTGATCGACAACGTCCCTTTTTACCCTCAGGAGGCTTACCAGTGCGGTCCTGCCTCACTTGCCGGTGTACTCAACTACGAGGGATTGCACACGACGCCTGAAAAGATCGCCGAGGACATATTCAGCCGCTCCGCCCGCGGTACACTCAACCTAGACATTGTCCTGTATGCCCAACGGAACGGTTTTTCCGCTGACGAGTATTCCGGCAGTATGCAGGATCTCAAAGAAAAAATAAGCGCGGGCCAGCCGCTTCTTGTCATGGTGGACTACGGCTTCCTTGCATGGCAGGCGAATCACTTCATGGTGGTCGTGGGGTATAACAGTGACGGCGTTATCGCGAATTCAGGGAAGACAGAGCGTGAGTTTATCAATAACGACACTTTCCTCAGAATCTGGAAGAAGGCGGGTTTCTGGAGCCTGTCGATAAAAAAGAAATGAGCCTGTCCCGCGGCGACGAGTGCACAAGGGGCGCCTTTCTTCTGGCATTTTCCCTCTTTTTTTTTACGACTGCTTCGTGCTCCCTTCCCAGAATAATCGTTCTCCACGACCCGCTGACACCTGAGGAACACATCAACCTGGGTCTCTCCTACGAAAAAAAGGGCGAAACCGAACAGGCGGTGGGGGAGTATAAGAAAGCGGCGAAGTACCTTCCGACCGCGTATTTATATCTTGGGAACATTTATTATGGGAAAGGCGAATATGCCCGGGCGGAGGAATATTATCGGCAGGCGATCAGGAAGGATCCCGGCCTCGCCGATGCCTACAATAACCTCTCGTGGTTATTGTACACCTGCGGAAGAAACCTTGAGGAAGCGGAAACGCTGGCACGGAAGGCGACAGAGCTGGCCCCCTCAAATGAGATTTACCAGGACACCCTTGCCAGGGTCCAGGAGAAGATGAAGCAGGAGGCATTGCCCACTGGCAGGTAATGAGAAGCAGTCAGTCGCTGTGGTTACCCACTCTGCCCGGGCTTATCGCCCTGGCCCGTCATCTTCCGCGGGTCGAGGAGCCTGTCGAGTTCTTCTGACGGCAGGCCGGTCAGCTCGGCGGCAACTTCCTTGATCGGCCTGCTCTCTGCATACGCCTTCTTTGCGATCTCCGCCGCCTTGTCGTAGCCGATCACCGGACTCAATGCAGTGACAAGCACCGGATTGCGGCCGAGGACCCCGGCAATCCTCTCCTCATTTACCGTAAACCCGGCGATCGCGCGGTCTGCAAGAAGTCCTGCAGCATTCCCCAGGATGGCGACCGACTCAAGGACGTTGTGGCAGATGAGCGGGAGCATCACATTCAGCTCGAACTCGCCCCGGCTGTTGGCGATCGTCACGGCGACATCGTTAGCGATCACCTGAATGCAGGCCATGATCGTTGCCTCGGCGATCACCGGGTTGACCTTGCCGGGCATGATGCTCGACCCGGGCTGAAGGGCCGGCAGGCTGATCTCGGAAAAGCCCGTGAGCGGACCGCTGTTCATAAGCCGGAGATCGTTGGCGATCTTCAGCAGGGAAGATGCCGACGTCTTGAGCGCCCCGCTTAATTCAGTCACGCTGTCCATCGTCGCCTGCGATGCGAAGTGGTTGTCTGTCTCGGCAAATGAGAGTCCTGTGCGCGCAGACAGTTTTTCGGCCATCCTCCTGCCGAATCCAGGGTGGGTGTTGATGCCTGTGCCGACGGCTGTGCCGCCGATCGCCAGCTTTTCAAGTCGGCCAAGGACTGCGCGAAGGCGGTCTTCACTCTGCCGGACCTGATATGCCCATCCGCCCATCTCCTGTCCGACGGTGACCGGCATCGCGTCCATCAGGTGGGTCCTGCCTGTCTTGACAATCCCGGACAGCTCTTCCGCCCTTTTTGCCAGGACCGAGCCGAGACGCGACAGGGCCGGGATAAGAAGTTCGGTTGTTTCGAGGCAGACGCTGATATGGATCGCCGCGGGGATCACGTCATTCGAAGACTGGCCGAGGTTCACATGGTCGTTAGGATGGACCACGCCAGAGCCGACTCTCCTGCCAAGAAGCTGGCACGTCCGGTTCGCGATCACCTCATTGGCGTTCATGTTGGTTGAAGTCCCGGAACCGGTCTGGAAGATGTCGATCGGGAAATCCTTGTCCCATATTCCGGAAACGACCTCATCAGCCGCCTGACGGACAGTACAGGCTATTTCTCCGTCGAGCAGGCCGAGTTCTGAATTGACATCCGCAGCACATCCCTTGATCAGTCCGAGCGCACGGATAAAGACCCTCGGGAAGCGTATACCGCTCACCGGAAAGTTCTCGACAGCCCGCTGCGTCTGCGGACCGTACATGGCATTTCCCGGCACCTTCACCTCGCCCAGGGAGTCTTTTTCTATACGGTAATCTGCCATATCGCGTCCTATTTCAATCTCTTCTTCACTGCAAGCCGCTTCATCTTCGAGATATGCCCGGTGATGTCGATCTCCTTGGGACACACCTCGACGCAATTGTAAATCGAATGGCATCTCCAGATTCCGCGGGGCCGGGCAAGCATCCTGAGCCTTTCATTTCCTGCCCTGTCCCTCGTATCGAGGATGAACCGCGCCGCCTTGACGATCGCCGCAGGCCCGAGATATTGCTTGTCCGCCCAGTAGCTCGGGCAGGAAGAGGTGCAGCAGGCGCACATGATGCAGGTGATCGATTCGAGTATCCTGTGCTGCTCGTCGGGGCTCTGCAGCCGCTCCCTTTCGGGAGGCGGCTCCTCGTTGATGAGACGGGGGAGCACTTCCTCGTTCTTTCCGAAGAACGGGTCCATATCGACCACGAGGTCCTTTATCACCGGGAAGGCGGGGAGCGGCTCGAACGAAATCGATTCGGGCATGTCCTTGACCAGCGTCTGGCAGGCGAGGCGGTTCTTTCCGTTAATCTTCATCGCGCAGGAACCGCAGATGCCATGTGCGCACGACCGCCTGAACGTAAGACTTCCGTCCAGGGAGTCCTTTATCTTGATCAGGCCGTCGAGCAGCCTTTCGAAAGGCTCCATCTCCACGGTATATTCCTCCCACCGCGGGACGACGTCTTTTTCAGGATCGAAACGTTTTATCTTGAACACGTACTTATTCATGCAGTTTCAGCTGACGTTGCCACAATAAACTTTTGCGAAGCAATAGCCACGTGAACGATGCAGGGCAGAGCGGTGAAAAAAAGGCTTGCCTGCGACACCTTCCAGTCCCCGGATGAGGCCCATCAACCTTCCGCCAACCATTGAAAAAGTATCATCTGCATTTATGTGGATCATAATTAAATCCTGTCGTCATTGCAAGACTTTTTCATCGTTTCTGCCCTACGCAATTACAGCCTCCTCTATGCCGCTTTTATGGCTTTTTTTCAGCATGTCCGCCTCTCAAATTAACTAATATTTTCTTTCCTCCGGCTGAAACTTCGTGATCGAGACCGGCTTGTATCGCAATGCAACCCCTTTGTCTGTTTTAAACGCCAGGGTATGTTT
>JAKAIZ010000169.1 GCA_021814065.1 Nitrospirota bacterium | reverse complement strand
CAGCTCGCGCGGATAGGTCGGTTTTTTCTTATTGAGTGAGCGTGCCGCCTCATCGAGGAAATGGTTTAGGAGAAGGGGGATGTCTTCCTTACGCTCCCGGAGCGGAGGGATGTGGATCTGGTGGGTGCGGAGACGGTAGTAGAGGTCTTTGCGGAATTTACCCTGCTTCATGAGTTCGACGATGTCCCGGTTGGTGGCTACGATCGCGCGCGCATCAATCTTTTTCTGCACGTCCGACCCAAGCGGAAGGTAGCTGTTTTCCTGGAGCAGCCTCAGGAGTTTCACCTGCGAAACTTCGCTCAGGTCTCCTATCTCATCGAGAAAGAGCGTTCCCCCCGAGGCTTGTGCGATCAGTCCGTCCCTTGCGGCCTCCGCGCCGGTATAGGCGCCTTTTTTGTGTCCGAACAGCGTATCGGAGAACATCGGGTCGTCCAGCCCCGATATGTTTACCGGTACAAACTCGCCCTTTCTGCCGCTCAGGTCGTGGATGGCCCTGGCCATCAATTCCTTGCCGACGCCCGTCTCCCCGGTGATGAGCACCGGCTGCAGGGAACGGGAGATCGCCTCGGCATACTGAAAAAGGGCGCGCATCTTTCTGCTCTGGGTAATGAGCGATGCAAAAGCGGACTCGTGCTTCAGCTGGTCGGTGAGGAGATAATGTTTGAGCGAGGAGACCTCCTCCTGAAGGGCTGACATGTCGAGCGCCTTCCTGATGCTCGAAAGCAGCCTGTCAGCCTCGATAGGCTTGACAAGGTAGTCGAAGGCGCCGCTCTTCATGCAATCGACGGCGGTCTCGATGTTGTCCGTAGCGGTCACGATAATCACGGGTATATTCGGAAACGAGGAGTTAATTTCAGAGAGCAGCCTGATCCCAGAAAGATGAGGCATCGACAGATCGAGAAGGATCAGCGACGCCTCTTTCTCCGACAATAAGGCTGTGACCCTCCGGCTGTCGTTTGCAGTAACAAGGTTATTGATGCCGGCGGTCCTCAGCATGACGCTGAAACTGAGCAGGATCTGCGGTTCATCGTCCACAAGCATGACAGGCGCTGCAGGATATTGCTGATACATTTACCCCTCCTTCACCGTGACAGACTGATCTGCAGGCAGCGTCACAGTCACCGTCGTTCCGCAGCCCGGCAGCGAATCGAACTTGAGAGAGCCTCCATGGTCCTTAATGATCGAATAGGATATGGAAAGACCGAGGCCGGTGCCCCCCTGTTCGAGCCGCGTCGTAAAAAAGGGCTCCATGATGCGTTCCAGCACTTCTGCCGTCATTCCCAATCCTTCATCTTTGACGCGTATTATTACACAGCGAGCAACGTCATCGGAAGCAGTGGATATCCATATCCCCTTGCTCCTGTCGTTAAGCGCATGCAGCGCGTTCATGAGCAGGTTGATGATTACCTGTTCGAGCTGCTGGGCGTTGCCCTTTACCGGCGGCAGGTCTTCGGCGAAATCGAGATGAAACCTGTCTGTACATTTTGCTGTCTGGTTTGCCAGAATCGCGGCTGAGGCGGTGACGACTTTGTTTATTTCGATGCAGCTGTCCATCCGGGCGCTCTCCTGACGGGCGAAACTTTTAAGCCCGCCGACTATACTCTTGATCCTGCGGGAACCTTCGGAGATCCCTGAGAGGAGTTTGGGTATGATCTCCTTCATCTCGGAATAGGGCAGGCCGCCGACGGGAAAATCGACCTCCTCTCCGTGGGATTCTGAAAGCCGCCTGATGATGTCCTCCCAGGACGCAGCCAGCAACTGCGTGTTGAAGAGGATGAAATTGTTGGGGTTGTTGATTTCGTGGGCCACGCCCGAGACGAGAGTGCCGAGTGCCGTCATCTTATTGGCCTGTATCAGTTTTGTCTGAATGAATTTCGCCTCTTCCTGAAGTTTCATCTTTTCGGTGATGTCCTCACAGAGCGTAATCATCGCGGCGGAGACCCCCGTGTCGTCGGTGACGGGGACGGACGTAAGGAGAACAGGAAAAAGGGAGCCGTCTTTTCTGACGTTGATGCTTTCCCTCTGCCAGGCCTCCCGCGACAGGAGGTTGAGATTCAGCGGCCGCCACGTCTCGGGAGGGGCGAAGATCTTTACCTCGCAGTCGAGAAGTTCTTCTATCGCGTAGCCGTGCATCTCAGCCTCGGCCGGGTTGGTATAGACGATCTTTCTTTCGGCGTCCGTAATCGTGATCCCGATCGGGATCGACTCCACCGCCTTTTTCAGAAGGTTGAGCCTTTCCTCGACGAACTTGCGGTCGGCGATCTCCTGTTTCAGGAGCATGTTCGAGACCGCCAGTTCCGCTGTCCGTTCCTTCACCAAGTCTTCAAGATGGACCCGAAGTCTTTCAAGGTCTTTCTCCATGAGTTTCCTGCCGGTGATGTCGCGTATGGTCACCTGGGCGGTATGACGGTTCTTGTATTCAGCGATCGCGACTGCCATTTCTGCCGGAAAGGTATCTCCGTCCTTCCGGACGAAGGTCACTTCGTACGGCGCACCTATCCTGATGTCGTGTTCAAAGGAGGTCCCGACCCCTTCGGCAGGGCAGAGACGGGAAAAGTTCATATTCAGAAGCTCTTCTTTCCTGTATCCTGACAATTCCTCTATCTTAAGGTTCACTTCGAGAAAGTTGCCTTCGATGTCCAGGAGACAGATGGCGTCCCATGCATTCTCGACGAGTATCCGGTATTTTTTTTCGGCATCGCGGGACTGCTGAAAAAGATAAATGATGATGTACCCCACCAGTACGGAGACAATAAAGGAGACGATTACGCCGATGAAAAACACGTCTCGGGAAAAATGGCCCCACCAGAGATAGCTGAACGATACGACAAGGATAGCAGTGCAGATTTCGGAAAGAACGACCACCCAGACCAGATGCCAGAGGTTGATCGATCTCAACTTGCCACATAGCCTCATAGGTCATCCCGGGCTAAAAAGCGATTGCTTAGAAGCCTTTTCACGCTTCTCATCTTAGCACAACATTGAATTCGGATTCTATAGGGTGGATTCGGCTACGCACGGTGTTTTGGGGGCTAAGTGAACCATAAAGCGCCATCTGGAGGGAAGGCCGGGTTGCCCTCATAGAGATGCAGGCGCGTTTTTCAGGAATATACCGACAACGCTGTTTCAAAAGCGATCAATATGCCGAAGAGGGCGAAGAGGAGGATGTCGCGAGGGCCTATATACTGGCCTACGAAAAGGGCTGTAAGGGGATTACCATCTTCAGGTACGGCACCCCCGCAAGAGGGGGACGCTCGTGAGATTTGCGGACCCGGACTGAATTCTGCTGAAGGCATTGGACTTAGCGGGGCGAGATCCGGCCGCGCGGCCGCACCTTTTTCAAAAGCATGGCGAATACGATGCATAGCAGCGCGGTGACTGCAAGCAACCGGAAACTCTGTACGAACGCCAGGAGTTGAGATTGCCTCAGGAGAGATTCGTAGATGAGGCGCTCTGCGTGACGATAAACCTCTGCCGGGTTCATTATCGTCCCCAGATAGTTCTGGAGTTCCCGGAACTGATGCTGGTAGTCCGGGTCCAGGGGGGTCAGGTGGGATGCGAGGATAGCCTGGTTCGTTTGGGCCCGCCGCGTCAGAAACGTGGTAAGAAGTGAGACGCCCACGCTGCCGCCGATATTGCGCATAAGGTTAAATACGCCGCTGGCATTTCCGATCTCTTTCTGAGAGAGTGTGCCCATCGAGACTGTCGCCAGGGGGACGAAGAGCATCGATAGTCCTACCCCGGTCAAAACGGACGGCCACCCGATATCCCAGGCCGACGTTTCGAGGGTGAGGTCGCTGATCAGCCAGAGCGAGATGGCAACCAGGAAGAAGCCGAATCCGATCAGCTTTCTGAAGTCCACGCGCGTGGTGAGATAGCCGACGAGCGGCATCGCCAGGAGTGCCCCCACGCCGCGGGGCGCCACCGCAAGACCGCTCTGGAGCGCAGGGTATCCCATGAGCGTCTGGAGATAGAGCGGTATTAAAGTAATGGCGCTGTAGAGGGCCAATCCCACCAGTGTAAAAAGCAGGGTCCCGACGGCGAAGTTTCTGTCGCGAAAGACCCTGAGGTTGACGATAGGTTCCCTGCGTCTCAACTCCCAGAGGACGAATACGATTATCGAGGTGGCGCTTGCGAAGGCAAACCACCTGATCCATGCCGCCGCAAACCAGTCGTCCTGCTGCCCTTTGTCGAGCATGATCTGAAGTGTGCCGAGAGCTACCGCCATCAGCCCGAAACCGGCCCAGTCGATAGTCCCCGGTCTGGCGTCCCTGATGTACGGAGGGTCCTCGACGAACGCCCGGATCATCAATATTGCGAGTATTCCCACCGGCACATTTATGTAGAACGCCCAGCGCCACGAGTAGTTGTCGGTCAGCCAGCCCCCGAGCGTCGGGCCTGCTATCGGTGCTACGACAACGCCCACGGCGAATGCCGCCATGGCCATCCCGCGCTTTTCGGGCGGAAAGCTTTCGAGCAGTATCGCCTGTGAGATAGGCTGGAGCGCCCCGCCCCCGGCCCCCTGGAAAACACGCGCGATTACCAGCATCTCGAGACTAACGGCCGCTCCGCTTATGATCGAAGTAAGCGTGAAGATGACGATGCAGGCTATGAGAAAGCGCCTTCGGCCGAAATAGGCGGCGAACCAACCGCTTGCAGGCAGGACGATGGCATTGGAGACGAGATAGCTTGTAAGAACCCAGGTCGCTTCCTCGTTACTCGAGGAGAGGCTGCCGGCGATATGGGGCACGGCGACCGTCACGATCGTGGTGTCGAGCACCTCCATGAAGGTGGCAAGCATTACAGAGAAGGTGATAAGCCATGGATTGGCGGCCGGACGCCATTCTTCCCTTGAATTTACCGCATCAGCTGTATGGGATTCGTTCATCTTTTCTTCATTGCGATCCGACCCCGTAAGACCAGCTTAGCAAGTTTCAAGCGGATTTCAATCTTTCAACGCTGTTTAACAGTGTCACGCATGGAGGGTATATTCTTTTATTGCTTTACACGGGAAAATAAGCGAAACTTTTTAGGACGATGTCTGTAGACATGCGAGATGAAGAAGAAATGAAATCGGCTCATGAAAAATATCGGCCGTTCGCTCGCGTGTTGAGTAAGTAATGATCAGTATAGCGCTGATCGCGCGTCAGGCGGTTGTGTTCTCTCTTACTTTCTTGGGATTGCTTGCGGTTTGGGGGCAGGGTTATGCTGAAGAACAGGAGACTGCTATTCCTGACCCTTGCTCGGGCCCATCAGCCCTGCTTGCCATCCTGGACCGTCCGACCGTCTCAGACAGCGCCTGCGCGGTCCCTCAGGGCCGGTTCGTGTTGGAAATGGGCTTCCAACGCGCCAACGTGAGAGGTCCTGGCGGCGGCACGGCGGACAATTATCCTCAAGCCGAGGTGCGCGTTGGGCTTCCCGGCAGGAACGAGTTCGTTCTTCTTCCCCAAAATTATAACCGCCAAAGGATGGGCGCCGCTTCGGGCTCGCCCGCCCAGGAGATCACCGGCTTTTCCGCAGTAACACTCGGTCTTAAGCATGAATTGGGCTATACCCGCCATTGGCTTGGCGCTGTGGAGGCCCTGTTCACGCTGCCATCCGGGGGGTCCGCTTTCGGAAGTCAGGGGCTTGGCATGGCTTTTAACGGCATAGCTGCTTTCGCCCTAAGCGAGCAGATAGGGCTCTCCCTTCAACTCGGCTTAAGCTCGCAGACGAATCCGGAGCTTGCAGGGGGCGGGCGCTTCACGAGTCTTGTCTCGAACTTCGTCGCTACCTGGCAACCTGCAGAGCTGCTTCAGTTTTATGGTGAAATTTATGGGCAGAGCAGTACCGGGCCGGGCAAGGGCGCCGGCTACAACGCAGACGGCGGAATCCAGTATCTGATCACGCCTTGCTGGGAGGTGGATCTGGAGGGAGGCGTGCGCCTAATCGGAGACCTTGGCGGCTTCACCCATTACTTCGGGGCCGGCATGGGATTTTGCTTCTGAGGTTCCGCAGTTCACAGTGAGGAGTTGGTCGAAGGCAGCTGCACCCTGGGCGGAGTACCTGGGAATGGCCGTCTCCTTATAGACAACCCCGCCTGCCGCTGTTTATCATAATTGCATGAGGGTCCTTCTGATTAATCCGAACACATACCGCTTCCCGCCGGTGCCGCCGCTAGGACTTGAGTATGTTGCCGCGTCGGTGGAGGAGGCAGGCCACGTCGCAGAGATACTCGACCTCTGTTTTTCCGATGCACCGGTGAAGGACATCGATGAAGCCGTCGCTGAATTCGGCCCGGATATAGCAGGGATCAGCGTCAGAAACGTGGACACGGTCCTGTTTCAGACGAACGAGTTTTTCCTCGACGACATCAGGAATGTCGTCCGGCATGTGAGGGAGAAGTATGGTCTGGCCGTGATTATCGGGGGCGCTGGGATAGCGGCTGATCCCGAGGGTATTCTTGATTATCTCGGCGCAGACTACGCTGTGGCGGGACCTGCTGAAGGTGCTGTCAACGAACTGCTGGAAGACATCGGGCGCTGCGGCAGAACCGATCGCATACGTTACCGGAGATACAGGTACGATCTGCAGTGTCCCCGCAAGACAGGGGGGGTACAGTACGAAAGGTATATGCGCCAGGGGGGGATAGGGGGCTTCGATACACACAAGGGCTGCAGCTCTTCCTGTGTCTATTGTATCGAGGCGAATACGAGGGTGTCGTTCAAGAAGATCGACGATGTGCTGGCCGAGCTCAGGATGCTTGCGGATCAGGGCTGCAGCCGTTTCCACCTCTGCGATTCGGAATTCAACGAGGACCTCGACTATTCGATCGACTTCTGCAACGCGCTGAAACGCCAGGGGCCCGGCATAGACTGGGCGCTCTATATGAAGCCGGCGAATTACAGCAAGAAACTCTTCAGGCTGATGAAGGAGAGCGGGGTATCGCTCATCACTCTCACAGCGGACTCCTGGAAAAAGTGCCCCTTGTACTGGACCGACATCGAGAAGATCGTCTTCAGCGCCAGGTCGTCGGGGTTGAAGATCGTCGTGGATTTTCTTTGCGGTTTCCCGTACGAGGACGAAGAGACGCTCCGCTTTTACCTCGATCTCTTCAGGAGGGTACAGCCGGACAGCGTCGGGATCAACCCC
>JAKAIZ010000168.1 GCA_021814065.1 Nitrospirota bacterium | reverse complement strand
GTGGCTGAATTCCTGGGCGTTCACTATTCCACAATAAGCAGGTGGGTGAACAGGACTTCTAATGCAAGAAAAAAGACCTGACCCCATAAACCTGTAGATATGGACAAATGGATAAGCGAGAGTAATCCGGGCAAGCAGATGATGCTTTCTATTGTATGCACTATAGTCGGATTGGCAATGGCATACGTCTGCCGAGACTTTCATGGTTTTGCCATGACGAATACCCTCGCAGGCTTCCTGCTGGGCGTGCTCCTCCTGCTAATCGGGACTGCAGGTGCAGTGACTACCGGGAAACAGATAATTGTGATTGATTCCAATGTGCGCAGTATTGTGGTCGAAGACAGAAATATTTTTGGCGCGAAGAAAAGAGCAATTCCATTCAGTGACATTCTTCATGTGGGCATTGGTTATACAGGGAAGAAATCAAATTATGTCACACTCTACTATTTGCTCTTAAGTCTTCGAAGCGGAGAAGAATATTCGCTGTTTGCCCCAGGTCGATTCTATATGGGCGGGTCGGACAGGGACGTTGTAGAAGGTTGGCGGTCGCGTCTTGAAGAATACATTGGATCCCAATAACATTGGGTGGCGGTCGATTTAGGGCGGGTGTTTAAACAGGCCCTCTCACCCTTTCCGAAATCATTCCTGCTTCGTCAAATAACAGAATATCCCCCTCGGTACATTTCATCCCCTGGATAACGGCGCCCTCAGTCAGGCGGTAATTATCTATGACCCCGTTTCTGTGGAATGCCGCCCATGTGCCCTGTCTCAGCATCACGCCGGAGTTGATCGTGTCTTCGGCCAGGAAGCACCTCTTGAGGCTGCCGTCATCATAAAACCCTATCCAGCAGCCTTCTTTGCATGAAACGTCCCGGTAGAGGATGTTTTCGGAAAGCCTGCATGCGGAAAGTACCCCGTTTTCATAGAAGAGGAGAAAGGTGTCTGCCCGCACCGGCACGCCTTGTACAAAGTTGTCCTGGGAGAGGTTGCATCTCATCAGCCGGCCGTTGTCGTGGAAACAGACCCGCGAATTTGCCCTGCAGCGAACTCCGTCCCTTTCGGTATCGAGAAGAAGCTCAAGGGACGAGACGGCCCCGTTGGCGTGGAACCACGCCCAGGAGCCGGGCCTGCATCGTATCCCCGCCACCTCTTCGTCCTTCATGAGGTATCTTCCCCTGAGCCGACCGCTTTCATAATAAATGGCGTCCATCTTCGTACGTAGTATTTCAGCCACCGTCAACCGCAATGGACCAGTGAGCCGTTTTCGTCAAAAACGACGAAAGCCCCTGCCCTGCAAGCGGCCTTTCCTATCTTCACCTCATTGCGCAAGGTGCACGCCGCGAGTTTCCCGTTCCCGTGGAGCCAGACCCTCGTTCCAGCTCTGCACAGGATTCCATGGATCGAATAGTCCTTCGAGAGAGAACAGGCGGACAGGCGCCCCTCATCGAAGAAACATATGTCTGTTCGGGCCAGCACAGGAAGCCCTTGTATTATCAGATTTTGAGTAAGGTCGCACTTGAAGAGACGGCCGTTTTCGTGAAACATCACGAGTGATCCCGCTTCTGTCGGGACCCCGTCAATTATCGACTCACCGGAAACTACGCAGGACTGAATGCCACCCCCCGGGAAGAACTCTACTTCGCTCCCCGCCTTGCAGGTAAGTACACCGATGGTGGTATTTTCAGAGACATTGCATCGCCAGAGCCTCCCAGCTTCATCGAACCCGACAATCGAACCTTTTTTGAACAGTATCCCTTGTATAGGGAAGTCTTCGGTGAGTATGCAGGATTTAATGACTGAACTGCCTGGGAATCTGAGGATAGAATCTGCTCTATAGGGGATTTCTACAGTCACCGCCCTGTTCCATTATGCGTTTCCATGGCCGATGCTCTTGTAAAAGGCCTTGATAGAGGAGTTCTTTACGTCTTCGAGCATTGCAGCCTTCGCCTCTTGGAGCCGCGCAACCGGGACCTTCAACTTTTTAGACATTTCGTCGAGGGGGACCTCCTTCGCAAAGTGTTCCTCGCCGATAAGCACCTTCAGCATGTCGTCGATGATTCCTTTCCTGAGTTCCTCGTCCTCCACCCCGATAGCTGAGCATGCGGTGTCGAAATCGAGCCCCCGGCCTAGCCCCTCTCTGATGGTCGCTTCGGCCTTCTCGTAAATCTTGTCCGTCTCGGTCTTTAGTGCGTCATCGGGCAAACCCTCGTACCACGCTTCGGCCATAGCAGGCCCTCCTTCCCGAACGTAATGCGGTCCTCTAATACAGGTATCGTATCATAAAAGGAGGGGCCATCGCAGCCCTCGTTGACAAGGGGGCATAATACCATTAAAATTAGCCACTCTGTTAATAACGGTCTCACAGTGGTGACACTTTTTTGCAAAATCCCTCCTAACCTCCCTTTGCCCCCGCACTCAGGCGGGTTCGCCGAGGAGAAAAAGGGAGGAATTACACCCCTCTTTGGCAAAGAGGGGCGAGGGGAGATTTTCCGGTAAGGTGAATTCACTTTTGAGACCCTTAATAACTTTTTCTCACAGGAGGACAACGTGTCGATAAAAGTGAAGAATCCGATCGTCGAGATCGACGGCGACGAGATGGCCAAGGTGATCTGGCATATGATAAAGGAGAAGCTGATAATCCCTTTCCTGGATGTCGATATCCGGTATTTCGATCTTGGGATAAAAAGACGCGATGAGACCGACGACCGTGTCACCGTCGAGGCCGCCAACGCAATCAAGGAGACGGGGGTGGGGGTAAAATGCGCCACGATTACCCCGAATGCCGCAAGGGTCAAAGAATACGGCCTGAAGCAGCAGTGGAAAAGCCCCAACGGCACGATCAGGTCGATACTGGACGGCACAGTCTTCCGGAAGCCGATCATCATGCGCAACATCCCCCCCGCAGTGCGCTCGTGGAAGAAACCGATCGTTATAGGAAGGCATGCGTACGGCGATATCTATAAGTGTACGGAATTCGTTGTCGAGGGGCCCGGCAAGGCGGAACTCGTCTTCACCCCTGCAGACGGCGGAGAAAAAAGAGTCGTGAAGGTCCATGATTTCAAGGGCAAGGGAGTCGTCATGGGGATGCATAATACCGAATCTTCTATCCGGAGTTTTGCGAAGGCCTGCATTAATTACGCGCTCGGCGAAAAGGTCGATCTCTGGTTCGGGGCAAAGGACACGATCTCGAAGCAGTATCACGGATTCTTCAGAGACGTCTTCGCCGAAGAGGCGGACAAGGCAAAAGACAAGCTCCAGACAGCTGGGATCAAATACCGGTATCTCCTTATCGATGATGCCGTTGCACAGGTGCTCAAATCCGAAGGGGGCATGCTATGGGCATGCATGAACTACGACGGCGATGTGATGTCCGACATGGTGGCGACCGGCTTCGGCAGTCTCGGGCTCATGACCTCGGTGCTTGTCTCACCCGATGGCAAATACGAATTCGAGGCGGCCCACGGCACTGTAGTAAGACATTATTACGAGCATCTCAAGGGCAACCCGACCTCGACGAATTCGGTCGCCTCGATCTTTGCCTGGACCGGGGCATTGGCGAAAAGAGGCGAGATGGACGGCACCATGGACGTCGTCAGGTTCGCCCAGACCCTCGAAGAGGCGGTAATAGAGACGGTCGAAGGTGGCGTCATGACGAAAGACCTTATGCTGATCGCCGAGCCGAAGGTCTCAAAATTCGCGCATACCGAGGAATTTATCGATGAGGTGGCGGAAAGATTGAAACAAAGACTGGGCGAGTGATTATTGTCAGGCATATCTCGAAAACTCGTACTTCTGATCCGTTCTTCAACTTTGGCGGAGATAGCTCGAAAACTTTTCGTATTGGTTAGCGCCATCATTGCGAACCCGGTCGCCGCACGTAGTGGAGCAACCTTGCAGCATGCCGGCCGACGGACCGTTTCCTTGATTTGACCCAAAGCTGCTGAGAGCGTAAAATACGGCAAGAAAGCGGGAAGGGAGTATTCTGTGACACTGGATTTATCGAGTTTTCAAAAAGCGCTCGGCAGTCTGGAGCGGGCTATCCAGCGTTCGCAGGCCGATAGGGGCGATGAGGAGTTGCGAGACAGCGTCATCCAGCGGTTCGAATACACGTACGAGCTGTCCTGGAAAATGCTCAAAAGGCAACTTGAGATCGATGCGCCGACTCCGGAGATGATCGACGCGCTGGGCTTCAGGGACCTGATACGCGAAGGGGCGGAAAGGGGATTGATAAGAGATCCTGCCGCCTGGTTCAAATATCGGGAACAGCGAAACATTACTGCTCACACCTATGACGAGAAGAAAGCCGCGCAGGTATATATGACGGCCCTCCGATTCTACGGCGACGCGCTTGCGCTTTTCCGTGAGCTGGAAAAACGAAATCCTCGCCAATGAAGATCGCGGCCGGACATCTTGCGATCATAAAAAAAATCCTCTCCTCGCATGTTCCGGAATACGAAGTATGGGCGTTCGGTTCGCGGGTACACGGTAGGGGGTTCAAGAAGTTTTCGGACGTCGACCTTGCAATCATGGCCGAAACCCCCATCGAGCCGCTCCGGATCGCGGATTTGAGAGAAGCATTTTCGGAATCCGATCTTCCCTTTAAAGTCGACATCATAGATTTGGCGTCCACAGAGGAGTCTTTTCGAAAAATTATCGAGAGGGATCATGAGGTGGTGCAACGGCCAGTAAAGGGATGAAAAGAATGGCGCCGCTTGGAAACAAAACCTGCTCTTGACGGGCACACCTTCCTCCGCATCGCCCCCTATCTGCGTGCGGGATGAATCCGATCTGAAGTTTGAACTGATAACTGATAAATTTTCCTATTGATAAAAGTCGAGGAATTCTGATAGAAATATGTAGCCGATCAAAATGGGGCAAAGAGGGATCGAAGAGTGACGAATGGAGCGTATCGGGGAATAATCAAGGAAAAAGACCCCAACAGCCTTCCTGGCTAACATGCTCGGCGTGTCTCCTCAGGCGTTGTATGCCTTGGCGAATCGCGTTGAAAGGTCCGGTCAGATACGACCGGAAGCAATGGCGCGCTGGTGCGGGTGAATGTTGTTTAAGTTGGCAACGTCCCCTAAAACGCATCGCAATCGTCGCAGATCCCGCAAAACCTCCAACCACCTGACGGATTTCGACTTTCTTCTGAACTAACGTTTTGGTAATAAATAACCCCGCGGTCTCCGCAGCGAGATTATTCCCGCCGTCCCCGGGCCGGAGATACAGCAGGGGACAATCGGTGGATTGTCCCTACCCTTCCTTCCCCCTCACCCACCAGTCACTCTTTTCCGAAAACCACCAGAGGGATGAGTCCGTTTCGAGAATAGTTTTTGCAAGGTCGCGGGCGACATCCGTCTTGAGTCTTTTTACTGCATATTCGAGCCATTCGTCTGCATAGGTATTTCCGAGGTCCTTATATTCCTTGAGCGCAAGAATCAGTTCAAGCTGGTCCGCGTCATTTGCGAGTCTGGCTTCGGTGCTTTCCCCCTTTTCGAATTCAATGATAAGCTCCCTGATCTCGGGGCCGAAAGGGACTGTTCCTGCGAGGTCATCGACCGCCTTTTTCGTGTCGGCCTTTACGTATTTCTTGTTCACATAATTGAGATCCCCGGTCCTGGCCTCCGGGAGGTCGTGGAAAAGGCACATCTTTGTGACCTTGTCCATGTCGACATTTCCGGCCATGTGGCCGAGCGCGTATCCTATGTAGACCGTCCTGAAGATATGCTCGGCGACCGATTCTGCCCCTGACCCGAGGAACTGAAACCCGGTCCTCGGCGTCCGCTTGAGCATGCCTGCTTCGAAAAGGAAGTTTGCGATATTTTTCATGAGATATACCTCAATCTATTTTTTCTTTTTCAATAAACGCATCTTTCAAAAGTCTGCTTTGTCTTTCGAATGCCTGCCTCGGATTTTTTGAATCCTTCATCAGTGCGATTTCCTGGGTAATAAGTCTGGCAAGGTTGAGGGTATGGGTGTCGGCCTTTGCTGACTCTCTCTTATAAAGAGGGTGATCCCTGTTGATATAAATAGTCGTTTCTTCGGTAAAGACCTCGGGTCCCTCTTCGCCAAAACTGTCGACGATACAGGAGACGCCGTATTGCCCGAACTTCATCTTTTTGATAACAGCGTTCGGGGTAAGCCTCTTGACCTGGGGATTTTTCTTTCTCTTCTTTTTCTCAGGGATCTTTTCTTTTCCAGTAGGTGGGGCCGCCCCGGAGCCCTCAGCCTTCTTTTCCGATAAGGGGCCCGCCCCCCCTATGCCCTTTGTTGCCTCATCAGCTATGGGTAAAGCGCCGAAAGGGGAAAGTTCGGGATTGTGAGATAAAGCTATATATACGCGATGCAGGGCCTCATTCAGGGCGCGGCTGACAATCCTGCCTTCCTTTTTCGCCGTGAGCCTGTAAAGTACCTTTTTTATCTCCTCGATTACCTTCTCCATAACGGCCAGAAACGCTCTGAACTCAGAAGAGTCCTTGATGAAGCCCGTCCGGTCGCTCGTTATGGGCAGAAAGTCGGCATTCACTTCTCCCCTGACCCGCGCCATGATCTTTCCCCACGTCTCCATACCAAAGAGTTCCCGTCGGACGGTTACCTGTTTCACTTTTATTTCTATGCCGAGTTCGTCAGTTGAGGCCAGGGTCTGGGGCAGTACTATTATTTCCCCGTGAACAGGGCCGAATTCCGTGCCTTCAAGAAATGGGATTTTGTGCCCCGTAAGACTTCTAGGTGTTATCGTGTGGTTATTAAGTTTTACCCTGAAATTAGGGGCCTTTAGAGGTGTTCCCTCAATTATCCGCGACTCGATGTCGTTGAGTTCGAACCGCCTGTCCATGCCGGCGCCGTTGTCCCTGATCTCTATACTGTCTTCGGACACTGTGATATCGACGAGGGTTGCGTCTGCATCATATGCATTGTTTACGATTTCCCTGATAAACTCGATGCTCTCGGTATAAAGCCTCTCACCGATCGTGATGATATGGCTTTTGTCGACCGTTACAGGTATGCATTCTCTTTCAGGATTCATAGTCGGTGAAAGCTATTTTAGCATAGGTGGATCCCTCTTCCCTCAACTCCCCTTTTCTGCTATTATTGTGTTATCTTTTAATTTGCTTTAATACCTGCATTTTCAAGCTTTCATATAAGGAGAATAT
>JAKAIZ010000167.1 GCA_021814065.1 Nitrospirota bacterium | reverse complement strand
CATATAGAGGCCAATGAGTTCCTTTGCTCCGAATCCGAGGGTGGCAGCAGCGAAGATGCTCGAAAAGACGATGACGGTATTAATCCCGTCGTCGTAAATAAGAAAGGCGAGGAGAAATCTCCGGACCTCCGGTCTCCCCCATATAGCCTTCAAGGTTGTCCAGGAATGGCTGCCTCCCTTTATTGCGGACCCCCACAAAGAGAGCCTCTTCCGGTTTCCCTGGTTGAGAAAAATAAAGGCGGGGAGGGAGAAAAGGAAAAAAAAGACAGCCACCATCACCCATGCAGAGTTGTAGTGACCGCTCTTTATGAGCGGAAGCGCGATGAGCAGTGAAGTAATCGACCCTGCATACCCGACGGCGTATCCCCAGGCCGATACCCTGCCCTGAAACTCTCTTTCGGCTATTTCAGGCAAGAAGGCGTTATAGAACACTAATCCGCCCTCCATGCCCACGTTCGCAGCCATTATAAGAAGAAACCCCTCTGTCACCATGCCCTTCTTGAGCAGGACCAGGCCAGAAACGCAGCCCACGCAAAGAAGAGTATAGAAAAGCAGAAACCCCTTGCGCCTTCCGCTGTAATCTGCTATTCCTCCCAGGAAAGGGGAAGTAAGCGCCACGAAGGCCATACTGAAAGAGATGGCTCTTCCCCACCACAGGTCGCCCAGCCCTGAGGTATCGCCCACGACAACCTGCACGTAGTAGACTGGGAAGACCACCGCGGCGATGACCGCCGAATAGCTTGAATTGGCGAAGTCGAACAGGCACCAACTGACTATCTGCCCGCGGTTTCCTCTCTGCATGTCAGGTAATGTAACGGCAGGCGGCTATTTTGTCAACAGGCCCTAAGTACACCATAGCAGGAGATACGAAGGAATAAGCATGCAAAAAAAGCCTGCGGTCAGTCCGAAAGCATGTCAGGCGGCACCCCAGAAAAGTCTTCCCGTTCGACTTCCTCGATAATCCCGGAGATGACTCTTAACGCATCTTGTGCAGCCTCCCGTTCTACCTTCTGGAGCGCAAAGCCTGCATGGACAAGGACGTAGTCACCGACTTCGACACTGTCACTGAGAAGCATGAGGTTTATGTCTCTTCTCGCCCCGTAGACGTCGACTATTGCCCTGAGGTCATCTATCCGGACGATTCTCGAAGGGATCGCAAGACACATGCTCTCACCCCACGTTTTCCCAGAAACTTCGTGATCGCTCGACCCC
Source organism: Nitrospirota bacterium (assembly GCA_021814065.1). Classification (GTDB taxonomy): domain Bacteria; phylum Nitrospirota; class Thermodesulfovibrionia; order Thermodesulfovibrionales; family UBA6898; genus Sulfobium. The sequence goes on along the minus strand of JAKAIZ010000167.1, from coordinate 6,016 downwards.
TTCCACCGCCTCCGGAGAGGCGCCCATGCTCCGCAGTTCCGCCAGCACTGTCTCCACTAGTTTGTCGAAATTCGCCCTCACCTCTTCGGAAAGTTCTAAGCCAAGCGCAACCCGCTTCGGCTCGATGCCGAATAAAACCATATTGTCCGGAAGATCGCCCGTGAGAGCGGCAGCGGCAAGCATGTCCGACAGACCCAGTTGATGGGGAGAAATCCTTGTCATAAACTTTGCCGGTATATCACTCCCCTCGACCCTGACGACGGTACCGGGAGGAAAGCCGCTCTTTATGGCATCGATGATTATCAGACAATCCCTGTCCCGAACATAAGAGAGAAGCTCGATGCCGGATGTGCCGCCATCGAGCAACTCGATCCACTCCGGAAGGCGGAATCTCCTCTCTATCTCTTCGACCACCCTGACGCCGATGCTGTCGTCACCCATCAGAACGTTACCAATGCCCAGAACGAGGACCCTCAATCAGCCCCCTTGTGACATATGTATGCTTGATTCACCACTTTCATACAGCCCTGACCTTCACTATCTCTTTATTCTGCCGATCCACCATGTGGATAGCGCAGGCAAGGCAGGGGTCAAAAGAGTGAACGGTCCTCAACACCTCAAGGGGCCTTTCCGGGTCTGCCACGGGGTTGCCGACCAGTGATGCCTCGTAAGGCCCAGGGGCATCCTCGCTGTTACGCGGGCCTGCATTCCACGTGGACGGAACAACGGCCTGATAGTTCTTGATCCGGCCGTCTTCGATCACTATCCAGTGGGAAAGGGCACCCCTGGGGGCTTCGTGAAAGCCAAAACCCTTCTGCACTCCTGCAGGGAACGTGGGACGGTTGAATGTCTTGACATCCCCCTTCGATATGTTGTCAACAAGCGCCTGCCACTGGCTCTTCAATGTGTCGAAGAGCACGGCGCAACGCACAGAACGCGCTGCTATCCGGCCTATGGTCGAATGGAGCGCAGCGATGCCGACCTTGGCACCTGCCAGAGAGCTCACCAGGGCAAGCGTTCGATCCACGTATTTCTTCGTCGGCGCATGACCGGCGGCATACATGCAAAGGACGTTTGCGAGCGGTCCCACCTGGGCGGGTTTGCCTTTGAACGTCGGCGATTTCACCCACGAATACTTCCCCTTGTCCTGAAAATCGGTATACTTCGGAACCGTGTCCTCCTCCCATGGATGCCGGTCCCAGTCGCCATCGTACCAGGAATGCTTGATGCTCTCCCTGACGTTGTCCCTGAAGAATGGGTCCTGATAGCTCTTGATCGCAGTAAATTTGCCTACGTCGCCGCCGGGGATATATCCGCCGGGCAAAGCAAATACCGTCCCTTTCGTATCCATCGGCATGTCAGGCACAGAAAGATAATTGGTAACCCCCGAACCGTACTGGGTCCAGTCGGCGTAAAAGGCGCCGACGGCGGCGGTGTCTACGAGCAGTACGTTCTCGACAAAATCCCCAACCTTGTCTATCAGCGTCTTAATATAGTAGAGCCTCTCCATATTAAGCGTCTCCGGGCTGTCGAGGTTGATCGCGTTGGCGACGCCGCCTACGGCGACATTCTGTATATGGGGGGTTTTGGACCCGAGGATAGCAACCACCTTGTTTACTTCCCTCTGGTACTGGAGCGCCTGAAGATAATGATGTGCCGCAAGCATATTCACTTCGGGCGAAAGCTTCATTGCGGGGTGTCCCCAGTAACCGCTCGCATAAACCCCCAGTTGGCCTGACTCCACAAAGGTCTTCAGCCTGTCCTGGGAGGCCTTGATCTCGCTGTAGCTGTTGCCGGTCCAGGACGAGAGTTTCTGCCCAAGGTTCGCCACCGCCTTTGCGTCCGCCTTGAGGGCGGAGACGAGGTCGACCCAGTCGAGGGCTGCAAGCTGATAGAAATGCACGATATGGTCATGAGTTGCGTGTGCACCCATGATCATATTCCTGATGTATTGAGCATTCAGGGGTACTTCCATCCCGAGCGCGTTTTCGACCGTACGCACTGAAACCAGTGCGTGGACCGTCGTTCAGACGCCGCAGAAACGCTGCGTGAACAGCCAGGCGTCCCTCGGGTCTCTTCCCTTAAGGATGACTTCAATGCCGCGCCACATCTGTCCCGAGGACCACGCATGCGTGACCTTTCCGCCGTCCACTTCGCAGTCTATCCGCAGGTGTCCCTCTATCCTGGTTATGGGATCTACTGTTATCCTTTTTGCCATTTGAACCTCCTCATAAGAGTTATTTTTCTAATTCGTCGGTGCGACGGCACAAATTCAGTGCTCCGTCTCCGGGAACAGATTCAAATATTTCGCGGAAACCTTGAATCCGAAGAACGCAAAGGCAACCATGCCTGCGGTGAGAACGAACTCCATCAGAGACGGGAAGTAGTCCACCCCGAACTTGCTGGCATATTCCGCCAAACCAAAAATGCCGACGTTCAGCCTGTTAAGAAGGGTGCCGATGATAACCAGGATATTCACCGTAAAGATGCTGCTGATCCGCGTCCTGAAGTCCTTAACGGAAAGAAGCACGAGCGGCAGCACGACGCCTATGGCCATCTCCAGAAGATACATGTTCGCCGTAAAGCTGCCGTCAAACGCCGCACCGATGCCGGGTCCTGATACGAGGAGCCAGACCTTGATCGCGAAATAGATAACTGCGACAATCAGCGAACCGCGCGCAAGGCCGGTAATGACATCCATCGGGATCTTGTGTTTGAAGATCCTCGAACTGAGGATCGTCTCGAAGCTGACCATCGAGAGGCCCATCAGCACCGCCGAGATGAGGAACATGTATGGGAGACTCTTGCTGTACCATAGCGGAGACAACTTTGTCGGAACGATCAGGTAGACCGCACCGAGAGAAGACTGGTGGAGCGTCGAAAGGAGCACGCCGAAGAGCACGATCGGGACCATGATCTTGCTCACCGCGCGGTACGCGCCGGTCATTTTCAGCTTCTCGAACACCATAGGGCTTGACTCCGTGGCTAGCGTCGATGTATAGAGCACAACATGGATCGCCACGATGAACATGATCGAGTTTATCTGCCACATCACAATAGGATGCCAGATGCGCCAGGGAACGCCGATATCAAGTGTGATCGAGGTAGCCGCAAGGACATACCCGAAAAAAGCATTCAGGATCGACGGTCTCACGATGACCTTGTACTTCCTCCAGTTCAATATATAGACCGCGCCGGCAATAATGAAACCGCCCGCAGCCATAGCCACTCCTCCGAGAACATCCATACCTATCCAGAAGCCCCAGGGCCAGATGTCACTGAGGTGCGTCGCCGCGCCGAGACCGAACAGCAGCCGGTACACCACGACAACGCCCGCGGCAGCCATAACGAGGATCAATCCCACGGTCATGGGAGTCATCATTTTTATATCTTTCTGGTTCATAGCCGCTATTTCTCCTTGTCCTTGTTTTTTCCCTTTGTGAACGCCCATGTTGCGGCACCGCCGATCAGCACCGTCGCGATGACGGCCGGTATCTTCGAGATATAGGCCCATGTAAAGTCGGGAAAAAATTCATCGTCCCTGATATTCTTGTCGAACCCCAGCAGCTCAAACGGCACGCCTGCCATAAGCATATATTGGGTGCCGCCGGCCTCTTTCATACCGTAGATGTGGTTGATGTATTTCGAGACGGTGCGCCTGCTCTTGTCCTTCGAGCCGACTGTCTGGAGAGGGAAATCATACTGGTCACCCGTTTTGAGAGCCAGGCGCTTTTCGGCCTCCTTGCGAAGGTCCGCCACCTTGCCGAAGATAGAGGCGCCCGTCGGGCAGAATTCGCAGCAGGCGGAATACTTGCCTTCAGCGTAACGGTGACGGCAGAGCTGGCATTTTCTCACCTGCGGAAATGCCGTATCCCACTCATATCTCGGGATCCTGAACGGGCAGGCAAGAAGGCAGTAACGGCAGCCGATGCATCTGTTTTCGACGTAGTATACGACGCCGTTAGACGGGTCCTTCCTGAGCGCGCCCACAGGACAAACCGAGACGCATGCCGGCGTAATACAGTGCAAACAGTGCTGTTTGACGAATGAATAGCCGTTTTCTGCAGCGTCCTTTGTCGCACCGGTCCCATTTTTATAGGCCTTGATAATGTTAAGGGTTTTTCCTGAAAGATCATGAGGGTCATCCCATATTCTTTCAGGCGTCGAAAATTCATAAGGCGGTGAAATCCGCCGCGAGGAATAGAGCGCTCCCCCCGGTTCACTGTTATACTTCTTGCAGTTGACCATGCAGGACTTGCAGCCGATGCAGAGGGTCGCGTCATAGAGGATGCCCACCGCTTCCGGAGGAAGTTCCTTCGGCATGGCGGCGCGGGCAGGCATTGCCTGTGAGGCAAGCAGCATGCCGCTTCCAGCAGCCGCTGTCTTGAGGAAATCTCGCCTGTTCATGCTCATGGCTTACTCCTCCTTGTCTTTTTTGTCTTCGTCCTTTTTCCCGAGTCCGGCTACTAGTGCTGCCCCCGCAGCTCCTATTGCGGCACCCGCGACTCCTGCAGCCAGGGCCTTCGTGCCCGAGGATACCCCTTCCTTGCCCGGATATATCTCGGTGAAGAAGGAAGGCGGCGTAATATAGAGCGGCCGGGCAGGCGAGTGTAGCGGCGCGGTAAATCCGACCCCTTTTTCAGAGCATCCGAAACATGGATGGCCCGTTCCCACAGGCCACGCGCCGGAACCGACGTCATTAAAGAGCAACGTGGGACAGTTATTGAAGGTTTCGGGCCCCTTGCAACCGAGTTTGTACAGGCAATATCCCTTTCTGTGTCCTTCGTCTCCAAACTCCATTGCGAACCTTCCTGCGTCAAAGTGCGGCCGGCGTTCGCAGTTTTCATGTATGATTCTTCCGTAGGCAAACTTTGGTCTCGCCTGGTCGTCGAGTTCGGGAAGCTTCTTGAAAGTGAGGAGATAGAGAACTGTTGAGAGGAAATTATAAGCATTGGGCGGACAGCCGGGGATGTTCACCACTGGGGTCTTAATGCCCTTACTCCTGAATACTTCATGCACCGGCGTAGCTCCCGTCGGGTTCGGATCCGCCGATGGAACGCCACCCCATGACGCGCAGGACCCGATCGCGATAACCGCAGCAGCCTGAGAGCCCTGCTCTTCGAGGAGAGAAAGTGCGGTCTTCCCGCCTATCTTACAGTAAATCCCCCCGTCCTTCACCGGGATTGACCCGTCCACAACCAAAATGTACTTGCCCTTGTTCTCCTGCATGGACTTCCTGAGGGCCTCCTCTGCCTGCCTGCCGGAGCCCGCATTCAGGGTTTCGTGATAATCGAGCGATATGAGTTCGAGTATCAGTTTGTCCACGGTGGGATGGTTCGTCCGCAGGAGCGATTCCGTGCAGCCCGTACATTCCTGCGCGGAAAGCCAGATGACCGGGGGACGTTTGGGGTTCATAACCGCCTCTGCGATCTTTGCCCCCATTCCGAAGGGAAGGCCCATTACGACCGCAACGCCCGTACAAAACTTCAAGAAATTTCTTCGCGAGACGTCCCCTGCGAGCATCTTGTCGAGGGCATCACCTGAAATATCGCTCTTCTTGTGAAACTCATCCATGCGGCACCTCCTCGCTGATTATTGGAAATATGATGGGGTCAAAGAAGGCAGGCAATCGTGTAAGCGTTAATCTTTTGAAGCATCTGCAGAATAAGTCATTCACCTCATGAATCCTTTCCGCAACTTCAAAGTCAATAAGAGCTATTCAATGACATTTGGCTTTATTATTGATAAGTTAATAGCAATTTTAATGCCTTTATGCGATATATGATTTAATTACTTTTTTTCTATCATTTGATATATCAGTGCCACACTTCGTCACCGTGATGTAACCTATAGTAACAAGGTAGCCCATATTTGGGGCATTGTCAAGACCCCGAATTGCCTCATCAAAAAACGATACGAAGTTGAATCGTTGCCTCATATAAGAAAACGATACGAAAAATAATCGAAAATAGCCTTCTGTAATCAAGGCGACAGGAGGCAGAAATGAGGTTGACGG
>JAKAIZ010000166.1 GCA_021814065.1 Nitrospirota bacterium | reverse complement strand
GGATGAAGACGATCATTCCGGTATCACCGGGGAAGTGGGCTGCGAATTCCCGTTTCAGAATGCGGTATGAAATCGGTGCCGGGCCAAATAACTTCCTTTGTGAGATTCTGGAGTATGAAAGGCCTGTCAGGATGGTGATCCATCTGAAAGGAGGGGCCCTTCCGGCGCACGGATATCTCCAGGAGGTCTTTGAGCTCAGGGAAGCGAAGGGCGGGACGCTGCTGAAACATGAGATTGCGATATACGGAAATGTGCGGAATTTCCTGTACGGGGCCGCACTCTTGGTTTCTCATCATCTGCCCCGTTCGCGCGGGAAAATGTGTCTCCGGAAGCTTAAGGAATTGGCGGAAGGCAACTCGGCGTGATGCCCTCTACCTTAGTGGTGCATAATAACGAGAGCAGATGTATTATGTAAAGGTAAGGTCTACATTCTTTCGGGAACATTCATCCCCAGCAGAGAGAGTACAAGCTCAAGCTCGCGAAGACAGAGCTGCGACAGAGCGAGCCAGGATGATTGGACGGCAGGGTCCTTCTCGCTCAGGATGTGGCACTGCTGATAGAACCGGCTGAATACCTGCGCTAGGGTATACACGAAGTCGCAGAGGTAATTCGGGGCGCGCTCGGCGCAGGCGTTCGTGATTTTTTCCGGGAGCCAGGAGAGATTGAGCATCAGTTCCCGTTCGACAGGAACAGTGGGAGCCAGAATCGGCCCGGGGTCCAGGCCTTCATCCTTCGCCTTGCGCAGGATGGATTTGATCCTGACGGCCGTATAAAGTAGATAGGGGCCGGTCCGGCCCTCGAACCTTGAAAAGTTTGCGAGGTCGAAGACATAATCGGAGGTCCGGTGATTTCCCAGATCGGCAAACTTCAGAGTCGCAATCCCTACCTGTCGTGCGATGCTCTGACGCTCGGGCTCGTCAAAATCTTCAGCTATGCGGTTTTCCCGCATCCTGACGAGGGCGTTTTCGGTCACCATGGAAATCAGGTCTTTTAATTTCATCACCCCGCCTGCCCTTGTCTTGAACGGTTTTCCGTCCGGACCGTTCATCGTCCCGAAGGCGATATGCTCCAGTCCAGTGTTGCGGGCTAATGAGACAATCCGCGCGGCGCGGAAGACCTGCTCGAAATGCAGGTGCTGCCGCTTGTCGACGACATAAAGGACCAGATCCGCATTCAGTTCGCCAGTCCGCTCTTCGATCGTCGCCAGATCGGTGGTCCCGTATAAGTAGCCTCCTTCGGATTTTTCGAGGATCAGCGGGGGGACCTCCTTCTTGTCGGAAGGGGAAGAGACCGGTATCACGACCGCCCCTTCGCTAACCCGGGCGTTGCCTCTTTCCTTCAGTTGTTCGATCATTCCGGGAAGCCGTTCGTTATAATAGCTCTCGCCCCTCCAGAGATCGAAGGATACGCCGAGCTTCCCGAAATCGTCTTTCAATGCATTGACGGACACGTTCACAAAATGGCTCCAGAGCGCGCGGTAGCCGGGCCGTCCCTGCTGGAGTTCAGCTGTCGCCGTGCGCGCCGATTCCATCTCCCTCTCGTCGCCTTTACAGCGGGCCGACGCGAGCGGATACATCTCCTCCAGGTCGTCTATGGTCACCGGCGTCTTATCCGGGTATGGGCCGGCATAGGAAGCGTCGAAGTACGGGAGTTCAGGCTGCCTGCGCCTGAGCTCGCAGATGAGCATCCCCATCTGGAGGCCCCAATCGCCGAGGTGAATGTCGCTTGTGACATTTTCCCCCGTGAAACGTAGAAGTCTCTGCAGGCAATCGCCTATTATCGTCGAGCGGAGATGGCCGACATGCATAGGCTTTGCAACATTCGGCCCGCCGAAATCGATGATAACGTTCCTGGGCTGCGAAGTCTTTGCACAGCCCAGGCGGTCGTCGCCCGCCATTTCCTCCATATGGGAAGCCAGGAATGCATCAGTAAGGGTGAGGTTGATGAAGCCGGCGCCGGCTATGGATATATCGGAAAAAATGTGTCTGTCTTGCAGCGCTTCTATGACCGCCTCGGCAATAGCCTTGGGGTTTTTCTTTTCTGCCCGCGCGGCAGCGAGCGCGCCGTTGCACTGAAACTGGCCTAAATCGGGCCTGTCGGAAATAATGACCCTGCTGAGACGGGGGTCAAGGCCGCATGACTCAAAGGCCCGTGAGAACATAGTCGTCAGTTTCCCGATCATGGATATCGAAGTCACAGTATCTCCTTGCCTGCCTTCCGCTTTTGCTCATTCTGCCTGCCGAATGCCTTCTGAATATTTCGGTGCGCATCCGGAGAAGGCATGCAGCAGCACTAATTTTACCAAAGCCGGCGTAAAGTTGCACGGTATCATCGACGAAATTTATTGACAGGGAATAAGCGGTACTGTTTAAATATAGCGCCATGATCGAAAAGACGAAAAAGATATGGATGGACGGCAGGTTCGTCGACTGGGACGATGCAAACGTCCATGTGCTCACCCACACCCTTCATTACGGTCTTGGTGTGTTCGAGGGGATACGCTGCTACAAAACGGAGAAAGGCTCCGCCATCTTCCGCCTGGACGAGCATGTCGAGCGGCTCTTCGACTCGGCGCACATCTTCACGATGGAAATGCCCTTTTCACGCAAGGAGATCGCATCGGCGATAATCGAGACCGTTAGGGTGAATAAGATACGGGAATGCTACATCAGGCCGCTTGTTTATATAGGCTACGGGGCGATGGGGCTGTATCCCAAGGACAATCCGGTAAGGGTCTCAATCGCGGTATGGCCGTGGGGCGCGTACCTCGGCGAAGAGGGGATCAGGAAAGGCATCAGGGTTAAGGTGTCTTCCTACACGAGGCACCACGTCAACGTGGACATGACGAGAGGTAAGGTCTGCGGCTATTATGTCAATTCCCAGATCGCCAAGAAAGAGGCTATAGCCTGCGGGTATGACGAGGCGCTCATGCTCGACACCGAAGGGTATGTATCGGAAGGCAGCGGAGAGAACGTATTCATCGTCAGGGACGGACGGATCAAGACAACGCCGCTCACCTCCATCCTGGAAGGGATTACCAGGGAAAGCATCATACAGATTGCGAAAGACCAAAAGATACCGGTGATCGAGGAGCGCTTCACGAGGGACGAACTCTATATTTCGGATGAGGCGTTTTTTACCGGGACCGCCGCAGAGGTGACGCCGATCAGGGAGGTAGACGGCAGAAAGGTCGGCAGGGGAAAACGCGGGAAGATCACCGAAAAGCTGCAGTCGGTCTTTTTTGACGTGGTAAAGGGGCGGAATAAAAAGTACGCCTCATGGCTGACGCGGATCTGAGAGGGCTTCCATAAAAAAAGAAAGGCCGGATTTACCCGGCCTTTCTTTTTTTAAGAAAACAAAAAGGGCTATTACTTCTTGTGGCACTTCCCGCAGTCTTTCTTGACGCTGAATGCCTTCTCGCCGTTATGGCATGTGCCGCACTCTTTTCCTTCGTTCATCTCGGACATCTTAAGCTCGGTCTTTTTCATCGGGAAGATCTTGGTATGGCAGTCATTGCACTTGAAACCTTTGTCTGCATGCACCTTGCCGTCAAAAATGACTTTGCCCATAGCTCCGTCTTTGAATTCGACGGTCTTGCCCGCCGGCACTGCGAGTGCACTGCCCACAAATGCCAATGCGATGAATACTGTCAGTATCAGTGTTACTATCCTCATCTCTTCACCCCCTTTCTTAAATGGAATCATTAATCCTGAAAAACAGGAATCAACATACGCAGAAGATATTGTAACAGGAACGGGTCACTAATGTAAAAGTCGCAAAGCTGCGTTCTCTGCCCACACTATAATGCAAAAAAATCAGGCTGTCAAGCAGAAAAAAAAGGGGGGCATTCATTGCTTTCTTAAATCGCAACATGTTAAAATTCTTAGAAAATTCAGGAGAACGGCATGTCTGAGAACATAAAAGTCGGTTTGACCTTCGATGATGTCCTGTTGTTGCCCGCCAAATCCGAAGTGTTGCCCAACAGCGTTGACGTCCGTGCCAGGCTGACGGGCAGGATACGGATCAATATCCCCATTCTTAGTTCCGCCATGGACACGGTTACGGACGCGAATATGGCTATCGCCGTTGCCAGGGAAGGCGGAATAGGGATCGTCCATCGGGCGATTAACCCCGAAAAACAGGCCCTCGAAATTGACAAGGTGAAGAAGTCGGAGAGCGGGATGATCATCGATCCTATAACCGTCTCTCCTGATGCGCCGATATCCGAGGCAGTGGCGCTTATGGAGAGATACAAGATTTCGGGCGTGCCGGTCACCGTCAACGGGAAACTTACCGGCATTCTGACGAACAGGGACCTGAGGTTCGAGACGAAATTGAGCAGGAAAGTCTCGGAGGTGATGACGAAGGAGCGCCTCATCACCGCCGGCGTCGGGACGACGCTCGAAGAGGCGAAGGGACTCCTGAACAAGTACAAGATAGAAAAACTGCCGATCGTCGATAGGGAATTCAGGCTGAAAGGTCTCATCACGATAAAGGACATCGAGAAGAGGAGGAAATATCCGAATTCATGCAAAGACAAACTCGGCCGCCTGATGGTCGGCGCCGCGGTCGGCACCGGAGAAGATACGATGTACAGGGTCGAACTGCTCGTGAACGCCGGCGTTGACGTGGTAGTTATCGATACGGCGCACGGTCACTCGAAGTCCGTTATGGCGACTCTCCGCTCGATCAAAAAGAAATTCGCTATCGAAGTCGTCGCGGGCAATGTGGCGACTGCTGAAGGGACGCTCGACCTCATCAAGGCGGGCGCGGATGCCGTGAAGATCGGTATCGGCCCCGGTTCCATCTGCACGACGAGGATCGTAGCTGGCGCGGGAGTGCCTCAGCTCACTGCGATCAGGGACTGCTACGCGGTCGCCAGGAAGTACAAGATTCCCCTTATCGCCGACGGCGGGATCAAGTATTCCGGCGATATCACAAAGGCGCTGGCCGCAGGGGCGGACGCGGTGATGATCGGGAGCCTTTTCGCGGGGGTGGATGAGTCCCCGGGGGAAGTGGTGCTTTATCAGGGAAGGAGTTACAAGGTGTATCGGGGCATGGGCTCCATCGGCGCCATGGAGCAGGGCGCAAAAGACCGCTACCAGCAAGAGGGCGTCGAGGCTAAGAAACTCGTGCCGGAAGGCGTCGAGGGAAGGGTGCCTTACAAGGGGACCCTTGCGCAGAGCGTGCATCAGCTCCTGGGCGGTCTTCGGTCGGGGATGGGGTACTGCGGCGCTAAGAACCTTGCGGAGCTCAAGAGAAAGGCGAAGTTCATCAGCATTACGAACGCCGGCCTGAGGGAGAGCCATGTCCACGACGTCATCATTACGAAGGAAGCGCCGAACTACAGGCCCGAATGGTGATGCCGATGGCGTCATTGGATTAGCGCGGCGGCGGGAGACTCTATTCCATCATGCATGAAGACAGGATATTGGTGCTCGACTTCGGTTCGCAGTATACGCAGCTCATCGCCCGCAGGGTGAGGGAGAATAAGGTATATTCGGAGATATTGCCTTTCAACGCGCCGATGGAAAAGATACGGGAGTTTCGTCCGAAGGGGATAATACTCTCGGGAGGGCCTTCGAGCGTATACGACGAGGGCGCGCCGCTTCCCGATGATGAGATCTTCAGACTGGGGGTGCCCGTGCTGGGGATATGCTACGGGATGCAGCTTATGGCCTACAACCTGGGGGGAAAGGTCGCGAAGGCGGCGAAAAGGGAATACGGCCGGGCCGAACTCGCTGTTGACGACGATGCGGACCTGCTCTGGGGCGTCACCCGCAGGACAAAGGTCTGGATGAGCCACGGGGACCGGATCGACGCGCTCCCCGCAGGATTTTCCGCGATCGGCCATACGGACAATTCGCCGGTGGCTGTGATGGCGGACAGGAAGAAAAAGTTTTATGCCCTTCAGTTCCACCCGGAAGTGGTCCATACCGATGAGGGCAGCCGCATCCTGCATAATTTCGTGTTCGGGATCTGCGGATGCAAGCCGACGTGGGAGATGTCGTCTTTCATCGACTGGTCGGTCTCGGACATCCGTGAAAAGGTCGGTGCAAAGAAGGTGATCTGCGCATTGAGCGGCGGGGTGGACTCTTCCGTCGTCGCACTGCTGGTGCACAGGGCTATCGGCGACAAGCTGACCTGCATCTTCGTCGACAACGGTCTTCTGCGCAAAGGGGAGGCGGAGAAGGTCAAGAGGACCTTTGAGGACCATTTCCATATCAGACTGATTTACGTCGACGCGAGGAAGAGATTTCTTAATAAACTCAGCGGGGTGACCGAACCGGAGCGGAAGAGGAAGATCATCGGTAACGAGTTCATCTCGGTCTTCGAGGACGAGGCAAAAAAAATAGAGGATGCGGAATTCCTCGCGCAGGGGACGCTCTATCCCGACGTGATCGAAAGCGTCTCCTTCAAGGGGCCTTCGGCGGTGATCAAAAGCCATCATAACGTGGGCGGACTGCCCGAAGTAATGAAGCTGAAGCTGATAGAGCCGCTTCGCGAGTTGTTCAAGGATGAGGTGAGGGTGCTCGGGGAGGAACTCGGGCTGCCGGAAGAGATATGCTGGCGGCATCCATTCCCGGGGCCGGGTCTTGCCATACGGTGCATCGGCGAGATCACCGAAGACAGGCTCGACATACTAAAGGAGTCCGACGCGATCGTGCTGGAGGAGATAAAGTCAGCCGGTCTGTACAGGGAGATCTGGCAGGCCTTTGCCGTCATACTGCCGATAAAGAGCGTGGGGGTGATGGGGGACGAGCGGACGTATGAGAGTGTTGTAGCGGTGCGGGCCGTGACGAGCCTCGACGGCATGACCGCCGACTGGGCGAAGATACCCGACGAGCTGCTGGGCAGGATATCGAACAGGATCATCAACGAGGTCAAGGGCGTCAACAGGGTCGTCTACGACATCACCTCGAAGCCCCCCGGCACAATCGAATGGGAATGAACGGGCGATTGCCCCGGATGCATCCATGGACATAAAAACCTATCTCAGGGACGGAAAAGAATCTGTAGATTCCTTTTTTCGGGCGTATTTTAAGGAGCAGCGGCGGCCGGCGGTGCTGCAGGAGGCGATGCTATACTCGCTCTTCGCCGGCGGAAAAAGGATCAGGCCTATTCTTGCGATGGCGGCCTACGAGGCATGCGGCCAGAGCGCGGCAGAGATCGTGCCTTATGCTGCGACCCTCGAACTCATCCACACCTATTCACTTATACATGACGATCTCCCGGCTATGGACAACGATGACCTGAGACGGGGGAAGCCGACGAACCATAAGGTATTCGGCGAG
>JAKAIZ010000165.1 GCA_021814065.1 Nitrospirota bacterium | reverse complement strand
ATCGAGCAACTGCAAAAGGAGGTTGAAGACTTCGGGATGGGCCTTTTCGACCTCGTCGAAGAGCACGACCGAATAGGGCCTTCTCCTCACCGCCTCGGTGAGTTGGCCGCCTTCCTCGTACCCGACATATCCCGGAGGGGCGCCGATCAGCCTCGATACGGTATGGCGCTCCTGGTATTCAGACATGTCGATACGTATCATCGCGTTTTCGTCGTCGAAAAGGAATTCTGCAAGCGCCCGTGAGAGCTCTGTCTTGCCGACCCCGGTGGGACCGAGAAAGATGAACGAGCCTATCGGCCTGTTCGGGTCCTGGATGCCGGCACGTGCCCTCCGGACCGCGTTGGAGACCGCCTCGATCGCCTCGTCCTGGCCGACCACCCTCATCCTGAGCCGGTCGTCCATGGTGAGGAGTTTCCGCACCTCGCCTTCGAGCATGCGGGAAACCGGGATACTGGTCCACTTGGAGACGACCTCTGCGACGTCCTCTTCGTCCACTTCCTCCTTCAGCATCTTTCTATTTGACTGGACCTCGCGCAGTTTGGCGCTTTCGGAGTCGAGGGACTGCTGGAGTTCGAGCAGCCTTCCATATCGCAACTCGGCCGCCTTGGCCAGGTCGCCTTCCCGCTCCGCCTTTTCTGATTCGATCTTCGTCTTCTCGATCTCTTCCTTCAGACCGCGTATCTTTGCGATGATCTCCTTTTCCGAAAGCCACTGTGCCCTCAGTTCATCGCGCCGCACCTGGAGCTCGGCCATCTCGCGTTTCAGTTTTTCGAGCTTCTCGCCGCATTCCTTCGACTCCTCGCGCATCACCGCCTGCTTTTCGATCTCCAGCTGCCTCAGCCTTCGTTCGATCTCGTCCAGCTCGACCGGCATGCTGTCGATCTCCATCCTCAATTTTGATGCCGCCTCGTCGATAAGGTCGATCGCTTTGTCGGGCAGGAAACGGTCTGTAATATACCGGTGCGAAAGGACCGCGGCCGAGATAAGGGCGGCGTCCTTGATCTTTACGCCGTGATGGACTTCGTAACGCTCCTTTAGACCACGCAGTATCGAGATGGTGTCTTCGACCGAAGGCTCTTTTATCAGCACGGGCTGAAACCTTCTTTCGAGTGCCTTGTCCTTTTCGATATATTTCCGGTATTCTGCGACGGTGGTTGCGCCGACGCAGCGAAGGTCTCCCCTTGCGAGCGCCGGTTTCAGCATGTTCGACGCGTCTATGGCCCCCTCCGCAGCCCCTGCGCCCACGAGAGTATGCAGTTCGTCGATAAAAAGGATTACCTTTCCTTCGGCCTCCTCAATCTCCTTCAGCACCGCCTTCAACCGGTCCTCGAATTCGCCCCTGAACTTCGAGCCTGCGATCAGGGCCCCCATATCGAGCGACACCACCTTCTTGTCTTTCAGCGTCTCCGGCACGTCACCGGCGACTATCCTCTGGGCGAGACCCTCTGCAATCGCCGTCTTGCCGACGCCGGGATCGCCTATCAGCACAGGATTGTTCTTCGTGCGCCTCGAGAGGACCTGGATTATCCTCCTGATCTCTTCATCCCTGCCGATGACGGGATCGAGTTTGCCCTTTGCGGCGAGTTCGGTCAGGTCCTTGCTGTATCTCTTGAGCGCCTGGTACTTTTCCTCGGGGTTCTGGTCGGTGATGCGCTGCGAACCCCTTATTTCCCTCATCGCCGATAGGAGCT
Organism: Nitrospirota bacterium; assembly: GCA_021814065.1. GTDB lineage: Bacteria > Nitrospirota > Thermodesulfovibrionia > Thermodesulfovibrionales > UBA6898 > Sulfobium. Next base: position 5,630 of record JAKAIZ010000165.1, on the reverse strand, counting down.
TCGTAGCGTCCGCACCGTATCTCTTGAGAAGGTCCGCGGCCGGTCCGGCAGCCGCCAAAATACCGAGCAGCAGGTGCTCGACGCTGACGAACTCGTCCTTGAGATGGTCAGCCTCCTTCTGCGCGCGATCCAGGACATCCTTTAGTCGCGGAGAGATATAGATCTGACCGACCGCAGTGGCGCCGACGACCTTCGGCATCTTGTCGATTGCGGCCTCAACGTCTTTCTGAAGCACCTCGATCTTGATATCTATGCGCTTCAGCATCTGAGAGGCGACGCCCTCGTCATCATCGAGGAGTACCCAGAGCAGATGCTCGACGTCTATCTGCTGGTGGCCCTTCCTTTCCGCGAACGCCTGCGCGTTCTGTATTGCCTCCTGGCTCTTTATCGTAAATTTATCCATGATTTCTCCTTACTCTTCCCGTAATTCTTTCCTCAGTCTTTCTCTGAAATCCTTTCTGATCTCGTCTTCCAGGAAACCCATCATATCTTCCATCTCTTTCTGCATGACCTCCAGCCGGCGGCGCATCCTGAGGATGATGTCGACGCCCGCCTTATTCACCCCAAGTTCCCGTGTAAGCTGCAGGATAAGGTTCAGTCTTTCGACGTCATTTTCGGAATAGCGCCTCTGCTTCCTTGTCCTTCGGGGATTGATGAGCCCCTCTTTTTCATAGAGTCTCAGTGTCTGCGGATGGACGCTCAGCATTTCCGCAACTACGCTTATCAGGTACAAGGGCTGTTCTTTGTTCTTCCTGTTCATGACTTCTTCACCATTCCCTTCCGCGGCGATTCGCCGTAAAGTGCTTCAACTTCCTGAAGGGCTGCCCTGGCCTTGTCGGTAATTTTCTTCGGCACGGCGACTCTTATCGTGACCAGCTGATCACCCCTGTGGCCTGTCCTGGTTGAAGGAAACCCTTTGCCGGAGAGCTTGAACTTCTGTCCCCCCTGGGTGCCGGGCGGAAGGGTCATTGCAGCTGCCCCGTCTATAGTAGGCACTTCTATTTTTGCGCCGAGCGCCGCCTCTCCGATTGTTACCGGCACATCAAGCAGAATATTGTCTCCACTCCTCTTGAATATCGGGTGGTCGCGGACTTTGATCTCTATCTGCAGATCGCCCGAGGGTCCGCCGCCCTGGCCTGCGCCGCCCATTCCCCTGATCCTGACCTTGGAGCCGGTATCGGCCCCCGCCGGTATCTTCACCTTGAGCGACTCGGTATGCATCGTGCGGCCGGTTCCCCTGCATGCGCCGCAGATCTTGGTCGCCTTCCGGCCTGTTCCGCCGCAGGCGCTGCAGTACTGGGACATTTTGAAGAAGCCTTTCGATGAAGAGACCTTCCCGGTGCCCTTGCATTTGTCGCACTGCTGGTAAGTCTCCGCGCCTGTTCCGCCGCAGCTCCTGCAGGGGACCTCGCGCACAAACGATATCGGTTTTGTCACACCCGAAAAGGCCTCCTCAAGGGTGAGCTCGAGCCCCATGACCATGTCAGGGCCTCTCGCCGCAAATGTTTCGGTCCTTCCGCCGGCGCCGAACACATCCGAAAAGATATCGCCGAAACCGCCGAAATCGAACCTGTCACCCGATGTGTACGTCCTGTAATCGAATCCGGGGCCTCCGCTTTCAAAGGGTGAACGGCCATACTGGTCGTATTCGGTGCGCTTTTTCTCGTCGCCAAGTACCCCGTACGCATCGTTTAGCTCTTTAAACTTCTGCTCGGCAGTCTTGTCTCCCGGATTCAGGTCAGGATGGTATTTTCGGGCGAGCTTCCTGAAAGCCTTCTTTATCTCGTCCTGAGAGGCCTTCTTATCGACCCCGAGTATCTCGTAGTAATCCTTCACTTGCGGCGCCATTGGTTCTCCTTTAGTTTGTCTTACTTCATAGCATATAACCTTAGTAATGTCTTGTCAAGTATACTGACACGCAGCCACTCGCCATGTATAGCGTAAACATATTATCGCGCCATTAACGGTAAAAGAGAAGGAGTGCCCTTGTCCGCCTGAATATGCGTGCAGAATGGCCCACTGAAATAGCTAAATATCAAAACAGGCTAAAGACAACCGTGGTTTTAGTCGTGGCTGAGAATGTTACGGAATCATAAGGGAGAACTGTAAGATGATCTCGCAGCCCGGGTCCGACAGCAGGCCGGACCCGGCCGGCCTGCCGCAGGGAATTCTTCTAAAATTTAATAAGCGGGCTTCTTATCCGAGAAGGGACATATCTATCTCTTTATTAACGACCGGCGTCTTCACCGTTTTCTGGACGATGTCAACGGTGCCACCCACCTTCAGCTTGTCGAAGAGAAGTCCGAATTTATCCTCGAGCTCCTTCATAATGGGATCCTTGATTGCGGCCGGCAGGTTCCACCAATTTTTTTTCATCGGGCCGAACCCTTTTTTCCTCGTACTGTAGATGAACTGCTCCTCTGTCTGGTCTTCCTTCTTCTCTTTGGCGTACTCGGACTTGATGAATTTGTAGACTTCCTCCCGGAAATCGGCCGGAAGATGTCTGCTGTCGTAGATGATGTTCTGGAATCCGGTGGCAAGGTGGACTTCGGAGGTGCCTGTCTCAGGGAACATATGGAAGGCCTCCTCCGGCAACGTGGAGGCGCCGTGCTGGACCGCCCCTGAAAGGCCATAATTCTTCCTTGCCATATCCGACAGCAGCCTGAGGGTCTCGAAATCTATCTTCACCTTTGCGAGGGTGCCGTCGGGAAGGACCACGCCCCCATGGGAGGTCCCGGTCTGTACGCTGAGCTTGCTCAGCCCTCTTCCCGCTTTAAATGTTTCCCTGAAGCCGTCGAGATATGCCTTGAGCTCTTCGGGAGTGCTGTTCTTTTTCCCTATCTCCCCGATCTCTCCGCCGACCGAAACCTCGATGCCCTTCGGCTGTATCTCACGGATGAGCGCAGCGAGTTCGGCGGTCTTTTCGAAATTCGGCCTCTGCTGTTCCTTCAGGGTAGGCTTTTCAAGATCGACGAGCGTCGATGAATCGATATCTATATTGTAAAACTCGGCATCTATCGCTTCCCTGATCAGCCCCTTTACATAGCCGGTTTCGGCGGAAGGGTCGCTGAGGAAATTCTTTCTGACCAGCTGGAAATGGTCGCCCTGGATGAAGACGGGCCCCTGAAAACCTTCCCTCACCGCTGCGGCAAGGACGACTGCGGCGTATTCCAGCGGCCTCTGCTTCGTGTAGCCGATCTCGGAGCGGGCGATCTCGAAGATAAAGGCGCCCACCTTTTTTTCGAGGGCCTTCCTGAAGACAGCCCTCGCTGAATCGTAAGTCAGCCCACGTATATTCATTGCCGGTACGGTAAAACCCGGATAGTTCTTCCCCATTTCTTCATACAGACCCTGGATGGAGGCAGGAACCGCGCCGCATGCCTTTGCGATTTCCTTGATGAGGAGAAAAAGTCCCTTCTTTTTTTCTTCCTCTGCAAAGACCGCCTCATGGATAAGTCCGTCCATTAAGGCCGAAAGGCCTTTGCGATCCTTGATCTTGATGCCATCCTTTTCCGCCGCGACAACTTCCTTAAGTCTGCTGGTGCTCATCAAGCCCTCCTTGTATGAATATTGTCGGTTCTTTTTTTTGCGTCTGAATTATCTACCGCTATTATACCGGTTTTCTCAGGACATTACGAACGGCCTTTCCCCGACTTCGCCCCGGGCTCTAAAATACCGGCTCAGCACTGTTTCGATATTGCGGAGGATGCTGTCTTTCGAGTTTATTATAAATATTCTGTCCCGTATCTGAAAGAGCTCTTTTTCGATACGCAGGACCTCAAGCGTCCTGCGATGCCTCCTTCTCAGCTCCGCCTCGAACATCGGGACGATTTTGTCCTTCATCCTCAGTTCCGTATCCATGAAGAATACGGCGATCTCCGGGCGCAGGTCCGAGATCCTGTCGAGGAACGCCGATATTTCATTGTCGTAGATCTGTTTGGGCGGCGAAGACTTGACCTCGGCATACAGGAGTGAACCGTCGAACTTCGCGATCACGTCGTAATCGCCCCCGATCTTCGGCCTCTTGAACTTTACCCCGCGGACCGCCTCGGCGCCGAACTCCCTCTTCAGCAGCTCGGCGAAATACCACTCGAGGGTCTCACCGAAGCTCTTAATATGTCTGGCGAGACTGTATCCCGAACCCCGTTTTTCCGCCAGCCCGATACGCACGAGACATTCGATGTATTGATCGGTAACCCCGGATGTTGCATACCGAGACACCTTTTCGGCGGTAAAGGAATCCTGGTCTTTTATCACGTCGCGCAGGAACAAACGAAAGGAGTATTTCTGCAGAAGCCGGTAATACTCATCGAGGAATGCAGTTGCAGGGAGCAGCAGGTCGTCGGAGGGATCTTTCTTGTAGATGCGAAAACCCCGCCTTCTGAGAACAACCTCGATTCCGGGGGTCAATACATTCAGGGTATGCCTCAGTCGCCTGATCTCGCCCCGCAAGAAGGAGAGTTCATCAAAATTATTGTCTTCGGGCATCTCCCCTCAAAGCAAAAAAGGATCAGCGCTTCAGCTGCTTTTCTTGTCTCCCAGGCATTTCAACGCAACCCTTCTGTGCCTCGGCCCATCGAACTCGCAGAAAAAAATCGACTGCCATGTTCCGAGAACCAGCCGCCCCTCATCGACCAAAACTGTCTCCGAGATGCCTACCAGAGAGGCCTTGATATGCGCCGAAGAATTCCCTTCCCTGTGGTGGTAATCGCCTTCGAATGGGACAAGCTTGTTCAGGACGGCCTGGATATCGCGCTGAACGCTCGGGTCAGCCCCTTCATTAACGGTGATCGCGGCGGTTGTATGAGGGACGTAAAGATAACAGATGCCGCTCACGATACCCGCCTCTTTCAGGACCTCCTGGACCTTATCGGTTATGTCGATGAACTCCGTTCTCGCCCTGCTCTTGACGTTTATATACCTGACCACCCTTATCCTCCGGAAAACACAATTATCCGATCTGCCTACCGAATATCCCGTCGTAAAATCCATCCTCGACTGAGAATGCGATAGCTACTATGGCGACATTGCCGGGCAGATCAAGGTCTCTGGCCTTTATTATATCCTTTTCAGTAGTAACAATCCACCCGGCGCCGGTCCTTTCGGCTTCTGTTTTTATCGCGGAAATGTCCTCGCATCTGTATGCATAGTGGTCCCGGAACGAACGAAATCCGGCGACTTCGGCCCCCGACGAACGGAGCGTCCCAAGAAACGATTCAGGGGAGCCGAGCGCACAAAATCCAAAGATCTTCTTGCCGGATATCCAGTCTATCGGCTTCTCGCTGCCGTCGGGAAATCTGCATGACAGAGGCTTATGTTCGGCGCGAAAAATACTGCAGTGATGATTATATTTCCTTATCTCCTTGCACAAATCGTCAAGCCTGCCGCGGCCGCCCTCATGAGGTTCGACCGTTTTTGTCAGAACGATGATATCCGCACGGCCCAGAGAGGCAACCGGCTCCCGCAGCCGCCCCAGGGGCAGCAGCTTCCCTCTGCCGAAGGGGTCTTCTGCATCGATCAGCACGATGTCAGTGTCACGGAAAAGGCCCCGATGCTGGAACCCGTCGTCGAGAATAAAAATAAGTTTCCCGAATTCTGAGTCCGGTATACTTAGTTCATGAAGGGCAAAC
>JAKAIZ010000164.1 GCA_021814065.1 Nitrospirota bacterium | reverse complement strand
AGGAGATACATGATCCCTATCCCGAAGGCCATCGCGAAGGCGGCATCCCCGACAAAGGCGAGCACCGTATGGATCCCGAGCCAGTAGCTTTGAAGCACCGGGCTCAGCGGCTCCATCTTGCGGGGAAGCATCGAGGAAGAGAGCATCACCAGGAATACGATAGGCATGATAAACGACCCGAGAAGGCCTATCTTGTAACGGTATTCGAGGAAGAGGAATATCAGCACGATGCACCACGCGAAGAACGAGGAGGCCTCATGCAGGTTGGCGATCGGTATATGGCTGGAAATTACATAGCGCGCAACGATATTTGAGGTATGGAAAAGAAACCCTATCACCGCAAGACTGAGCATGATGGTCGAACTCGTCTTCGTGCTCTTGAAGAGCTCCAGCACGCAGACGATCGACGCTGCGAAATAAAACGTAAGGGCGATTTCAAAGAGATAAATTTCGGTGCCCATCAGAAGCAGCCAAGCTGACAATCTTTGATCTTGATGCCCAATTCATCGGCAGCAGCGCCGACTTCCTTGTAGGAAATGCCGAAATCCTCAGCCAATTCCCGTGCCGCCGCGCATGAAAGTCTCCCGTCTGTGACCTTCTTCAACATCTTTTCCTTCAGCTCTTTTTTCATCCTTAATACGCTCGCTAACCCCGCGGAAAGACCAAGTGGAGTATGCTCGCTATCCATTTAAAAACAAGGACTTTCAGCGAACTTTTCACTGTAAATCAACTTTAATAATACAATAATACTGACGGAAAACACAATTTAGCAGCCACCAGTTGCGGATCAGTAGCCTGAGGGCACCCCGGAGTCAAACAGCTTCTGGGCGATGCCGAGTTCATCGGGGACGACCAGCTCAGGCATCGACACTTTTTCGGACTTCAACACGGCAGAGAATTTTTCGCCCTGCCAGAGCCCTATCTCTATTGCTACTTCCCTGCCGGGCATCCCGATCTCGAAGAACCCGCTTCCTATGCGTCCGTCCAAAAGCATATCGAAGAATCTGTCGCGGTGGAATTCCCAAGACCTTTCACCGGAAGTGACGTCGAACACCCTCATAATGATCGGTGTGCCCCCATCTGGTACCTGCTCCTTTTTTATCTCCCAGTCGACGAATATCACGTGCGGGTCCACCGACATAAGGATCACCTCGTTTTCTCCGTATTCCCCGGGCAATTCTCTGGGGCCGGCTTTCGGCACTGCAAAGGCCCGGGGCAGGGAAGCCTTCTTTTTAGTTTTCATGGACTTTGTTTCTTTAGCCGGTATTTTAGTCGTAGGGGAAAAACTGCCCGCCGGTATTTTCGACGGCTTTTTGGAGACTCTCTTTGCCGCTGTTTTAGCAGGAGCTTTTTTCCTGGCGGAACCCCGGGACGCTATCTTTACCGCTGAAGAGGATGCCTTTCCCGCGGTCTCAGACGGCCCCTTGCCGGTTTTTTTCATGTGAGAAGGTTTTGTTATTTTTTCCGCTAATTTTGGAGAAGGCTTTGCTGCTTTCTTCGTCTTTTTCACTGATCGGGTCGGCTTGCCGGCCGGCTTTTTTCCCACGTCCTTCTTTGCTGTTTCAGATATCATTGAACTGGATTTTTTTACAGATATGCGTTTGCCCTGCCCGGTCTTCTTTGCCGGGGCAATGGATTTATTCTTTTCGGCAGATTTTTTCATTGTACAGGCGTTATTCTACCAAATATCGTACTATAATACACCCCCTAATGTGCCTCGGCCCAGTTCCTACCGTGGCCTATCTCGACCTTCACCGGAACTGAAAGTGACACAGCTCCTTCCATCTCCTCCCTTACCAGGACCTTTACTTTATCGAGCTCATTTGCCGGAAGCTCGAAGAGGAGTTCGTCGTGGACCTGAAGGATCATGCTTGCCTTAAGCGACTCTATTTTTAGTCTCCGGGAGATATTGATCATCGCAAGTTTTATGATGTCGGCGGCTGTGCCCTGGATCGGCGAATTTACCGCGAGCCTCTCGCCCAACTGTCTGGTATTCCTGTTATGACTCAAGATCTCCGGGACCGGTCTCTTTCTTCCAAAAAGGGTGCGCACAAACCCCTTTTCAGCAGCCTCCGCAAGCACCCTTTCGGTATATGCCCTCACGCCCGGATGGCGGTCGAAGTATTGCGTGATATACCTCTTTGCGTCTTCTCTTTCGATGTTCAGCGTCTCCGACAGGCCGAAGGCGGATATCCCGTAGATCACCCCGAAATTGACGGTCTTGGCCGTCCTCCTCATTTCATCCGTCACCTTGTCGATCTGCAGCCCATAGAGTTCTGCTGCGGTCCGTGCGTGGATGTCGAGCCCCCTGTTGAAGGCTTCGATCAGCCCCTCGTCTCCGCTCATGTGGGCGAGCACCCGAAGCTCCACCTGGGAGTAGTCGGCCGAAAGCAGGATATTCCCCTCTTCGGCGATAAACGCCTCGCGTATAGGTTTTCCCCATTCGCCCCGTATCGGTATGTTTTGAAGATTGGGATCGGTGCTGCTCAGTCTTCCGGTGGCGGTCGCGGTCTGGTTGAAGGACGTATGGAGGCGGCCGGTCTCCGGGTTCACCACCGCGGGAAGGACGTCGAGGTAGGTTGTCTTCAGCTTTGTCAGGCTGCGGTAGTGGAGCACCTCCCTCGGCAGTTCGTGAATTTCCGCGAGCTCTTCCAGCACGTCCATGCCGGTCGAATACCCGGTCTTCGTCTTCTTTGTAGGGCTCAGGCCGAGACTCTGAAAGAGTATCCTGCTCAGCTGTTTGGGGGAGTTAATGTTGAATTCCTCTCCGGAGAGGAAGAATATCCTCTTCTGAATACTCTCTATCTCTACCGCCATTGCTCCTGACATGCGGCGCAATAATTCCGAGTCGATCCTTATTCCGGCTTTTTCCATTTCGATAAGCACGCCGATAAGCGGCATCTCGATATCGAAATAGACCTTTTCGAGCCCTTCGCTCCGGACCTTCCGGAAGAGGAGATCTTTCAGCTCATAACTGAGCGCCGCATCCTCGGCGGCATAGGATGTGGCCTCTTCTATGGTCACCCCGGCAAATGAAGCCCTTTTTTTCAGGACTTCGGCGAACGATTTTTTCCTCTTAGAAAGATACTCGAAGGAAATCTCCCCGAGACTTGGCGTCGCCTTGTTCGGATTTAAGAGATAGGCGGCTATCATGGTGTCGTAGCGCATACCTTCCACTGCCACGCCCTCCCTCCCCATGAGCATGATGTCGTATTTGAGGTTATGCCCTATCTTTGCGATTTCTTTATTCCCGAGCACCCCACCGATATGCCGCAGCACTTCAGTCTTGTCCAGCTGTCTTCCCATCCCTTCGTAAGCATGTGCAACAGGGATGTACGAGGCCTTTCCTTTTTCGGTGCATACGGCGATCCCCACAAGGCTGTCGGTCAGCGGATTCCTGCCGGTCGCCTCCAGATTAAAGGCGATTTCGTTCTTTGCCGAAGACAAGACCTCCTGAAGTCTCCCTATGAATCCGATCGTCTCATATTCGCACGCTGTCTCTACGGATGGGATGAGTTTCATCAGGCTCGTGAACTCGAATTCCCGGAAGAGCGGCAGGAGCGCCAGCCAGTCCGGCTCCCGAAGCCTGAATTCCTGCGGGGCGACATCGATCGGCACCGAGGTGTCTATCGTCGCAAGTTTTCTGCTCAACTGGACGATCTCCCTGCTTTCGGATACCATTTTACGCAGTTTTTCCCTTTTTATCCTTTCGGGGTGATCGAGAAGCTCGTCGAGACTGCCGAAGAGCAAGAGGAGCTCCTTCGCTGTCTTTTCACCGACGCCTTTGATCCCGGGGATATTGTCCACCGAATCTCCCATCAGCGCCATGAATTCAGTTACCCTCTCCGGGCCGACGCCGAACCGCTCCCTGACATAATCGGGACCGAGGACCCTCTCCTTCATCGGGTCATAAATCCTGATGTGGTCGTCCACGAGCTGCAACATGTCCTTGTCGGCAGTCACAATAAATACCTCATGCCCCTCTTCGGCAGCCTTCCTGGCTATCGTACCGATGAGGTCGTCGGCCTCATAGCCGGGCATCTCGAAGATCGTGATACGAAAGCCGGATATCATTTTCCTGATATAAGGCAGCTGGGTGACCAGATCGGAAGGCGTCTCGGGCCTCTGGGCCTTGTATTCCCCGTATAGTCTGTGTCTTTCGGTCAGCGCCGGAGAGTCGAACGAGACGACCAGCCCGTCGGGCTTTTTTTCTCTTATGATCTTCAGCAGCATGTTCGTGAAGCCGTATATCGCGTTCGTCGGAAAACCCTTCGAGTTCGTGAGGCTTTTTATGGCGTAAAATGCACGGTAGACGTACGAATTTCCATCGATCAGATAAAGGTCCATGGGAGATTATACCCGCATAACCGGAAACGTGTAAATCGCAATCCGGAATGAGGGAGGGTGTCCCACTCGAAATAATTGGCCTATTTCTGTTATAGTTTCTCACGGAATTATAGCCCCATTCATTATCGAAGAGGGAATTCAAAAACGGAAAGGAGAACGTATGAATATCTTGATTTTCGGTCCCAACGGAAGCGGCAAGGGAACGCAGGGTGCGATTGTCCAGAAGAAGTATGGTGTTACTCACGTGGAGTCCGGCGCCATATTCAGGAAGAATATCAGCGGCGGCACCGAGCTCGGCAAAAAGGCGAAGGCGTATATCGACAAGGGGGACCTTGTCCCGGACGATATCACTATCCCGATGATCCTCGACAGGCTGAAAGAGGACGACTGCAAGAAAGGCTGGCTCCTCGATGGCTTTCCGAGGAACGTGGTCCAGGCCGAGACCCTTCACAAGGCCCTGAAAGACGCCAATATCAAACTGGACTATGTGGTGGAGATCGCGCTCGACCGGAAGACCGCAGCCGACAGGATCATGGGCAGGAGGCTCTGCGTCAACGACAACAACCATCCGAACCATATCCATATCGATGCGATCAAGCCTGTCGAAAAAGGCGGCAAGCTCGTCTGCCGGGTATGCGGCGGCGACCTTAAGACGCGGCCCGACGACCAGGATGCGGCAGCGATCAACAAGAGGCACGAAATCTATTATGACGAAAAGACGGGCACCATGGCCGCGGTAAATTATTTCAAGAAGATCACCGGGCCTAAAGTGATCACTATCGACGGCGCGCCGCCGATCAATCAGGTATCAGAGAAGCTGATGTCCCAGCTCGCGTAAATTTATTCATCTCCGTAATTAACGGCCGGCTTGCGATAAGGTAAGCCGGTCTTTTTTTTGTTCGCTCGGATTTGTCATTGCAAGGAAGGTTGAACAGAACTGCCTTTTTGCTATCTGTCGCCAGAGCAAACTAATGCCATTACAGCCATGTCAAGGAAGAAATGCATGTCGCTTAAAAAATTGAGTCTGTCATTGCAGCTCTGGTCGCCTTTGGCGCCGCCGGAGGCGGGTAAACTCGTCCGGAATCATTCCTCGGTCAGGCAGTTATTAGAACCTATCTCAAAATTAGAATCTAATCATAAGCAGCTATCTTGTCATTCCGGCTTGTCCGGAATCTTTCTTGTCTTTCACCCGTAACTAAACGAATACCTGCAATTGCCGTTTTCTCTTGACTACTATCCGACCGGCGGGTATAAAATAACGCTGTGTGGCGGGGAAAATGTAGCAAAGGAGGGATATCATTCCGAAATTCAATCATCAGCAGGTCATCATTCTATGACTTCCCTTGTTTGCAATAATAGAACAGGCGAATTATATCGCTGCGGCATAATATGGCCCTGGAACATGTTATATTGCACTCAGCCGCCGAAAACGAGGCAAAATTGCTCATTTTTCACACCAGTAAGCAAGATAAAACTGAAAAAGTCAGCAAATGTAGAAGAAAGATAAAAAAGAATGTTAAACCTAAAAAGAAAAACTAATGAAAACAAAAAATGACAAAAGCTTTCTTCGTGATCTTGCAAATGCAGTTCACACGGAATTGCGTCATCGCCATATCGGAACACCATTCCGTCTCAAACAAAAAATAAAACTAAGAACGACGAATACAGATGGATGGGCTGTGCCACTCGGGACGTTTACCGGTTATCAATGTCGCGGGGAACTTTGGCTTGACCGGTTCACGGCACATACAGACAGACAAATTTACTATTGTCTTTATTCATATGAGAAAGAAGGCATCGCAAAGCTCGCGCAGGCAGTATATCGTGAGTTCGGTAAACATCTATCAATTTACTTAAAAGACTGGGACGACAAATCTAAGGATTACCGTCTTGCAAAGAAGCTTGCCAAGTCAAGATTCGGCCATCCGATTTATGAAAGGTATCCTGAGAATCGTGAGTTTTTCTATGGAATTTATCAATATGACGCAACGGGTCTTCAAAAAAACGTATTCAAAAGGCTTGTCGAGCGTTCGGTTGACTTCTTTCAAACGATTGCGGAGGCCGTGTCAACAGATACCTCAAAACAAGATTATGAAACATATCAGGCGGTTGAAAACCGCCAAGCAGTAAGTCGTCATATCAGCAGAGAAAGAAAAAGTCATGCTGCGACACTCTGTAAACAACGGGACGATTATATTTGCCAGGTTTGCGCTTTTGACTTTTCCAAAACTTATGGAACTCTTGGAAGTGACTTCGCCGAATGTCATCATATCGTCCCACTGGGAACAAACAAGAAACTTAGAAACACGACAATAGAAGATTTGATTACCGTATGTGCTAATTGCCATCGGATGCTTCACAGAATGGACGGAAAATCAGAAGACATTAACGGCCTAAAGAAGATAATTAAAAGAGTACAAAGAAAATGAGGGTTTAACAATGGCATCGAGGCGACAGGGGATTAGCTGTCGATTTTTTCTCATTAATTATATTTCCCCTGCCCCTCATGCCCGGCGTTGTACGCACATATAATGACAAACAAGAAAAAGGAGAATAAAGACATGAGCAACAATTCCGAGGAACTTTCTGAATCGAGAATAATGAAAATAATGGGGTCAGACTTGACTATTGACATTTGAGTTTAAAATCAATAGAGTAATGGCATGGCACGGAAGCCGAGAATAGAATTTGAAGGCGCTTTCTATCATGTTATAACCCGCGGTAACCAGAGGCAAAAGATATTCAGGGACGAAGAAGACTACGGGAAATATCTTGAGCTGCTTGCCAGATATAAGAATCTGTATAAGTACCGGCTCTACGCTTATGTTCTTATGGGCAACCATGTTCACCTTCTTGTGGAGACGGGAAAGACGCTTCTGTCGAAGATACTTCAGGGCATCAACCAGAGCTACACCGGCCGGTTTAATAGAAAATATGGGACGGTGGGGCATCTCTTTCAGGGCAGATACAAAGCGATACTATGCGACCGCGACAGTTATTTGCTTTCACTTGTTAAATACATACATCTGAATCCTGTGAGGGCGCGGCTGGTAAAGACCCCTCAAGAATACCGGTGGAGCAGCCATCGGCTATACCTCAGG
>JAKAIZ010000009.1 GCA_021814065.1 Nitrospirota bacterium | reverse complement strand
AAGTCTTTTTTGAAGTTTTCTGAGGCATTCGTCAGTCTGTAGATCTCCGCGACCAGTTCCCTTGCTTTCTGCCAGGCAATAATATCTTCAAACCTCTGTATTTTCATGTTTGATTGCTAAGTGCCTTAGTCTTTGACTGTCTTTCGACTCTCGACTATTCGACTGCCTTTCGACTAATGAACCAGCCATTCATCACCAGCACATCCATCTTCGTCCTGAGGAAGCAATCGAGCGCCTCTTCGGGCCTGTAAACAATCGGCCCCATTACCTCTCACCCATCACCTATCACCTCATCTTTTTTTGTCTTATCCTCTTACCTATGACCTTGTCTTTTTGTAATCAAAAAAACAGGATTCAAAAGATAGTAGAGATAGAGCGTCTTCGATTTAGCCGGAAGGCCGTACCGGAGCCGGATCTCGCCTGAGCCCGGAAAGATCCTCCTGAGGAGCACCGGAAGGCTCCTCTTCGGCGACAGAAGGAGCAGGGCATACAGGAGCATCCTCACGTGGACCCTCCTACCCGGGGAAAATAATCCCGAGAGGACGATTCTTCCGACAAGCCGGTAGCCGGCGGAACTCCCGATGACCTTCGCGGGGCAATCGATTCCCAGCTCATTCCGGAGAAATGAGAGGGTGAAGGCCGCCAGAGGGCCCATCCCGCATTCTCCGGCCAGACCGGAGAACGCCGGCCAGTCGAAATCTTTTTCGGACGAGGAGATGAGTCCTGCAGCGAGCACCAGATACTTGAGCGGGTAGAAGCCCTTCGCAAAGGCCCTGAAGATGAGATAAAGGAGATATCGCTCCGGAGCGAGAACGATGATTTCCCGGCCTTCATGGACCGTGCGCGAAGTCTTCTGCCACCAAAATTCGGGGGCAACGCTGAAGTATCGCATCGCCAGGTTCCAGTGCAGCTCGATATGATAGCTGCCGTTCGTCATGACCGCATGGTAGGTACTACCCTTCAGGTCCTCCCAGGCGATTCTCTCGGCATTGCGGTAACCTGCAGCCTCCAGTACCTGCCGCGCCCTGCCGAGGTCTAAGGGTCTCACGAGGATATCGATGTCAGAAGTCGGATATCTGCCGATATCTCCGAAGAAAAGCTCCGAAGCAAGTGACCCTTTCAGCGGGACCGCCTCTATCCCCGCAGCGCCTAAAAGGCCTGCGAGCCTGAGCGTCTCTTTCAGATGGCCGAGGTTCCGACTGAGCGTCCGGTAGTATATTGTACGAATCCGCTCAACAACCGGTCCGGGAATGCCCTCGTCACCAGTCAGATTCCTGAAGATGAAAGGCGAGACGCCGTTGTCGTCGGCGAGGCGGAGCAGCCGATCGTAGTCGACGGCACCCTTCGCTGTCAGGCCACGGACGCGCGTTTGGCCGGCCGCCGTATGCAAGGGCCGTGAAAGGATCATAATAATTTCTTCTTCAGGAGGCATTGCTAAAAAGTTAAAAGTGCGGAGCCTCAGTAGGACGGCTTACGCCGTCGAAATCCATTTGGCACGTTTTTCCGAAAGAATAACAAGATTATTTTTGAATCGTTCTTGAGCGTGAAGACGCAAAAATGGCAAAAGCACTTCTAGCGCTTTCTTTGAAGTCGTAGGATTGATCTTCAGCCGGATCACTCCGGAATGCTCCTGAAGGGGAAGTATCACCCAGTCGCCGAAATGATCATCAAGGGTGACAAGAATGCGATTATCTTCAACAGCTGTTTTCAGAATTTCCGAGTCGTCTGCGCGGGCGTGCCCGGTTTCCGAGGCACGAATCACATCATATCCCTCATGCCGCAACGACTCAGCGACCTCAAGTCGAAGCATTTGATCGAGATAAAGCCTCACGGGTTCAGTTGCCGATGGGTTCTAGTTCGGTATGCTCGAGTGAAGCTTTCGCGTACTTCAACGCGGCGTGTATGTCTTCCCTGGTTAATTCAGGATAGCCGGCAAGGATCTGCTCCCATGAATCCCCTTCGGCCAACTGCTCGATAATTACTGTTACGGGAATCCGAGTGCCCCTTATTACGGGTTTTCCGTTACAAACCCTGGGATTAAGTTCAATCCGGTCCATCAGTGACATCTCATCACACTCCTTTTGTCATTCTAACTTATTTCCTGAATATCAACAAGCTGAATTAAAAAGTGGTATAAAGACTGGTTATGGGTCAAAGACTTGGTCATTGGTTATGAGTAATGGGTAAAGACCTATCATCCCTGACCTATTGCCTATCACCTGTTTTTATCCTATTACCTTTTCTTTGTCCTATGACCTATCACCCGATTTTTTTAAAAAATTGCGGTATCTTCGACAAATTCTTTCGGAAGAGCGTCGTCATCCCGCCAAGCCCGTGCATCCTCATCGCCTTATAGTCCTCGGCCGATTTTTTAAGAATGTTTCGGAGGCTTCCGTTGCTTGCGCCCCCTGTCCGCATCTTTATGAGAACCTCGGGGATGTAGCACGTCGAGATATCATTTTCCCAGAGGAACCTTAGCATCAGTTCGTAGTCGGCTGCGATCCTGAGTCCGGTATCGAAGGCTCCTAACCTTCTATACACCTCGCGCCTCACAAAAAAAGTGGGGTGCGGAGGCATCCAGCCTTTTTTGAAAAGCCCCTTCTCATAAGGCCCCGACTTCCAGTAACGCACAACCGTGAATCGTGAATCGCTTGCAGGCTTGCAGGCTTGCCAGCTTGTCGGCTTGTTAGCTTGTTCGCTGTCTTGCCTTGCCGCTTGTAAGCTTGTCGGCCTGATAGCTTGTTCGCTGTCTTTTACATACACCAGATCCCCGTAGCAGCTGTCTACATTGCTTTCAGTCATGGCCTTTGCCACTTTTTCTATGACTGTTTTATCTGCATAAATGTCGTCGGCGTGGAGGAAGCCGATCACGTCTCCGGTCGCCAGCTTTATACCCTTGTTGAGCGCGTCGTAAATGCCGTTGTCGGGCTCACTTATAACCCTCACCCCTTTGACACCCGACTCTTCGACTCTTTTACTGTCCTTTTGACTCGTTGCTCGGGACTCTCGACTCATGACTTCTTCAATGACCTGAAGCGTTCCGTCAGTAGACCCACCGTCGATGATGATGTGTTCGATGCCGGGCCAGGACTGGGAGTGAATGCTTTCGAGGCAGGAAGCGATATGCTGCGCATTGTTAAATACGGCGGTGATAATAGAAACAGTCATTTAAGTCCGAACATGTCGAGAGTCTGGGAGGTTAGGGGTCATTTGGTTGGCTTTCGGAGATATTTCATGAAAGCAGTAAGAAGCCGGCTTGTTTCACCTGCTAAAGAATAAACCGTATCAAAAGAATCTGTCCCGATGTATTGCAGGTCGAGTGCAACATAAATCTGGCTTTGAACTTCTGATAACGATCCACTGGCAATATTCAGAAAATTCGCCATCTCCTTGTCACTATTGCGACCAAACCCCTCGGCAATGTTTGACATGGCGGAAACAGCCGCCCTGCGAACCTGTTCTCTAAGCCCAAAGTCTTTTTTGAAGTTTTCTGAGGCATTCGTCAGTCTGTAGATCTCCGCGACCAGTTCCCTTGCTTTCTGCCAGGCAATAATATCTTCAAACCTCTGTATTTTCATGTTTGATTGCTAAGTGCCTTTGACTGTCTTTCGACTCTCGACTATTCGACTGCCTTTCGACTAATGAACCAGTCATTCAGCACAATCACATCCATCTTCGTCCTGAGTAAGCAATCGAGCGGGTGAACCGCTCCTCCCCTGTTCTGTCCATAGAGGATGCGAAACAAGGTATAAAACTAATTCTTTTGCAGTGTTGCAAGAAATGCGGAAAGCAGCGGTTTTGTTTGGGGAATATTAACCTTGACTGTTTGCCACAGTGTCTCGAGATCAACCCCGAAGTACTCATGAATCAATATATCTCTCATGCCCGCTATCTGCTTCCATGGAATATGCGCGGCAGCGTCCCGCGACTCCTCCGGAACATTTTTTACAGCTTCGCCAATCACTTCCAGGGCACGAATCACTGCAAACACTGTCTTATCATCCTCTTTGAAAATCTCGAATGACATACCTTCGACAAACTTCTCAGCCTTATTCATCGCGTCAATAGCATCAGCGATGTAGTCAACAATCTCTCTTTTCTCAGACATAGATGACTTCCCGAAGAATTCTTTGCCCTATTGCAGGCCTAAGTGAATTTTTCATCACAAGATCCACGGGCATTTCGAGCATATCCGACAAATAATACTTCAGCCCGACGAACTCCAAAAGACCCACCGGCCTTTCGAATTCAACAAGGATATCAACATCGCTCCCTGAACGTTGATCGCCCCGCACATACGAGCCAAACAGGCCGATCTCCCTGACTCCGTAGTCGTGTTCGAGGGAATCTTTTAGTTCAGAGAGCAATATCTGAATGTCTTCTCTTGTCTTCATGGCTGATTTCATTATACAGGAATGTCAAGAAGTCTAAAAGTCGGGAGTCATGAGTCCAAGAAGCCCCTTAACCTCTTTACCTATTGCCTATTACCTTGTTTTCGCGTATCTCTAGGTTATGGGTTATAGGCAATTGGTTATAGGCAAAAACCCATGACCCCTTACCGTCTATCCACAAACCAGTCATTCAAAACCAACACATCCATCTTCGTCCTGAGGAAGCAATCGAGCGCCTCCTCGGGCCTGCAGACGATCGGCTCGTTTTCATTGAACGAGGTATTCACACAATCAGGTGCCATTTTCTTTTCTTAGTTGCATTTCAAATATTTTTGCTCTGACCTGCTCAATATAATTACGCCTTATCTGGCAGGCAATTAATCCGCGGCGGCCTTCGAGAAAACCCAATCTAAAATAAAAGTGGTAAAAAAACCAGAGCCATGATTCAAAAGGTACCTTTGCAGCTATTCCCTTCAAGAAACGACGACGTTCCTGAACATTACCCGCCAATTTCGCTTCTACGGAATTATGCCCCCAGCTTCCCTCACTAAGAAATTTGAGCCGCACATTTGCCTCCCAAGTCGAATAATAGTTGTGGCGTGCGATATATGCTTCTACTCCCTTAAAATCTTCATGAATAAGCGCGGGCCCGACTCTTCCGATCGACCCATCAACAATTAAACGCTCATGAATCTCCATGTCAGGCCCTGCAGAATTCCCATCTACTATGTGTTCAAATCTAGCCTTCCCTTTCTGAAAGAGAAGCACGGCACTATGAGAGAATCCTCCGAATCGAAGGGGCCGTCCCAAGAAATGAAATTCCTTAGTAATCAAATATGCCACATTTGGCGACATAGTATTGGTCGCGGATGATATTTCCCGCCAAAGAGCTTCTGGAACGACTTCGTCTGCGTCCAGAAGAAGGACCCATTTCGTGTCGATCGTTACATTGTCCAGAGCCCACTGCCGCTTTTTAGGATATCTGCCGTTATAATTGAATTGAACAACCTCGACCCCTAAATCTTCAGCAATTTTGATAGTCGTATCTGTGCTATGTGAATCTACGACGATGATTTTAGTAGCCGGTGAAAGCGCTGTTAGGCAGCGCTTAATATTTGCCTCTTCATTTTTCGTAGCGACAAGCACAGTTACGGGTAATCTTTCAGGCAATTGCAGATTCATATGCATCCAGGAGTCTGCCGAGAGATGAGACACCCCATTCTCGCGATGCCAAAGCCTGTGCCTCGGCATTAGGCAATCCATGGGAAGTAGTTTCTAGAATAGTAAAGATTGCATTTGCTATGTCATTTGGAAGAGTGCTGACGCGTCTCACAACATTGTTCGCGACCCACTCCATGCCCATATTTACACCCTCACTTAAGACGATAGGGAGGCCGCTTGCGAGTGCCTCTGCTGCGCTTAACCCGAAATTTTCTTTTTGCGATACCAACGCAAATGCGCGACCACAGGCATATGCAGACTTCAGCATTTCACCTTTTTGCATTCCAGTAAAAAGAATGTGTTTGTGTAACCCCAGCCCTTCGGCTTTCTTCCATATGACCTTGGCGTATCCTTCGTTGTCCGGCCCGACAAATACGAGCATCGCAGACGGCCGTTTTTTGTGCACGAGAGCAAAGGCATCCAGCAACTTATCGAGATTCTTCACCCAATTTATTCGCCCCACAAATAATATTATCTCCCGCCCTTGCGTCATAGGAAACTTACGTTCAAAAAGACTCTTTGAGGGTAATGACTTCCATTCATCAACATCAATAATGTTCGGAACTACGATTGAGTTGTTAATTCGCCAATTACAATGATGCGCTCTTCGCGCTTCTTCTTGCGCCGTAAAATGAATAAAAGACGCCCCTTCAATGTTTGCTTGTTCCCATACTGTTGCCCAAAGTTTCTTTTTCCATCGTCTTTTATCAAATACAATAGGATCAAGCATGCCTCGTGGCGTTACGCAATATTTCATCCCTCGTCTGCGAAGTCTATTCATTGCAAATGTCGCAATGGGATTCCATAAGCTATGGACGTGTACGATATCGAAATGCTTATAATTGACTGCTACGGCCTCTAACAGAGAAGGGGAGTACGGCAAATTGGGGAATAATGCCACAGACACGGTTGAGAAAAGATTTATCTGGAGGCCATCCGTTATTTTCATACAGTCTCGCAAGTAACTTTGCTGGTTACGCTCAGGCCAACACGTGGAAAAAAGGACAACCTCATGTCCGGATTTTGCCAGCGCATCACATAATGCCGGGACAGATTTTGAGGGTCCGCCAGTGAGCAAGGACAACGACGGAACAACATGTAAGATCTTCATGCCCTATTGTTACTCTGAAACAACCTTTAATCCCTCTTTAGCCAAGCCACGGCGCTTCAGGTCGCCCTCCTTTGCCGGAGACATTAATAATTACTCGGTCGAGATATTCAGCCCCAGTGCGTCCTTCTATGCACTTCGCCCAATTCCGGATAATCAGACGGCGTTCTGCGCCAGTTGGTCCGCCTCTTATCCATCGCTCAAGGGCACCTACAAGCGAATCGATAGAATTTGCCTTTACTACGGTCCCCCGTTCTTCGGAGCGTATTAAGTCCGCGGCACCGCACATATCAGTACAAACGACCGCCACACCTCGCATTAAAGCCTCATTGACAACGGCACCCCATCCATCCCAACGGCTCGGAAGAATGAGCAGGTCGCTTCCGGCAATCACAGACAGCGCGACATCGTTGGCAAGTGCGCCCATAAATACGAGACGCTCAGCGAGGTCATATGCGACTGCGGACGACTGGATCATCGCTTTTTTTGGCCCGTCGCCCACGATCCTGAGCCGCCAGTTCAAATACCTGAGCCGAGCAAGTGATGCAAGGAGCAAATCTACTCCCTTACGGTCAATGAGTTGGCCGACATAACAAAGCTGCGTTACTTCGCTATCCATTCTAGGGGACAACTTAGACGGACTTTCAACAAAATATGCGAAGGGATAGAGCTTATCAGCGGGATAGCCGCACATCTCATGCCACCTCATTGCCAAGTGCCCAATGGCGAGGATGAAATCGATCCGCCTCCCGCACCTCCGAGCATCAACGAAGCTTCTCGCAAAGCGCAGCATGCCCTTAATCCCCCGCCCGTCGTGGCTTTCTGTCATGATCCCTAGCTTTGCCGTACCCGGCAAACAGCGTTCAAAAGCTTCATAAACAAATGAATAGGCACTGATGCCCGAAAAAATGTGGACCGTCTCGTCCTGATCAGAAGATATAAGCCGATTCTTCACTTCAAGATCCGGAGAAATCATAACGTTGGCGCTACCGAAACTAGGGCTCTGCCATCCCAGAAGCCGACGGGCTTCACCGAGCCCTTTCCTGACCACAAGATAGGTTTCGGCGTGTCGCTCGGCAAAATTTCTAATCAGGGGGGCCTGATGAATGCTGAGGCTATCTTGCCAGAAGATTATCCGCTTCACCGGGCTTTTCCGACATCACTTTGGTCAGGCCGATCAACAGCCAGATATAGAGCCCCATGCCGCCCATCGAAAAAAATACTTCTTCGCCCAAATTGATCGTGAGGCAGGTCATAAGAAGCCATACGCCAGGGATCGTCCCCCGACGCATTAAGGGTGACACAAGCGCGAAAAGAAGAAACATTACGAAACCGGAACCGATGAGACCGACTTCCTCCAATATAGCAGAAGGTAAAAAGCCCTTTTCGATAGTAGCCCCCAAGGGGAGTCCGACCCACTTGTCTTTCTGTACTTCAAGCAGTTGCGGACTGGAAGGGAGACCAAACCCTATGCCGGTCAACGGATATTGATAAAAATTATTCATGGACCTCTCTATCAAGTCGCCACGCGAGGCCTTATACACACTCACAAAACCTTCTGTGTCAACACCCTTTTTCACGAAAGAAAGGGCTTGTTCGCTCAAGAGGTCCGCCTTCCATATCACGAATATCATCCCAAAACAGAACACAGATACGGCAAGAGGATGTTTAAGAGTGCGTATTAAGGTACGCCGCCTCCCAGGGGCGTGGCCCATGCTCATCATCAGGGTCAACACCAGGGCAAGCAAGAGTGCAAAGGCGGCAGTCCGAGACTGCGTTGCAACAAGCGAAAGCACTCCTATAGTAATCCCACCGACAACATATACGGAACGCTCTTTCTCAAAGAGAAATCTTCCCGCGAGCCATGCAATCGCGGGCGCCAGAAATAAACCGTATGACTGGGGATGGCTCAGAAGGCCTTGAAATCCCCTCTCGTTTCTAGTATATCCGAGTTCCGAATAATAGAATGGGAACCCTATGATCATGATAGCGAGAAGAAAAGTTGTGAACCAAGCCTTCCAGTATTCAGTCTCCTCAGCGGTTACACAAAAAGCAAGAATAATCGTTCCACCACCGACTACAAAGCTTATCAGTTTGAACAAAGAGATAATTGGCTCATAACTGTAAAACACCGAAAGAACCGCGATGCCAACCGCGAATGGCAGAAAGTAAAGGATCTCTTTTATGACACGCGGCCTTCTGCGTAAGACTTCGAAGACAACCCGCGCAAACCCGCCGAATATGAGCACCCATCTATAGATCGTAACACTCCCGCTGGAGGGGAATATGCCTGGGTTCAAGAAGGCCAAGAGCCAAGAGAAGGACAGCGCCTGGATTGTCTGCTTCGGGCCCCTTAGTGCCCAGAGTATCAATACAGCAAATGTGAGTGTTTGAAGCGTCCCACTTACTCGCTGGGCAGCAAGGATTACACATAAGGCTATCAGCTCTCGCCAGAGGATTATATTGCGCTTTGTATGGAGATTCTTCTTCATGCGTATCTTTCGAATAGCCGGACGTCTCATGTAAGTGCTTGCAGACTTACGCATAAGGAGGTCCGAAAGATTTGCCCAGCGGGCGATCCAACAAGATCTGTTTGTAAGCGGCAACGAGTCTCTTGCAGAATGCTAGATATTCGCCTGTGCTCTCACTCTTGAAGGGGGACAAGGCCCGACCAAACATTATGACGAGGGACAGCAGAGCATACCCCACAGCGTCGAACCTCTTCCCAATCTTGACAAGATAATAGACCGTATTGCGTTTAAGAAGGAAACTAACGAAGCTCGTCATGTGATATCCTTCACGTTTTTGCTCATGGACGACGCTGTCAATCGGCAGATAACGTATCTTCCAACCCTTTTGAGTGGCCCTATGCTGCATGTCCACGTCTTCGATATACATAAAGATGTTCTCATCAAATAGTCCTATATCATGTAGGCAGTCGGCACGGACCAGCAAACAGACTCCGTTCAACACCTCCGCATCAACGATCTTGTCGGCCGACAGATGGCCGAAGGCCGGATTCATTCGATACCGTATCCAATGGACGATATTGCGCCAAAGGCCGGGAGGAAAGAGTACCGTATTCTGCACCACCCCGCCCTCGCGGAGGAAAACGCGAGGGCCGCATATTCCCGTCTCTCCATGCGCCTCCATATAGCCAATCATCTCTTTGAGAAAGTTGGAATTGTATAGCACGGTATCGGGATTAAGAAGCAGAACATAGTCGGCCCCTTCCGAAAGTGCATATTCCATGCCCCTGTTGTTTCCGCCGGTATAGCCCAGGTTGCCGCCGGTCTGGATCAAAGGGAGCTCTGGGAATTCGGGGCGGACTGCATCCACCGTCCCGTCGATTGAGGCATTATCGACAACAACAATCCGATAGGTGGGGTAATGCAGCTTACGCAGGGACTGCAAACATCTTCGCAACACTTCCTTCGAGTTATAGGAGACAATTATGATATAAACCGACGGCATTATGGACGCTATCAGATCTTCCTTGCGTAGCTGCGCATAAAATCATTCATCCCAAAGACATGCCAGTAAAAGTAACGTATCAGCTTTTTTATGGCAGGGACCCGATAAAAATATTTCCGCATTACAAAAATGTACTCTTTCGCGCGATCTATCGAGCAAGTCCTGTTACTGGTGAAATTGCAGAACGAGTTTTCTTCCTTGACGCTTTTAAGGGCAGTCGGCGCTAAGGCCCCTAATCCGCCATATCTGCGCAATCTTTCAACACGAAACCCCGCATCTGTTAATAAACGTATGAGCGTTCTATCAGTGAAATGAAAGAGATGCGTGTCCGGGTAAAGCGGTAACCATGATTCCTTTTTGGTACGCGCTGACGTAGAGCCGAAGTCCGGCACCTCTATAAGCAAAATGCCACCTTTCCTCAGGAGTTTGTGACAACGCTTCAGAAAAGCAAGAGGATTTGAGGTGTGCTCTAGAACATGAAGTGCAGTTACGGCATCAAAATTGTTAAATGGAAGATCACTTGACTCCAGCAACCCTTCATGGACTTCGCAGCCTACTGCAGTGCGTGCGTACGCTGCGAGATCCGCAGATGGTTCAATTCCGTAACATTCCCAACCTGCACTTTTGAAGGCCGCAAGTAGTGCGCCTGCGGCACAGCCCACATCGAGAACCGAACCTTTTTTCTTGAGGATCATTTTTGAGATCGCTTTAACTCTTTCCTGGTGGTCCTCGTTGTCGCTCATCGCTGACTGTTTTAGTTTGGCTGCATAATCGGCAGCGGCGGCATAATATCTGGTCTTGTAAAATTCCGCCTGCTCTTCCGCTTTGAAGGATTTACCGGTAAACACGATATCGCAGTCTCCGCATTTACAAATAGGGTATTCCTGCGCAATAAATAGCTCGCGGATATTCGTGCTTCCGCACAGTCTACATTGAAATGTCATACCATAACCGTTAACGGCCATATCGAAGGTAAGCAAGGCATTCGGTACTGCCAGCACAAGCGCCACTGCCGATTCTGGTATATTCATAGATAATTACGCCGCCCCTGGACAATTTCGATTGTGTTTCCATTTTTTATAACTTGCCGCACGCCAACTGTAAAACAAAGTTTTTCATCGCCAAGTCAGGGCTTTCCCTTATCCACATAGTTCTTTCGTTCAGGGACCCGATCAAACAGAATCATGGGAAGAGCGACAGCGCCGCAGAATATATCAAATAGCGCATAGCCGCATGCCAGTAGCCCCTCTGTGGGATCATGCGTCAGGTATTTCAGCCCCGCAAGGAATCTGCCCACTGGCAACGTTATCACGGCGGCAATTGCCACTCTCAGGCGGGGGAACCTGCCCGCGGTCTTTTCGGGAAACGCGAGTATCCCGTATCTCTTTGCAAGTATTACTACATACCTCCAGCGTTTGCGCCAGTACCAGTGGCTCTTCAGCGTGATCGGACGGCGGGGGTGATATGTAACCGCCTCAGGTACAAAACCTATTGCTCCGTAAGGAAGTATCCTCATCGCCAATTCAACATCTTCACATGCCGGAAGCTTGAATTCCTGATCCAGCCCGCCTGCTTCAATCAGAGCTTCTCTGCGAAAAGCAATTGCGGCCGTATGAAACCGACCGCCCTTATCGCAAGAAGGGGCATCCCACAACAATCCTTCGTCACCGCCAATCGGCTCGATCATCGCTTCCGCCCCGAGCCAATTCGGCTGAGACTCGAGGCTTTCCATCAACCTTTTTATCATAGAACGTTCAGGTACGGTGTCGCTATCGACAAAGATTATTATCGGGGCGCTGGAATTATTGATTCCAAGATTCCTAGCCGCCGCAGGTCCTTTTGGGGGCTGCCGCAGTATCCTGATATTCATACCTCTATTCAAAACCGGCTGAACAGCAGACAAGATATCTTCCGCGCTGCCATCATCGCAGACAAGCACTTCAAAAGACTGAAGATCGATATCTTGCCTTGAAAGAGCATCAAGGCATGTAAGCAATAAGTCCGCCCGATTTCGAGTCGGAACTACGACAGACGCCTTCTGCTTTGCCACGCTACGCCTCCCTCAGACGATTACGATCATGCTTCCATTTATCGAGTAGTGAGCCGCAATTCCTCATGAGCGTTCTCTGCATTCTTAACAAGTCCCATGCACGATCAAGGCTGAAGCTCCTGAAGAGATCTTTAATTTTTATTCCGAAGGCGACGAAATGCGCTCCCACGTTGCCAATCAAGGACCGTCCCGGATCCGTGAGCGTATATATAAACTGCCCTAGATCGCAGTGGTAATCCCGTTCGCGCTTCTTGCCGGGGTCCGATTCCCAACTGCCCCCTCGGTGATGATGTATCCGGCTGCGCGGCACAAGGCCTATTTTATAGCAATGATACCGGGCGCGGCGGCAAAAGTCGATCTCTTCGTAAAAGGAAAAATATATCGCATCCAGCAGCCCTATCTCATCAAAGACTCTTCGTTTTACAGCGAAGCACGAGCCCTCCACCCACGCCACCGGTATCCACTGACGGGCCTTTTCAGGAGCGGCAAGTTCCTCCAGGTGATCATTTAGAGCTGCAGTGGTCCAGTTATTGAATTCGTCATCCTCATAATTCAGTTGCACCGCCCCAAGGATGCCGATATCCTCGTCGCTTTCACCCACATTCACCATCTCGGACAGCCAGCGGGGATCAACCTTAACGTCGTTATTGAGCAATACCACATACTCCGCTCCCAAGGACATCGCTCTTCTAATGCCCACATTATTCCCTTCAGAAAAACCGAGGTTAGCCTTGTTTTCGATGATCTCCACCTGTGGAAATTTGCGCCTCACAAGCTCAATGCTTCCATCATTAGAACCATTGTCTGCGAGCATCACCTTATAGTTCTCATATGCCGTCTGAAGCAATGATTTAAAACACGCCTCAAGCCACTTTCTGCCGTTGTAGTTCAAGATAATGATATGGACCAGTGGTTGCACAAACACCTCTTCACACTCTAGTGAGACGATCGAATACAGACGCCAGTCTCGCTGTGATATTGCGACACTCGAAATTCCGAATAAATTCATCGTTTGGGTCAATCCTTGCGTCGCCTTCGATCAGAGATATAAGGGCATTCTTGATTGCCGAGATATCGCGGGGAGGACAAATGACTGCAGTGCCGGCCTTTTCGAGAAAATCCCGCGCATCTCCCTCCGGAACCAGTGCCAGAATGGGTTTCCGGGCACCCATGTATTCATAAACCTTTTGCGGGACACAATCGTTACGCTCGCCGTCAGGCGAATCGGCGAGACAGATAAAAAGTGCATCAGCTTGTTTCATTGCTTTAACCGCATCCGCGTGCGAATGATAGCCGAGAAATTCTACATTCTGAGAAAGACCCATCAATTCCGCATAGCGCTTGTTTTCACTGCTGAACGGCCCGATGTGCAAAAACTTTAGGCGGTCCCGCAATTCCGGCCTTTCCGCAAAAAGTTCCCGCATCGCATCGAGCAGAAATTTCGGAGAGTGAGTCAGTCGATCGAAATTTCTGTGCCGGTAAGAAAGCCGACCCCGAACTTTGCGCCATAGTCGCTCAGTAAGATTACCTCTCTCACACTGATTAAGCGATGGCGCACCGCAAAAAACGCCGGGATATAAAAGAGTGAAGTCCTTTCCTTTTTTCTGAGTGGCTTCGGTTCGATCAAAGTCCTCCTTATCATACCCCATCGTAATGCAAGCCGTCCGCTCAGAAGTAAGGCATTCATTTTCCGCGATTAGATTAGCCAATGCGGTCGGGGTCACCATAATTACATGATCCGCCCTTTTTATCAGAAATTGCTCCAGATGACGCTCGGCCCAAAAATGCATTTTTGTGGGATGGGTTTGAAGAAAATAATTTGTCCAGGGGTCGCGAAAGTCCAAAACCCAGGGTTTGCCCAATAATTTCTTAAGAATCCATCCGATGATCGCGGTGCTGTTAGGCCGGCTATGGGTGTAAATCAGATCAATTGGTTTTTCCCTTGCAATCAGACGCCCTCTTCTAACAGCAGGAAGAATCCAGGTAATAGCACTATCAGGCACAAAGAAGATTTCCCTCAGAAACTCGAGACGAATTTTTGAAAGCACCCTGAAGAGACGGAAGGGCTGATGCGATCGCACTTTATGGGTTTCAATGTCGCCCGGTATGTCCTCGCACCGTGTCTCATCAAGGGGCATTCTGAGCTCCGAATGCCCCGAGTAGTCCTCGGGTGACACGGTCAGAACGATGGGGTTGTAGCCAAAATACCTTAGGTGTTTGACATGCTTAGACGGATAATGTACACCTGACCCTCCCACAGGAGGGAAATAATAGCTTATGAAAAGTATATTTTTCAAAATGCTGAAGTCCTACGTCTTTCTCAGTAGATAACTCTCGATCGCAAGATACTTGAGCCCCGATCGATTGAAAACATCAAAAGCATCTTCCGGTGAACTAACGAGCGGGTGACCGTGCAGGTTGAAAGAAGTGTTGAGCACGCCGCCCTTCTTCCCTGATACCCGTTCGAACTCCTCGATTAAACGGTAGTAGTCCGGGTTCCAATCCGGGTAGACCACCTGTGGACGGACCGTAAGGTCATAGGGGTGGGCACCGGCTTTGAAGTCCCTGATACGATCCGTCGAATCGAAGGTGAGAATCATATAAGGTGCTTCAACCTTCTTTGGATTGATGAGACATGAGTCGGCCTGGTGATCGGTCATAGAGGTCGCAAAGGGCATCCAGAAATCACGGCATTTGATCATGCTGTTTATCACCTTGATTACTTCATTATTTGACGGATCAGCCAGGATCGAGCGGTTGCCGAGGGCGCGCGCACCGAACTCCTCACGGCCTTTGAAGCGTGCCACAACTTCACCCGCGGCAAGCAATTCGGCAACACGCAACTCGATGTCGTCAACGCGTTCGCAGAAAACAGGACACTCAAAGCGGAAATTGTCAACTGCCGCTTTCACCTCTTCATTACTGTAACCTTTACCAAAATAAAACTCTTTCATCGGCTTGATTTGCCGGTATCCCTCATTTTTTGCCGCCGCCGCATAGGCTGCGCCGATTGCATTTGTCTCATCCCCACAAGAGGGAAAGACAAACAAACTTTCAACTTCAGATAGCTCCATGATCGCCTTGTTGAGCTTCACATTCATAAATACACCACCGCTCAGTGCCAGCCGCCTGATGCTAGTTGCAGAAATGCAGTTCTTCACCCACTGAAGTAGAAATTCCTCTGTAAATCGCTGAAGGCCCCCGCAGATATGGTCGAAACGGTCGAGCTCAAAGAGGTTTCGAAGGAAGCTATAGCTATATAATAGATCCGGGCAACCGTCAGCGCGCCTCCAGCCATAAGGGTCAGCCGCGCCGAAGGTGAAAAGAGAATGCAGTTTCTTGCTCACTGTGATAGCGCGCTTCTCATCAGAATAAGGCGCCATTCCCATCAACTTATATTCATGCTCCAGCGGGACCATCCCCATCATGAAGGTCGTTACCGAATAGAGGTTACCGATGGATTCGTTTCGCGGCACACCTGCGATCCTTTTGAGGCTTCCCTTTTCCCCGATATTTATCGTTGCGCAGAGCCCGTCTCCTTCGCCGTCGCACGTCAGGACTAGAATATCCCGATCATAGATCCCCTGCCCGTAATATGCGGCCGCTGCATGGGCCAGATGGTGTTCCACAGGTTGAATCTTTTCCTCAGGGATACCGAACGCAAGCGCCCTTCCCAGCCTGCCGCTGAATTTTTCTTCTTGAGCCCCCTTTCCTATTGCGCCCTTGATCTTCCTGCGCAGCGAAGGAGGCAATGCGGTATCATATATCTGCCGTCTCTTCAACTTTTTCCCGCGTTTTTCGAGATAACCCGGCATGCCGAATTCCCGATAAAGCGCAAGTCTGCTTTCCTTCGTGTTCTGATCGGGCATTTCATGCCCTGCGATTGCATACAGGTCGATGTCGTTTATCGTAAGCCCCGATTCCTGCAGAATGAATTCTACGGCCTTTTCCGGGAACCCTGCATAATTCTTGACACGCCGCAGCCGCTCCTCCTGAACAGCCATATGAATCTGTCCATCAACCAGCAGGCATGCAGATGAATTATGTCCGTCGTGGATGCCGAGGATTTTCATAAAGACTTTTTCCCCATTGCCTCTTCATACAATTCTTCCAATTGGTCAACAACGGCATCGAAGCCATATTTATTTCTAGCATGTTCTGATATGCACTTTGGGTTATAACGGCTAAGGTTGCCAGCCACGTCAGCAATAGCCTTCGCCAACGCCCCTGCACTTTTTGGTTCCACAAGCACTCCCGTCTCAGTTGTAACGATCTCTTCAGGACCTCCGCATCTGGTTGCCACAACAGGTTTCCCGCTCGCTATCGCTTCGATCAACGTCACGCCAAAAGATTCATAGAGACTAGGAGAAACATAAATGTCACATTTGCTCATTTCTTTTGCGACGGCTTCATGAGTTAGTGTCCCGAGAAACTCGCAACACCTTTCAACACCAAGCTTCCTGGCTACATCCTTAGAAGCCGCCAATTCTCTGCCACTCCCGATAATGCTCAACTCATACTGCATGCCGATATTATTGGTGTTCATCAACAGAGACATAGCCTCCAAGAGATACGTCAACCCCTTCTGCTGATCGTCAAGGCGCCCAGCAAAAAGAAGCTTTATCGTTGTTCGCACATTGCCAGCGACAGACTCACATGAGAAGAGCTTAGTATCGACAAGGTTGGAAATCACCGTGTCGACCCGCAATCCGTAGGAACGAATTTCACTTGCTGACGCATCGCTCACAGCCACGATTTTTGTCGCGAGCGCATTTGCCAGCCGAACTTTGAATCTGTTACGTCCCGTCTTCATCAGGATGGAAAAGGGGCCCGAGTGCTCGGTAATCACCGTTTGGACGCCGGAAAGACGGCCGGCAGTCACAGAAGCGAGTCCCGTTGGGATTGCTACATGGGCATGGATGATGTCGTATTTTGCTGAGGCATTTAATAAGTGACGCCGAATTGTTTGAGCATATGACCACTGGAACAATCCTTTCTTGGGAAGAAGCGGCTCAACTATAGTTTCAAAAGAATCACCTTTAATTACGGAAGTTGCCTCTTCTTTGGCCAGCACTAACGGACAGTAAAGAACAGTTACGTGATGCCTCGCTGAGAGGGCCCGCGCCTGGTCATAAATAAATCTTCCCGCATAGGGTGCCGCAACTGTAGGGAACCATTCAGGAACGATGAGAATACTTAGATTCTTACTCACTTAAGGTCTACGGGCGGCCATAATGAGACACCAACCCCGCTTAAAACCCCTCATGAACGGGTAGAGCAATAATGTAGCCGCGTTGAACAGTAATGACTTTGGATTGAGAAGCGTCCCAAATCCGCCCTCAAGAAACAGGAGCGGCAGATAACCGACAGACTTGACGTTGATAATTTCATAGCCGATCTCACGTAAAAAATAAGATATCTCTTCCAGTGCAAGCGGGGTTATGTGGCCGAATAGTCTGTCCTGATCCATGAACTGATGAAAACGACCTGTGCGGAGGAAAATCATCCTTGAAAGGAAGGAAGTGATGTTCGGTGTCGAGACGATGAGGTAGCCGCCTGGCTTGATCAGCGCCCAGCAGTCTGCAAGCAGCGTCGAAGGATTCTTGATGTGCTCAATGACTTCGACGGCACAAACGGCGTCAAATGGCCCGAATTGAGGCACGGCCTTATCGAGGTCGATTCTTTGGAAGGGAATTCCTTTGGGTTGAAAATGGTCTTCTTTGTCAATGGCTGACACTCCGAAGCCCAGATCAGCCAGACGCAGCGACAATGCCCCATGTCCTGCGCCCATGTCCAAGACACTGCTATTTTGCGGAAGTAGAGAAGTAAGTAAACTGCCCACTTCATCATGCAACCCTTCCACCGCACCAATGGGAATACCCTTATACTGACTTTGTCGCCACACCGGCGCTGTTGAAATGAATTTATTTCTCATGACATTTTACCCAATCGATGCTCGAACATCCGGCCATATCAAAGAATCAGATGTAACCTTCATAAGGTGATCGCGGTCCTGAACTTTAATCTCAGCGATCCTAATCCAATGAATGAGATATCCACCTCCACGATCTCGCACACCAATATCAAAATATATTGTTTGCGGGACCAGACTAGCATTACTTAGCAAAAACCTTAACACCCAACGGTTGCGCCTGTCGTCCTCATTATAATCAAGCAGATGATAGCTTTGAAGAGCAAAAAGTTTGCAGCCATCAAGCCTAAAGAATGCTATGTCAACCATAGGGCATGTCATCGCTTTATTACAGTCAATGGTCATCGTCAAATCCAGCGGCTTAACTGGGTCCCAAAAATGTTGGCCGTTCTGTGACCGACCATCGATGGTCACCGCCAAATTTGTATACGGGGACTCTGGTGCAAAAAAAGGCCTTGAAGAAGAAGCAGCATGACTGCAGTCAAGATGATAGCGTTCTACAACAGTTCCCTTATCGTCGTCAGCCACAACATGGCCTTCGGACAACATGACCGCCCGGCTACAGAGTCTTTGCACAGCAGCCATATTATGACTCACAAACAACACCGTCCGACCTTCCCTCCCTACTTCCTCCATCTTCCCCAAACACTTCTTCTGAAACTGCGCATCCCCCACCGCCAGCACTTCATCAACGATAAGTATCTCCGGTTCCAAGTGCGCCGCCACTGCAAAGGCGAGGCGCACATACATTCCCGACGAATATCTTTTCACGGGAGTATCCAGGAATTTTTCAATCTCCGCAAAATCGACGATCTCATCGAATTTCCTTTTAATCTCGGCTTTCGTCATCCCCAAAATAGCCCCGTTGAGAAAAATATTTTCTCGCCCCGTCAACTCAGGATGGAATCCCGTTCCCACCTCCAGAAGGCTCGCCACTCGCCCAGTAATCTCTATTCTCCCGCTTGTAGGTTCGGTAATCCGGCTGAGCACCTTTAACAGAGTAGACTTCCCAGCTCCGTTTCTGCCGATAATGCCCACTCGATCACCGCGTTTGATTTCGAAAGAAACGTCGCGAAGAGCATAAAACTGTTCCTTGCTACTTGATGCTGGATGCTGGTTACTGGATGCTCGATTTCTTAAACTAAGCTTTGAGCCAATAGCTTTGAACTTGTCTGTAATAACATCGCGCAAAGCCACATATCGTTCATTGGACTTGTGGCTGATGGTGTAGGATTTGCTTAAATTGTCAACTTTGATGACCGTATCGGACATATTGCCTGTTTCTCGTTAATGGATGCGCGGAACTAGATCACTAATGCCGGTCCCGGATGCTTGTTACCCGTTACTAGTTGCTGGATACTGGATACTTGCGGCGTCATTCATGCAAATACAAGACGTCTGCCTTTGGGACTCGGTATAGGATCACCGAACTCTCTGGCAGTATCCATCCATAAATGAATAGCCTCCTTCACCTGCAGCAGGGCATCTTCATGTGTTGCGCCGTGCGCCATACAGCCTGGCAACTCCGGGACTTCAGCAACGAATACACTATCTTCACTGCTCCAGTAGATAATGATTTCATATTTTTCCATCACTTCACCCCCTTGAGGTTGTATTTCAATATAATCGATCTTATCTGGCGAACCTGGTAAGCCTTCGCCTTATCACCGTCTCTTTGCAAATTGATCCTTTCCTCAATGCCTGACTTCCTGAAGATATGATGGCTGCCCCGCGTACGCATTTCAAATCCAAGGCGCTGAAGGAGATCGCACAAATCATCAAATGCCATGTTGGTATCAGCATCGCCTTGCAATAATCGGGCAATGAGTTTGTCATATCTGCTCATTCGGTTTTCATCCTATTTCCCCCAAAATTATAGCACGACAGACACGCTGCTGGTTACTGGATACTCGCTTCTTGTTGCTGGATGCCAGATACCAGAAACTAGAAACAAGATGCTGGACTCTTGAAAGCTGGATACAAGATGCTGGACTTTCGCTGATCGACACTCGATCCGCGAAACTAGATGCTGGAGACTTGATGATGGATGTCATACTTGATGTTTAGATTCAACAGCCTGGATAAAGCGATTTATCTTCTTTCCAAGTTCATCAGTCCTGGAAAGAAGCTGTTCTGCCTCTTCTTCGAGATTCTTATAACAGTCATGAATGTATTCCAGCCATTCCGTTGTTTCATCACAGGATGCCTGCGCAAAGATCAGGAACCTGATGAATTCTGCTTTATATCTACGCCTACCATAGCCTTCCACAATATTGGTTGAGACCGATTTGGAAGCACGTCGCATCTGGCTGCCTGTCTCATATAGTTCATGTTTCGGCAATTTTAGGGAGAATTTGTGCAGTGTCACTCCCAATTCGTGAGCTAATTTATAGATATCTAAATCTCTATACGATATATTCATGGAAACAACTTAGGTCGCTGGGCTCCGGATACTTGATTCTGGATACTCGATACTTGAGACCAGAATCCAGTGACCAGTATCAAGTTTCCAGCATCGTGTTTTTAAATTACATCCGCGAAGGACTTCTCTGTCTTCCTGAAGTACAGGATACCGGTAATAAGTAGTGCTACAACAATAGCCATGGAGAGAACAAACCCAGGCATATAGATTTTGCTTTCGCCGCCGAGGAGAGCCCAGCGGAAACCGTCGATGACCCCGACCATCGGATTCAGCGAATAAAGAAGCCGCCACTTGCCGGGGACAATACTGCTCGAAAATCCGACAGGTGAGACATAAAGGCCGAACTGGACAATAAACGGGACGATATAGCGAAAATCACGGTATTTGACGTTCAGGGCAGTAAGCCAAAGTCCTGCACCCATGGCCGCTGCGAATGCGATCCCGATAAATACCGACAGGTAAAAAACGCGCCAACCAGGAACAAACTGATACCACACCATGAGCGCAACGAGGATTGCGCCAGAGATGAGAAAATCGACAAAACTCGTGATGACCGAACTGGCCGGTATGATCAGACGAGGAAAGTATACCTTAGAGATGAGGTTTGCGTTTCCGACAAGGCTGTTGCTTGCCTCCGACAACGCATTTGAGAAAAACTGCCACGGCAGCATTGCGGCAAAGACCAAAATAGGATAGGGCACACCCTCGGACGGCAGCTTCGCCAACTTGCCAAACACGACGGTAAAAACCAGCATAGTGAGGAATGGCCGGATCAACGCCCATGCGATACCGATTACCGTCTGTTTGTAGCGGACGAGGATATCCCGCCACGCCAGGAAGTAAAAAAGCTCCCGGTACCGCCAGAGGTCCAGCCAGTAGTGCTTCTCTGTCCGTCCCGCTTCGATTACTAATGTGGTTTCTTCAGCCATTTAATTCCGGCACCAGCCTGTCAAGTCGTGTGAGTCAGGGTCACGCAAAATGGGGTCAGGTCTTGTTTCTTGATTTGTCAAGTCTTGCAACTCAGGATAAGGGATCGAAGCAATGAGTACCGAGCAACGAGTTCATCAAGTCGCACAATGGGGTCAGGTCTTGTTTCTTGATTTGTCAAGTCTTGCAACTCAGGATTAAGGGATAAGCGGTCTAAGTTTCAAAGTTTAAGACAAGCTGACAAGCCGGCGAGCCTGCAACTGGTGAATAATAAATAGTGAATGGTGACGCATAAGTAAGCAGAGAGCAAAGTGCTGAGAGCTTTATCGCCTCGGGCGCGCGTGATTGGGGTCGCGTCTACACATTGCACAAGCTAACAAGCCTGGAACTGGTGAATAGTGAATAGTAAATGGTAAAGAAAGACTGAGAAAAGGGGACAGGCTACTTTTTCATCCTCTCTTCGGAAAATACCGGTAAATGTCCTTTCTGTGGAGAAATCGTGTCAAGTCTTGCGACTCAGGATTAAGGATTAAGGGATCGAAGCAATGAGTACCGAGCAACGAGTTCATTATTTAGTGTTTTTGAGTCTAACTGTGAAATTGTTAAATTGCTTCATCGCCTACTACGGCTCTGTTTTTTTTCAATGACTAATAGTCTTTGCTTCTGTCTAAGTTCAAGGTTCAAGGTTTTGACAAATTAAAAAGGCAGCAACTGCTTATGTTTTATAGACGTTATCGTGATGGTCAAAATCGAGCAGAGTCACGATTTTCTCTTCCTCATTGATTTCGTACACAAGAACAAATGAACCGCCGACGTGAACCCTGCGCTTATTCTGTAACGGCTTTCTCAAAGGCTTAAACCGGAACGGATCCTGAAGGATGTCCTGCACTTTTCTGTCGATCAACCCAAGCATCTCCTTGTCCTTCTTCTGAAGCTTCTTGAACTTCCGGTCAAGACTTTCTTTAACGGCAAGTCTATACACTATTTCAAACCGTATCTTTTCCCGAAGTCCTTCACCATTATTGATCTTTCGACGTCGATATCCTTCATCCTTAAAATAAATTCTTCGCGCAGCTCAGGTTCTTCCATGAGCCTTTTCTTGATCTCGCCCAACTCCCGCTCAAGATGGACGACTTTGTTGTATATCGTTTCAAGGGTTATAGTCTTCACGTGTGCTACCTCCTTTTCTTCCTTATCCGCAGTATTCTCAAATGCCGTCCCTCACTCATATTATACACAACCGCACAAGCTGGAAAGCGGCAGCGCTACGGGGTCACCCATTAAAATGCAAAAAATGGGGTCAGGTCTTGTTTCTTGATTTGTCAAGTCTTGCAACTCAGGCTTAAGGGATAAGGGCCAAGGTTCAAAGTTATGACAAGCTGACAAGCTAACAAGCCGGCGAGCCTGCAACTGGTGAATAATAAATAGTGAATGGTGACGCATAAGTAAGCAGAGAGCAAAGTGCTGAGAGCTTTATCGCCTCGGGCGCGCGCGATTGGGGTCGCGTCTACACATTGCACAAGCTAACAAGCCTGGAACTGGTAAATAGTGAATAGTAAATGGTAAAGAAAGACTGAGAAAAGGGGACAGGCTACTTTTTCATCCTCTCTTCGGAAAATACCGGTAAATGTCCTTTCTGTGGAGAAATCGCACGAGGACAGCTTCCTTTCGTGAGATCTCCAATCCCAACCGGTAGTCACCAATCTTAACCCGGTAAAATGAGCTGAAACCTTCGATTTTTTTGAGGTGCGGTATTTCCCGGATCGATTCTGCGCCTTCTATCGCAGCAACAAAAGTGCGCAATTTCTTCAGCACATTCTTGTCGCTGATACTGTCAACGTCTTTGTCAAACGACTTTTCGATCCTGAATTTCACTTTGAGCGCTTGATTCTGCTGTCCAGTTTCCGCACAAATTCTCTCTTATCGACGTAGTCACCGGTCCGCCCTTCTTGCATAGCCGCCGCAAGGCCGATGTCTTCAATCGCGTCCACCACAGCATCCTCAATAAGGTCCTTCCGTTTGGTCAGGACATCGACAAACGTTTCGCTGATAATCTTTCTTAGCTCATTGCGGTCTATAGACACAGTTGCCATTTTCAACTCCTCCCAACAGCATGACATTTATTCTTAAGTCTACCATAATGCGGTGGCTGACAAGCTAACAGGCCGACAGGCTATCAAGCGAATACACGCTAACACGCTGACAAGCCTGCAAGGTACCTGGGGAGGGTCAGGTCTTGTTTCTTGATTTGTCAAGTCTTGCAACTCAGGATTAAGGGATCGAAGCAATGAGTACCGAGCAATAAGTAAAGAAGAATGATAAATCGTTGAAATGTCGCAGTGAAGAAACACTACTTTTCTCTCAAAAACTCCTCCACGGTCAAACCGCTTTTTCTTATAAGCCCCCTCAGAAGGCCAGGAGCAAGCTCCTTGTGATTGGGGACTGAAAGCGTCGACCGCGACGGATGAAAAAGAATCATGTGACTGCCAGTCTGGTGATCGACAGCATAACCGAATTTCTGGAAAATATTCACCGCATCCTTTCCCGATAAGTTGGGAAGGATGCCCATCTAAACCGTAACCTCTCCCAGAAATATTTCCTGCGGCTCAACGGCCTCGAATCTGCCGTGCCGCTTTTCAACTTCGATCCAGCCCCGTATGGCGTCCTTGATGTTGTCCAAGGCCTCATCAAGGGTTTTGCCCTGGCTCATGCAGCCAACGAGTTCAGGGACATCAACCACATACCCCCTATACTCCTGGTCATAAGTTATGACTACCTTATACTTCATTGTTATCTCCTCGCTCTGTTTGTTCTATTATAGAACACCTTTGCAAAAAAGGCGCCTGAACAACACCAGGATAACAGGATAACAAGCTAAGATTTAGAGCCCATAAAAGGTGAACTGTGAATCGTGAATAGTGAAGAATAAGCAATGAGTAGTTTCTACAAGAGTTCCTAAAAATGGGGCAGGTCTTGCAATATCAGTTTTCCTTTATCTCTGATGCTATCCACGATAAATGCTTTTCCGGTGTCCCACTCTCAAGATGACGATATCCCTACCGTGAAGGTCAAAAATAACTCTGAAGTCTCCAACTCTGAAGCGATATGTGCCAAGCTGAGGATCTGTAAGATAGATCAGCCGGTATCTCATTCGCCAAAGAGATCTTTGTGCGTCTTAATCTTCCGGCAGCAAAATGGGGTCAGGTCTTGTTTCTTGATTTGTCAAGTCTTGCAACCCAGGCTTAAGGATTAAGGGATAAGGGCCAAGGCGAGTTTTTGACAAGCTAACAGGCCTTCAAGTGAATACAAAAAATCATTTATCGATGAAGGGTTTTAAGTTTTAAGTGTCAGGTTTTAAGTTTAAATAGATCCTGCACCCTAAAACCACTTCCCTGAACACGGAACATGGACCTTAGAACACAGCTCAAACTGGCCGAAGAGCCGGCATTCCTATTTGTTGCTCAGCAACAATTCGCTGTCGTACTCGCAGACAAAAAGAGATTTCAGAGGGAACTTCTTGGAGGCGTCCAGCATCTCGATTCCCACAATTTCCCCCTTATCCGTCACATCTACATTAATCCCTTCCGAGATTTCTATGACCCCCGACGGCTCTTGCTCGGAAAGTCTTATATAGGCGGCATCCACTTCCTTGTCATACGATATTTTCACGACTTACGCTCCTTTCTGAGAGGATACACCGTTATTACAAGTATCTTATCATTTTCTTGCGCAAAAATAACTTTCAGGGGAAACCGATACTTTTTTGCCAATTCTTTGTTGACAATTTCCCGCTTCTTTCCCGATACTTGTTCTTCCGCGATCGTAGAGTTTATTGTTTCCACAACATCGCTTTCTTCAACCTTATAAAGCTGCATTCTTCTCAGTGCATGTCTTGAAAAGGTTATCGTTAAACCCATACATTAACCCCGGCCCTCATCTCAAACGTCGAGGAACTCGAATCTGGAATCTTGAACATTATTACGTCAAATTACTGAGAAAGAGCAAAATAGGGTCAGGTCAGGTCTTGTTTCTTGATTTGTCAAGTCTTGCAACCCAGGCTTAAGGATTAAGGGATAAGGGCCAAGGTTCGAGTTTTTGACAAGCTAACAGGCTCTACACAGTCACACCAAATTATGGAAATACTCTATCGTCTTTACAAGCCCTTCGCTGAGCTGAACACCGGGGTCCCACCCGAGCTTTTCCCCGGCGAGTGTTATGTCCGGCTGCCGCTGTGTCGGATCGTCGGAGGGCAAGGGTTTAAAAACAATGCCAGGTAAGGGGTCAGGCGTAAGGCGTGAAGCGACCATTTGAATAACCTTTTCCGCGAGCTGAAGGATAGTGAACTCCACGGGATTTCCGAGGTTCACAGGTCCGGTGAAGTCGTCAGGACTGTTCATGAGCCTCACCAGCCCGTCGACCAGGTCGTCGACATAGCAGAAGCTCCGGGTCTGGCTGCCGTCTCCGTAGACCGTGATATCTTCTCCCCGCAGGGCCTGCATGATGAAGTTGGACACGACCCTGCCGTCGTTGGGGTGCATCCTCGGGCCGTAGGTGTTGAAGATCCTGGCGACCTTTATCCTGAGCCCGTGCTGCCGGTGGTAATCGAAGAAGAGCGTCTCGGCGCACCGCTTGCCCTCGTCGTAGCAGGACCTCAACCCTATGGGGTTCACATTCCCCCAATAATCTTCCGTCTGCGGATGGACCTTCGGATCGCCGTAGACCTCCGAGGTGGAGGCCTGGAGGATCTTCGCCTTCACCCTCTTGGCGAGGCCGAGCATGTTGATGGCGCCGTGCACGCTCACCTTCGTCGTCTGAACAGGGTCGAACTGGTAGTGGACCGGAGAGGCAGGGCAGGCCAGGTTGTAGATCTCGTCGCATTCGACATAGAGCGGGAAGCAGA
Source organism: Nitrospirota bacterium (assembly GCA_021814065.1). GTDB lineage: Bacteria > Nitrospirota > Thermodesulfovibrionia > Thermodesulfovibrionales > UBA6898 > Sulfobium. Next base: position 6,941 of record JAKAIZ010000009.1, on the reverse strand, counting down.
TGTCGTGGCGCAGCACCTCAAAGTAGGGGTTCGAGGCCAGATGGGCGACGTTATGGCGGCGGCCTGTGTAGAAATTGTCGACGCAGATCACCTCATGCCCCTCGCCAAGCAGCCTCTCGCAGAGATGTGAGCCGAGGAACCCCGCGCCCCCTGTGACGACTATTCTTTTGCCCGAAAGATTTTTCATTTTAGATCCTTTATGAGTAAAGTTTAAAAGCTGGCAGGCTGACTGTCGCTGGTCACTAATCGCCCCTCACTTCAGCCAGGCCCGTCGGTTCAGGACCTCTTCCCTCGGGCAGATAGATCACAGCCCGCCTCCCGTCCAGCCTTCCGATCAGGACGGCGAGGATGACGATAGCGCCGAGCGCCTCGAAGACCAGATAATGGCCGAAGGGGAACCTGAAGAAGAATTCCGAGGGGACATACCCTCTGAGGTTAAGGCCAAGGTCAAGATTAAGAAAAAGGGCGTTTCCTCCCGAATAGACCGGCTTCAGCCATCCGTAGTGCGGATAGATGAAGGCCCTCGGATCGACATTCACCAGGTCGAAAAAGATATGCATCGCCATGATCGAGATGTACGGCAGCGCCCTGCGCATGAGGAAAAAGACAAGCGGCAGCGCCAGGGCATAGAAGAATACCGAGTGGAAAACTCCGTGGTCGGGATATCCCGGGACCACGAGGTGCACCAGCCGGTCGAGAACGTCCGGCATCAGCGCAAAGCCCATCACCGCAGCGATCTTTCTCTTGGACATCGGGCCCTTCCCCCTGTTAAGAAGGGAGACGATCCCGAGTGTCAGTCCTGTATGGCCGGTTAAGTACATAAAGACAGTAATTAGTAACTGGAAATTGATAAAAACTAACAACTCTAAGAACTGGTTACCCGCAATTAGTCACTAATCACAAGTCACAAATTACTACTCACCGGAAGTGACCGCGGTCACTTCCTATTCCCACCGTATCAATCCCGGGCCGCAGAGGCCTCTCCAGCGGGCAGCCCTGGCCTTGTCGTCGGTGGCATCTGTGAGGCCGGTCTGGAATATAAGCGCGTCCTGCAGGTAGTCGAAGACCTCGAGCTCCCCGCGAGACAGGGAGACGTCGACACGGTACCTCCCGGCCGCAAGCCCGTAAGCCGGTATCTCGCAGGTCCGCTCCCCCGGCCCGGAGACTCCGGAGGGGCCCACGAAGGAATCCGCGGAATGGTGGATGCAGACCCCCTGCTCGTTGCGGATGAAGAGGTTGACGCCGAGCCCTTTCTCTCCGCCGCTGTCGATCGAGAAAGAGATCCTCACCGGCCTGTCAGCGGCAAAGGCGCCGTTCTTCCGCTCCTCCTGGATAAGCTCGATGCTGCGGAAACAGGGCGGTTTCTTCCCCGCGGCCATGCGGTAGGAAGCGACCTTCATGCCCGGGTCCCCGAGGTACCGGTCGACCACACTTGCCGCATCGCCGTCCATGACCACGCGGCCGCCTTCGAGGAGTATCGCCCTTCCGCAGAGCGTCTTCACCGAGGCCATGTTGTGGCTGACGAACAGGACCGTCCGGCCCCCCCTTGCCACCTCCCCGATCTTGCCGAGGCACTTCTTCTGGAAGGCGGCGTCGCCGACCGCCAGCACCTCGTCGACGAGCAGGACCTCCGGCTCGAGGTGCGCGGCGACCGAGAAGGCAAGCCGCACGTACATGCCCGAGGAGTAGTGCTTGACCGGAGTGTCGACGAACTTTTCGACCTCGGCGAACCCGACGATCTCGTCGAACCTGCCCTTGATCTCGGCCCTCTTCATCCCGAGAATCGCCCCGTTCATGAAGATGTTCTCCCTGCCTGTCAGCTCCGGGTGAAATCCGGTCCCGACCTCCAGCAGGCTCCCGACCCTGCCGAGCAGCTCGACCTCCCCTTCGGTAGGCCCGGTTACGCGCGACAGTATCTTCAGGAGCGTGCTCTTGCCTGTGCCGTTCCTGCCGACGATCCCGACGACCTCGCCCTGTTTTATTTCGAAGGCCACCTCTCGAATGGCCCAGAAATCCTTTTCCTGTGAAAGGTGAAAAGGGAAAGGTGAAAGGTCACGGAACCTCTGAAATATGGAGCGCAGGCCATTGCCGATCTTTTCGCTTAGCAGGTTGTTGTCATGCAGCCGGCCGAGGCGGTATCTCTTGCCCAGATTGGAAACCTTTATTACTACGTCGTTAGACACAGGCTAAGTTGTTCGGCATTGAGAGTCCGGCACCTCTGAGTTGATCAGCAAACCGATACAGTTTATTGTTTTCGAGGTCATCGGCCAGCCGAAATAATTTCCTTGCAACTTCTACCGATCTTCGCCAAATTTCCAGGTTCTCAAAACGGAATTTATTCATGAATGATTAACTTAGAGCCTCTAGCTCTCCGCACTTTGCTTTCTCACGCTTGAAACTCTATGCTCTATGCTCTTTGCTTTCTACACATTATCCGCAAACGTCTCCTCCATCCTCCTGAAGTAGTAGAGGCCGGTAACCAGGACCATGCAGACCGCGCCGAAGGAGGCAAGCATCATCCCGAAGTCGGGCGCCGCCTTTCCGAGGAGCGCCCAGCGGAAGCCCTCGATCACGCCGACCATCGGGTTGAGGCCGTAGAGCCACCGCCACTTCTCCGGCACAAGGCTGGTGGAATAGGCCACCGGCGACGCGAAGAGCCAGAACTGGGCTATATAGGGGACTATGAACCTTACGTCCCGGTATTTCACGTTCAGCGCCGTGAACCAGAGCCCCACGCCTAAGGCGGTGAGCATCGCCACGAGCATAAAGACCGGCAGAAGGAGTATGCCGAATGTCGGCGCGATCCCGTACCATGCCATCATGCCCAAAAGAATGACGAAGGCGACGCCGAAATCTATCAGGCCGGAGGTGACCTTGCCGAGCGGCAGGACCAGCCTCGGGAAATAGACCTTGGTGATGAGATACGAAGAGCCGACGATGCTGTCGGACGACCCTGTCAGAGACTGGCTGAAGTAGTTCCAGGGCAGCAATGCGCAGTATGCGAATACCGGATAAGGGAGCCCGTCCGACGGGAGCTTCGCGAACTTGCCGAAGATGATCGTGAAGATCACCATCGTCATCAGGGGCTGGAAGACCGCCCAGCCGATCCCTGCGACCGACTGCTTGTAGCGGACCGAGACGTCCCTCCAGGCGAGCATCCCGAGCAGCTCGCGGTATGCCCACACCTCGCCGAGGTCGAGCGAAGGACGGCCCCCTGACGGTCTGATGACCGTCCGATTGATGGTTCTAAGTTCCATGTTCAAGGTTCAAAGGAGTCAGGAGTTAGGTGTTAGAAGAAAGGGGTAAAGACGCATTGCTCCTCGCGACTCACCCCTCACTTACTTTATGGTATTGCCTATACCATTCCACAAACTTTTTGAGTCCCTCTTCTATCGGCATCGAGGGTTTGAAGCCGACGTCCCGCATGAGGTCGCCGATATCCGCATACGTGGCCGGGACATCGCCTGCCTGCATCGGCAGCATATTCTTTACGGCCTTTTTGCCGAGGACCTCTTCGAGCACCTCGATGAACCTCAGGAGCTCGACAGGCTGGTTGTTTCCGATGTTGTAGAGCCGGTAAGGCGCGTAGCTCGTCGCCGAATCAGGCACATCTCCGCTCCAGGCAGGGTCCGGCTCCGGTATGCGGTCGATCACCCTCACGACGGCCTCGATGATGTCGTCGATATAGGTGAAGTCCCTCTTCATCTTTCCGTTGTTGAAGACGTCGATCGGCCTTCCCTCGACTATCGCCCTGGTGAAGAGGAAATAGGCCATGTCCGGCCTGCCCCAGGGACCGTAGACCGTAAAGAACCTCAAGCCGGTACAGGGCAGCCGATAGAGGCTCGAATAGGCATGGGCCATAAGTTCGTTCGCCTTCTTCGTGGCCGCGTAGAGCGAGACGGGATGGTCTACGTTGTCGTGGACCGAATAGGGCATCTTCGTATTTGCGCCGTAGACGGAGCTCGACGAGGCGAAGACGAGGTGCTTTACGCCGGTTTGCCTGCAGCCTTCAAGGACGTTTAAAAACCCGGTGAGGTTGCTGTCTGCGTAGGCATAGGGATTGGTCAGGGAATACCTCACGCCAGCCTGGGCCGCCATATTCACGACCGCATCGAACCGGTTTTCCGAAAAGAGCCTCGCAACGCCGTCCCTGTCGTGCAGGTCCAGCCGCACAGGAGTGAAGTTCCTGTCCATCGACATCTGCTTCAGGCGGCCGAGCTTGAGGTTCACGTCGTAGTAGTCGTTGAGGTTGTCGAGGCCGACCACCTCGTCCCCCCGCGCGATGAGCCGCTTCGCGAGAAAGGAACCGATGAACCCGGCTGCGCCGGTGACGAGAATTTTCATATCAGAAAAAAGGTAGAGGTAGAGGTAGAGGTAGCGATTCTGCTTTTATTTCTGTTCTTTTCTTTACCTGTCTTCATCTCCACCTGTCTCACTCTTTACCTCTACCTGCCTTTACCTTCCAGTTGCATAAAGATTGTAAATTAACAGCCACAAAAGCTTGATTGACGGGCTCTTGAGCCTGATGACACTCCTTATGTTGGAGTTCACCGAATGTTACCTCCAAGTCATAGTTCTTTTTCCGTCATGCCCGAGGGTCTCAGTCGGGCATCCATGTTTTCTTAAGAATGGATTCCCGCCTAAAGACTGCGGGAATGACGGCCTGAATACACACACCTTATGCAACGTTAGAGTTTATTCTGCCTTTCTTTGCGGAACTTCGTTCCTCAGCGCTTCTATCTCCTCCTTGAGCCGGTCGAACTCGTCGGTCTTTCTCTGGAGGAAGTCGTAGGTCTGGGCGATCTTGGTGCTGATGCCCTTCGGGGTGAGGATGTAGCGGTAGGCGATCTTGTTCTTCGAGTTCTTGAACCGCTGCGCCTTGATATAGCCCTTGCTGAGGAGCGCGTTCACGACAAAGTTCGCCCGGCCGAGGCTGAGCCCCATCTTCTTCGAAAGCTCCCGCTGCGAAAGAGTGCCGTCTTTCGCTAATTCACGCAGGGTCTTGAAATGTGTTTCGTCCATGGTTTACAGGCTGGCAAACTAACAGGCTAACAAGCGAACAAGCTGGCAAGCAAATTCGAACCAAGAAGCCTACATGCTGATCAGCTTGTTTTACTGATTTTGGGCAGGCTGCCGCCGTTTTCTGTCATGGACAGAACCGGGCAGGTGAGAACCATCATGCGTTCACACACTGAACTAAGATACTGTAACTACCATAAAAATACAAGAGAAAAGTGAGAAACAGTAAAAAGTTATAAGTGAAAAGTTAAAGGTTAAGAGCAGCATACAAACAAAGTGCGAAAATTTTCACCTTCACCAAGCTTTTCACCTTTCACGTTTAACTTTTGGCGATTCATTTTTTTCCGCCTTCTTCAGCGCCACGCTCTCGACCTCTACCCTGCAGTGGAGGGTCTCAAGGAGTATCATCGCCCTCTTCTTGCCGCTGACGTTCCTGTCGAAGACGCCGTAAAAGTCCTTGAGCGGCCCCTCCTTTATCAGGACCCTCTCGCCTTTTCTGAACTCCTCGGGGACAGGCATCACCAGGCCGCCCTCCATCCTCCCCATGATCGCCGCAATGATATCAGGCGACACTGCCAGCGGCCTCTCCTTGCCGACGACATACCTCACCCCCCGCGTGTAGTTGACCAGGTGTGTCTGACTCTCTGCGTCGAAGAAGGCGAAGATGTAGCACGGGAAGAGCTGCTCCACACGCTCTGAATACTTCCCCCTCCAGAATTTCCTTATCAGGAGTTTCGGATCAAGCGTCTCGATTCCGGCCTGGTTCAGCAGGTTCACGACCGCCTCTTCAGCCCTCGATTTCGTATATACCGCGTACCAATTCATATCTTTATAGCTAACAAGCCTGCAAGCACACAAGCTAACACGCCTGCCGGCTTGCCGGCTTATTTTATTTCCCTGTTCTCCAGAACCGCCTCAGGGTTCCCGAAGAATATCTTCCTCACCTGTCCCTTGTCCAGCAGTCGCGAAAGGTGGTTGTAAGCTGCCGAGAGGAGCGGTCTCCTGTGGCCGGTCCCGTGCGCGTCGGTCGCCACAAAATCCACTAAACCCTTCCTGATGAGCGCCTCCGAAAGCCCTCTTATCTTCATGCCGAATTCCCCGGTGACGCTCATAGCGGTAATCTGGATCAGCGCGCCGGCCTCCCTGAGCCCGTCCATCTTCCGGGGGGACGCGAGGAAACTGTAGTTGCGTTCGGGATGTGTGATTATCGGCACAAAGCCGCCGATACTCGCCGCGTGCAGGAAGTTGTCGAGGTTCGGCGGTATGATCTCCGGCAGTTCGAGGAGAAAATACCTCGACCCGTTTATCGTCGGCAGATCGCCTTTCTCGGTCCCTTCAAGCAGTTCATACGTCAGCCTCACGTCAGCCCCGCAGACCAGACTCAAAGGGACCCCTTCTTCTTTCAGCCTTTCTTCGAGTGCACGCTTAACACGCTCTATCGTTTTGATGTCCGGGCCTTCGCCGTATGAGAAATGGGGCGTCGCAACGATACTCCGTATGCCGTCCGCGGCAGCGATCCTCGCCATCGCAACGCTTTCTGCGACATCCGCAGGCCCGTCGTCAATCCCCGGAAGTATATGGCAGTGTATGTCGATCATTTCTTCAAAAGACCAGGTAAAGATAAAGAGTCTGCCTTTATTGCTCTACCTCCACCTGTTCTTTTCTCTACCTGCCTCATTCATTACCTTTACCTTCCAGTTGCATAAAGATTGTAAATTAACAGCCACAAAAGCTTGATTGACGGGCTTTTGAGCCTGATGACACTCCTTATGTTGGAGTTCACCGAATGTTACCTCCAGGGCATAGTTCTTTTTCCGTCATGCCCGAGGTTCTCAGTCGGGCATCCATGTTTTCTTAAGAATGGATTCCCGCCTAAAGACTGCGGGAATGACGGCCTAAATACACACACTTTATGCAACGTT
>JAKAIZ010000008.1 GCA_021814065.1 Nitrospirota bacterium | reverse complement strand
CCCCCTGCTGGCTGAAGCGTTCCTTGAGGAATGCTGTAAAAAGGAAAAGAAAGAAATAGAGCTATTGCATGAGGTGATCCATGCTTTCCAGGCATATCATTGGCCAGGAAATGTGCGGCAGCTCAAAAATATTATTGAGCGTGCGGTGGTGCTCAGCAAAAACGGAAGTCTTACATTGGCCGATCTTCCGGGCGACTTCTGTCTGTTCGGGGAGACCACGAAACCGGTCTCCGACGACGGCAAGACATTGAAGGAGGTTGAGCTGCATGCCATCAGGAATGCGCTTCAGGCCTGTAAGGGCAATAAATCAAAGACCGCAAAGATGCTCAAGATATCCCGAAAGGCATTATATAAACGGCTCAATGACGAGCCGGGGGTGGGGCCTTCCGGCGGTACTGCAGATATCGGAAATGCCTGAGCGCTGTATCCAAGAGAAACATATGTTTCGGGAACATGTGTCGATAGGTGACAGATTCGCGGACTCATAATAATGATACCGAGGCCACCGGCTGAAAGCCGGGGCTGCCGGTAAGAGCTAATATTTTGTTTTTTCCGCCTACATCCCTCATTATCGCCTCCGGAGGGTCTCCCAGTCGCTTCTAGCACCGCAGCAAGCGCCTTATTTTGTCGCGCCGATCTCCTATCAACCGTTGCGCAGCTTCCATACTCTTTTCTCAAAAATGAAATATGGTACGGTTATTGCTGATTCAGCAGGGAGAAAGGCGATGCGATGATGAACTGGTATGCACTATATGTAAAATCAAATCATGAATTTGTCGCCCATGACGAGTTGTCAAAAAAGAGCATAGAGGCGTTCCTCCCCACTGCGAGAAAAATGAGACAGTGGAAGGACAGACGAAAGTGGGTGGATTTTCCGATTTTTCCGGGCTATCTCTTCATCCATGTGCATCCGTCTCCGGAAGATTTCCTGAACGTCCTCAAGACAAGAGGAGCGATAAGCCTCCTCTCCGCCCAACCGGGCTACCCCACGCCGGTTGCGACGGAAGAAATCGTTTCCCTCAAGCTGTTGGTCGGGAGCGGGGAGCCCCTGGATATTTATCCCCATCTGAAGGAGGGGACGAGGGTACGGGTCAAAAGGGGCCCTCTCCAGGGGGCGGAAGGCATCCTGGAGAGAAAAGAGAACCAATGCACATTTCTGGTGAACATAGAGCTCCTGGGCAGGAGCATCGGCGTGAAAATGTATGCCGATGACCTCGAGGAAGCCTGACGATGACGAAGCATGAAATTTCGAATAAAGCAGCAAATTCCTTTATATCTTTAGTGTAGCTGAGAATTGATCGGCCCGGTATGGGCGGCAGCAGTGTCGTACATGTGTATCTCGGTTATTCCTGTAACTGAGAAGGCGGAGCAGTGTGGAGGCAAGACCATGGACTTTGTTGAACAAATTGCACTAAAAGAAAGCAGGGTGGGAATTATCGGGCTAGGGTATGTCGGATTGCCCCTCGCGATAGAATTCTGCCAGGCGGGGTTTCGCGCAACCGGCTTTGATATCGACGAGGAAAAGGTGGCCCTTCTGAACGAGGGAAAAAGTTACATCAAACATATTGATTCTTCGCGGATCAAGAATTGTTTCCCCTCATTTCGTGCATCGTCGAATTTTGCCGAGCTGGCCGGCATGGATTGCATGATCATATGTGTACCGACGCCGCTCAATAAATATCGCGAGCCCGACCTCTCCTATGTGCTGAATACTACAAAGACTATTGCCGGACATCTTCGCAAAGGGCAGTTGGTCGTTCTTGAGTCTTCCACGTATCCCGGCACCACCGACGAAGACATGAAGGCGATCCTTGAGGAGTCCGGTCTCAGAGCGGGCACCGATTTCCATCTCGCCTATTCGCCGGAACGTGAAGACCCCAACAACAATCAGTTCGCCATGCGGGATATTCCGAAGGTCGTCAGCGGATATACCCCTGAATGCCTGAAGGTTGCCACTGCACTCTACAGCCAGATCGTGGAGCGCGTTATACCCGTCTCATCGACGAAAACCGCCGAGGCGACAAAGCTGCTTGAGAACATTTACCGGGCGGTCAATATTGCCCTCGTGAACGAACTCAAGGTCCTGCTCGACAAGATGGGTATTGACATATGGGAGGTGATTGAGGCGGCCAAGACGAAGCCCTTCGGCTTTCATGCTTTTTACCCGGGGCCCGGCCTCGGCGGCCATTGCATACCTATCGATCCTTTTTATCTCACCTGGAAGGCGAGAGAGTACGATTTCTCGACACGTTTCATCGAGCTAGCGGGTGAGATAAACACGCGCATGCCGTATTTCGTCGTCCAGAAGACTATAGAGGCGCTCAGTATACAGGGGAAGAGCATCAACGGCGCAAAGATTCTCATCCTCGGCCTTGCCTATAAAAAAGATGTCGATGACGTGCGCGAATCCCCATCGCTAAAATTGATGGAGCTCTTTAAAGAACTTGGTGCCGAGGTAGATTATAATGATCCTTATATCCCCATGCCCCCGAGATTGCGAAAGTACAAGCTTGACAAGGGATCGGTCGCGCTCACGCCGGAGAATTTGGGCGCGTATACCTGTGTGGTAATCGCGACGGATCATTCGCTCTATGACCCCGATTTTATCGTGGAGAATTCGAAGTTAGTTGTAGACACGAGGAACCTTGTGCGGAACCTTAACGGGAACGGGCATAAGGTGGTTAAGGCTTGAGGGACCCTGGTTTGTTGTCGGCCCAATTACGATTATCCAGACGGCCGGATATCCGGCAGCGCGATCTGGATGACGGTTGCGTCCTTTACGACGGGAAGCGCGAGATGGCATACACGCTGAATATTACTGCATCTCTTTTCTGGTCGTATTTGGAGGGGAACCTCTCGTTGGAAGAAATTGCAGCAGAAGTTTCCTCGATCAGCAAGGCAAGCGAGGACGCCGTCATGAAAGATCTTTACAGAGCCGTTGCATTTTTTCAGGAGTGCGACCTGTTGGCCCCAAACCCGAGCTGAGCATGAAAAGGGCTACGTTCAGCCAATCATACGAGATTCACAATTTCCGCTTTTCTCTGGCGACTGACTGTGAAGAGCTGAAATCAGGGCTTGGCCTCCTGTATCCGGCCATGGCCGCGAAGTCCGGAATATGTTCAGCAGGGTGGACTGTCCAGTGCTTTTGGAACCATGGCAGAGGCGTTCGCGCATATCGGATATATGAAGCTGACACCCTCATCTTTGAAACGGATGACACTGTCCAATTATGGGACAACCTCGAATGGGCCATAATGGCGAGGATTCTTCAGAACACAAGGCATCTCATTCAACTGCATGCATCAGGGGTAGACGTTGACGGGCAAGCCATTCTTCTTGTCGGTCCTTCCGGGTCCGGGAAGTCTTCTCTTGCCCTGGGTATGCTGCTTCAGGGATGGAAGTGCCTTTCCGATGAGGTCATTCTCATTGAGCCGGGGGAGAACAGGGCCGTGCCGCTCCCTCGCAGTTTCCATGTAGATTCCCGAGCACTGGGTTTGTTCCCCGATCTTGCAGTTAAATTGAATGAAGCGGTCTGCATGGAAGGTCGTGGAAAGATGCGGTTTGACCCTGCGCTCATCCGAAACGGGTGGGTCGCCCGTTCCTCTGTTCCCGCCTGGCTGGTATTCCCTTGTTACAAGTCCGGAAACCGCAATGATCTTATTCCCGTTGGAGAAACCGAGGCGATGACCCTGCTGATCGGACAGACAATTAACCTTCTGGACCACGGAGAACGGGGGTTGGAAACTTTGCTGCAGCTGGTTAAGAATTGCCGTTGTTTCAGGTTCAACACCGGCGACATGCATGAGGCTTCTCTTGCGATGTCACAGCTGATAAGGCAACAGCCACCGCTTGCACTCTGCCGGGATCAGAGAGCTGGTGCTGGGGCTGAATTAGTATATCAAAATTAGAAAGTCGAGGTGCGCTATGTCTGAAGAAGGCAAACAAACGTCAAGGCGTGAGTTTCTAAAAAAGACCATCAGAACGACCGGATACGTACTTCCCCTTGCTGTAGCTTTCAAAATGAGCTCGCGCAAGGCGTGGGCGGAGAAATATGGAAGCAGCGGAAGCACCGGAGAAGAGAAAAATCCGGATGGCAGGTGTAATTCCTTCGTAGAGAAGGTCTTTAATCCGTCGTGCTGGTGAGCAAGAGGGGCAAGGACGTCAACATGAATGCAAAGGGATGCTTTGGCCTGTTGCTTTATTGTCTTAGCAATAAGACGGACTGGACTGAATCGAGACTCCACCGGATTTCCATGTCCGACTGGGATCATGTCATTCAACTGGCGATTAGGCACGATATTGCTCCCTTGCTTTATTATCGACTGAAGAAATTCGATAGGATTGCCGATGTCCCCCCCACATTTATTCAGAGATTACAGGAAATTTATTTCTATAATGCAGCAAGAAATATGCGTCTCTATAGCGATTTTTCAGAAGTTTGCAACGTATTGACGGGGCAGGGCATTGAAGTTATAGCCCTCAAGGGTTTGCATCTGGCGGAAATGGTATATGGTGACGTCGCGCTAAGGCAGATGAGAGATATGGACCTGCTTGTCAGAAGACAGGACCTTCCAAGGGCCCAGGATGCACTGCTGGAGATGGGGTATGGACCCGAATCCCGGGCGCGGATAGAAGAGCAATGTTTGACGCAACATCATCTGGTCCCTTTTACGAAGAGGGGAGCTCCACCGATCGAGATCCACTGGAGTATTACCCCGCCGAATAGTCCGTTTAAAGTGGACATGGACGAGTTATGGGGAAGGGCTGAGCAGACGAAAATTGCCGACGTTCCAGTTTTGCTTCTGTCGCCTGAGGATTTGCTGATGCATCTCTGCCTGCATGCTTCTTTTAACCACAAGTTCAATTCTTTTGCGCTCAAGAACGCTTGTGATATTCATGAAACCATGAGCTATTATCAGGATGACATCGACTGGGAACGGATTGGCTCGACTGCAGACGACCCCGAAATAGCGCGATACCTGCTTTGTACATTACAACTCGTCAGAGGCCTTCTCGGAACGGAAATGCCTCTGCCGATACACAATATCATGAAGAACAAGGATTCCGACAGGGAACTCGTGAAGAATCTTTTCAGTCGCGCCCTCTTCCCAAATCTCCTGCAAGGATTTCTGGCCTCTTTCATGCGGGAGCCTGACGTACTGAGCATGTTAAAAAGTACTACAACTTTCAGCGGCAAAGTCATGACTGCCTTTAAGAGTTTTTTCCCGTCGAGGGGGCATCTGAGAGAAAAGTATTCCCTTTCCCGCGACTCAAAAAAGGTTTATCTGTTCTATCTGTTCCATCTGCTGGACGTTTTTATCAGGGGTTTACTCCTGCTTATCCCCAAAAGAATGAAAGAGAGAGCGGCGGAGTCCTTTTTTGAGGGCGATGCAGGCAATGCGGTCATGAGGAAATGGTCCGAATTATGATAGCATTCCGGACGGTTATAGCTACAGTATTGCCGGCTGTCTCAACAGGTCAAAACATGAAAAGGAGCGGACAAATAACTTGAATACTTTCGTCGGTCTTGCCGGTCTTGGTTTCTGGGGGAAAAATCTTTTTCGCAACCTGCTGGAAATCGGTGCGCTGCATACGGCCTGCGACAGCCGCCCTGAGGTCGTTTCCGAATACCGGAAAAACTCCCAGGCCCTTTGCGGGACCTCTCCCGCGCGCACCGGGTCGGACGCTTATCCTGTGCTGAATTACACAACGTCCTTCGAGGAAATGCTGAAAGCTCCCGATGTGAGGGCCGTGGCGATAGCGACTCCTGCAGTGACTCATTACGAAATGGTAAAACGGGCACTGCTCGAAGGCAAAGACGTCTTTGTCGAGAAACCCCTCGCGCTGACCTACAGGGAAGGCGAGCAGCTTGTCGCACTGGCCAAAAGTGAGGGGAGAATTCTGATGGTCGGGCATATTCTGCAGTATCATCCCGCAGTCTTGAAGCTGAAAGAGCTCATATCGTCGGGAGCACTGGGGAAGATCCAGTATATCTATTCCAACCGCCTCAATATCGGGAAGCTCAGGACCGAAGAAAACATCCTCTGGAGCTTTGCCCCTCACGACATATCCGTCATGCTCATGCTCTTCGAGGAAGAACCGGTAAAGGTTTCAGCCTTCGGCGGGGATTATCTGAACAGCTCCGTCTACGATACCACCCTCACGACGCTCGAATTCAGAAACGGAGTAAAGGGCCATATCTTTGTAAGCTGGCTCCACCCTTATAAGGAACAAAAGCTGATAGTGGTGGGCTCAAAGGGGATGGTCGTCTTTGACGATGTGAGCAAGGAAAAACTGTTCCTTTATCCTCATAAGATCGAATGGAGGGACGGAAAAGTTCCCGTTGCGATGAAGGCGGAATGTCAGGTCATCCCTTTCGGCGCCGGAGAGCCGCTGCGACGGGAGCTTGAACATTTCATAGAATGTGTAGTCTCCAAGAAAGAACCGAAGACAAACGGGGAAGAGGGATTACGTGTCCTCAGGGTCCTTGAAGAGGCGGATAAGGCTATCGGCAACGGCAGGAGGCCTTCGGCCCCGACATCTACGGGCACCGAAGCGGCACACCCCGGTCCCCGCATATCGCCTTCTGCCGTGCTCCATGAAAGCGCCCATGTTGACGAGGACGTCTCAATCGGCGAGGACGTAAAAGTCTGGCATTTTTCCCATATTCTGAAGGGTTCGGCAGTGGGGAGAAAATGTGTCATCGGGCAGAATGTTGTAATCGGTCCGGACGTCACCGTCGGAGACGGTTGCAAGATTCAAAACAATGTGTCGGTCTACAAGGGAGTCACCCTCGAAGACGGAGTTTTTTGCGGGCCTTCCTGTGTGTTCACGAATGTTTATAATCCGAGGGCATTTATCGAAAGGAAGAAGGAGTTCAGGAGCACACTTGTAAGAAAGGGTGCAACAATAGGGGCAAACGCTACCATCGTATGCGGCATAACGGTGGGGCGATACGCCGTTGTGGGAGCGGGGGCCGTCGTCAAGCAGAATGTCCCTGATTACGCTGTTGTCGCAGGCGTTCCCGCGAAGAGGATCGGCTGGGCGTGCAGATGTGGAACGACGCTGAGGTTTCAGAATGACTCCGCAGTCTGCGCTTACTGCGGCAATGAATATCAAATGGGTGACGTCAATTCACTCATAGCTAAGAAGGAAGAAGTCTGATGAAAGAGATCACGATGCTCGACTTAAAAGCGGAATATGAATATATGAAACCGGATATAGACGGCGCGCTGCAGAAATGTCTCGGTCATCAGAAATGGATCTTCGGGCCCGAGATCGCGGCATTTGAGGGAGCCCTTGCCGGGTACCTTAACGTCAGCGACTGCATTGCAGTATCGTCGGGAACAGAGGCGCTGGTGCTTTCACTGCGGGCCTATGCCATTCAGCTGAAGGGAGAGGAATACTTCAACAAGGATGATGAAATAATTACCACGCCATTTACGTTTACGGCGACCGGTGATGCGATTATCAGATCCGGTGCGACGCCTGTCTTTGTCGATATCGACCCAGTCACGTACAACATAGACGTGAACAGGATCAGAGACTACCTGCATTCGCCTCACGGGTCGGGGCGGGTGGCCGGAATTATTCCGGTCCACTTATATGGACGGGCTGCCGATATGGATGAAGTAACAGGAATTGCAGAAGAACACGGTGCATTTGTTGTGGAAGACGTGGCCCAGGCATTTGGCGCGACATGGAAGGCCAGGAAACTCGGCTCACTCGGCAACACGGGAGCATTCAGTTTTTTCCCTTCCAAAAATCTGGGCAGTTTTGGTGATGCGGGAATGGTTGCCACCAACAGTAACGAGACCGCAGAACTCGTGCGCATGTTGATCAAGCACGGCGGCAGGGACAAATATAACGTTGATCACGTCGGGTATAACGGGAGGATGGACACGCTTCAGGCTGCAATTCTCCTTGCCAAGTTCAGGTATATTGACGAATTCAATGCCCGAAGGCAGGAGATCGCCGCGTTTTATACGCAGAAGCTTTCAGACATCAGCGGTCTTATTCTCCCGGTCGCTGCTGACGATCCGTTTTTGTCGCCTGCTCCCCCCACCCGGCATGTTTTTCATCAGTATACTGTCCGCACAAAGGAAAGAGATGCGCTTCAGGGATACCTGAAAAAACAGGGAGTCTCGGCGATGGTCTATTATCCGACACCATTGCATAAAATGAAGGTCTTCGAAGGCAGGATGAAACAATTCGGTAACCTGAGCATTTCGGAAAAGGCGGCGAAAGAGGTCTTGTCGCTCCCCATCGGACCCCTGCAGAGAGAGGAAGACAGCGCGTTAGTGGTGGAGTGCATAAGAAGATTTTTCGTAGGCTGATCGCTGTTTGAATCAGGCGCCGTCGGTTGCAGAGCAAATGTTCCCGCAACGAAAGCAGTCCGGGGGTTACGAGTGAGAACGTTCATGGAAGTACCATTCCACAAGCCATACATCACGGAAGATGAAATAGCCGAAGTCCTCGACTCGCTGCGGTCCGGGTGGCTCACCATGGGACCAAAGACAGTAAGGTTCGAGGAAAAATTCAGGGACTACATCGGTGCAGAAGACGCCGTGTCGATGAATTCCTGCACTGCAGGACTGCACCTTGCCCTGATAGCTGCGGGAATTAAGGAGGGAGACGAAGTCATTCTCCCGGCAGTGACATTCACGGCGACGGCGGAGGTTGTCACGTATCTTCGGGCAATTCCGGTTCTGGTCGACGTCGACGGGGAGACCTTCAATATCGATGCGGCTGCGGTGGAAGGAAAGATCACAAAAAGAACGAAGGCGATAATCCCGGTGCACTACGCGGGGCAGCCCTGCGACATGGACGAGATCTGCGATCTGGCCAGGAGACGGAATCTTGCGGTCGTCGAAGATGCAGCCCATGCGATTCCTGCAACTTATAAAGGCAGGAAAATCGGGACCATAGGGGACCTCACGTGCTTTAGTTTTTACGCCACCAAGTCCCTGACTACGGGTGAGGGTGGGATGGTCACGACTGCGCACGACGCGTGGGCCGAAAGGATGAGGATATTGAGGCTGCATGGCATATCCAAGGATGCCTGGAAACGATATACCGGTGAAGGCTCGTGGTACTACGAAGTTCTCGAAGCGGGCTACAAATACAACATGACGGACATCCAGGCATCGCTTGGAATCGCGCAACTCAGGAAACTGGACTGGATGTGGGAAAGACGCAAACAGATCGCCGACCTTTACACAGACTCTTTCAGGTCCCTCGATGCGGTGCAGACACCGGTCGTGAAAGCCGACAGGGAGAGCGCTTGGCATCTCTACGTGGTGAAACTGGTGTGCGATGCACTTACGATCGACAGAAACCGGTTTATCGAAGAACTCAAGAGTATGGGCACGATGGCCTCCGTCCACTTCATTCCGTTATACCGGCATCCCTATTACCGGCGCGCCTTTCAGTACAGCGCCGCAGGGTTTGCGGTATCCGAACAGATTTACGATCAGATCATTTCTTTGCCGATCTATCCGGGGATGACCGATGAGGAAGCCAACCAGGTGGTAGAGTCCGTAGCGCAGGTAATTCGAAAGTTCAGAAGGTGAGCGGACGTAATGAAGCGCCTTGTCGACATTGTTCTTTCGCTTACGGGACTTCTCATTTTAGCGCCTGTCTTTGCCATCGCGGCCTTGCTGATAAAAAATGACAGCAAAGGCCCGGTATTTTTCAGGCAGGAGAGGATCGGACGGAACTTCAAGCCTTTTATGATTTATAAGTTCAGGACCATGACGGCGGGGGCGGAGAAAAAAGGTGCTTTGATAACCGTTGGAGGCGATGCCCGCATCACCCGCATTGGACGTACGCTCAGGAGATACAAGATAGACGAGCTGCCGCAACTTCTGAATGTGCTCAAGGGAGACATGAGCCTGGTAGGGCCGAGACCCGAGGTCAGGGAATACGTCGAGCTTTTCAAACCGGAATACGCTAAACTTCTCAAAGTCCGGCCCGGGCTAACCGATCCAGCTTCGCTGCGATACTCTCAAGAAGAGAGCCTTCTGGCCTCGTCCGCCGACTGGCGGGAGCAATACGCAGGAAGTATTTTGCCACGGAAGATCGCCCTTTCGATGGGTTACGTTGAACATCACGACGTGCTCACCGATTTCAGACTAATCTGGCAGACCATTTTTAAGATTGCGGAAACTCGTTGATCTGCCCCACGAACACAGTGGAGTCGCTACGATGATGAACGGCACCAACAGCGAAATCTATCAAATGCTCAAGACATGCATAATTAAATATCGCCGGACCTTTGTCACGGGAGTCTTTCTGGCGCAGGTGACCCTTGCGAACTATTTGGCTTTTGTGCTGCGATTCGACGCGGCGCTGCCCAGGGAGTACTTCAATATGTTTCGTCTTTACCTGCCGCTGCTCCTTGTAATCCGCCTTATCTTCTATTTTCAGCTCGGACTGCATAAGGGCCTATGGCGCTACGCCAGTATAAGCGATATGATCAAAATCATAAATTCGGCAACTCTCGGGAGTGCCGTGTTTCTGCTGCTGGTGAAGTATGGAGTGGGCGATTCGGGCTATCCCCATTCCATCTATATACTCGACTGGTCATTGTTTATTCTCATATCGGGAGGGACCAGACTTCTGCTTAGGGTGTTCAGGGAGTACATGCTCTCGGAAACTCTCCGCAAGAAGATCCTCATTGTTGGCGCAGGGGACGCCGGCGAGATGGTGGTAAGAGAAATGAAGAACAACCATGAAAGTGCATACGAGCCCATGGGATTCATAGATGACGACGTACAGAAAAAGGGACTTACCATACACGGAGTGCCCATCCTCGGAGCCAGTGGTACGCTTCCGGAAATCATAAAGAAATACAAACCAGATGAAATTCTGATTGCCATATCTACCGATGCGCAGAAAATAATTCAGACTGTATACGAGGCATGCAAGCCGTTCAACATAACGATCAAGAAACTGCCGGCAATCAATGATCTCCTCGACGGAAATGTGTCGATAGCCGCAAAGCTCGGCCAGCAGCTAGTCGAGGCCAATCTTGTCACTGAAGAACAAATTCAGGAGGCCCTGACCTTACAGAAAAAGGAAGGCGGCAGGCTCGGTGCGAAGCTCGTAAAGCTCGGTCATATTACGGAAGAGAAACTCATCACGTTCCTCAACCGGCAGTATGGGGTTTCGCATATGAAGCCGATTTCACTGGCGGATCTGCTCCAGAGAGACCCCGTAGAAACGGACATCACCTCGGTACGAAGCCTGATCGGCGGCAAATCCGTCATGGTGACGGGAGCCGGAGGGTCCATCGGATCGGAACTCTGCAGGCAGATCATCAAATATAACCCGGCAAAGCTGGTGCTGTTCGACCGGTACGAAAACAGCACCTTTGAAGTGGACAATGAATTGCGGGCGATGTGGCATAATATAACCCTTGCCACGGTAATAGGAGACATACAGGACGTCTCGCAGCTGGAACATACATTCTCGCGCCACAAGCCGCAAATCGTGTTTCATGCGGCGGCCTATAAACATGTCCCTCTGATGGAACATAATCCGGTTGAAGCTATCAAAAATAACGTCTTCGGCACGAAAAACCTCATCGAAGCCGCATCGCGACACTGTGCGGAAAGCTTCGTGCTGATTTCTACGGACAAGGCTGTCAATCCGACGAGTATCATGGGGGCGACCAAACGCATCGCAGAGTTCCTGACGGTGAATATGAACTCTTTCTGTAGCACCAAATTCACTGCGGTGCGCTTCGGAAATGTGCTCGGGAGCAACGGAAGCGTAGTTCCCATATTTAAGGATCAGCTGAAAAAGGGAGGGCCAATTACCGTAACGCATCCTGATATCAAGAGATTCTTTATGCTCATACCGGAGGCCGTGCAGCTCGTGCTAACCGCGGCCGCCTCAGGCAGCGGCGGCGAGATATTTGTCCTCGATATGGGTAGTCCCATAAAAATTATCGACCTAGCAGAAAACTTTATCAGACTTTCCGGATTTGTTCCGCATAAGGAGATCAAAATTAACTTTACGGGACTCCGCCCGGGTGAAAAACTCTATGAGGACCTTTTTGATGAGTCAGAAAAGATAATGCCGACGGACCACAAAAAACTTATGATGGCGGTGCCCATTGTTCCCTCATCAGCGGCGCTGTCCGGTCATCTCGCCGACTTGGAGGAGATCATCAGGAACTATTCGACTGAAGAAGTGGTCGGCAAAATACAGACGATTGTGCCCAATTTCAAGACGGGTGTTTCTGCCGCGGTCAGCGACGAAGGGGCTATCGGCTTTGTACTGCATTAGAGGGTGATGAGTTCGGACACATGGAAAAGAGAGACGCACACACAATGAAAGGCATGAGAGCGGACGGTAATGACTGGATATAGCAAAGGACGAATCCTCATCGTGGATGACGAGGTGAACGCCATCCGTGTCCTGTCGGCGATCCTTTCAGAAGAAGGGTATGAGGTGCTCACCTCGACGAACGTTGAATACGCGAGTAAAGTAATCAACGATGACGACATTGACGCGGTGATCACCGACTTTAAAATGCCGGGCAGGGATGGGATGCGTCTTTTTGAATATGTATGTGAAATCAAGCCTGACATCCCTGTTGTGTTTCTCACTGCGTACGGCACCATAGAATCTGCGGTTGCGGCCATGACGCGCGGTGCCTTCTATTATTTCCTCAAACCCCCGGATTACGGGAAGCTCAAGGGCATAGTCGCAAGGGCAGTTGAGCAGCGCAGGCTGAAAAGGGAGATCGACCTTTTGAAGAACAGACTCGGGGAGGAGAACGGGAGATATCGTATTATAGGGAACACTCCAGCGCTTCGAAAAACGTTCGAGACCATGGAAGCGGTAAAGGATTCAGTGAGCAACGTGCTCGTAGCGGGCGAGACCGGGACCGGCAAGGAACTGATCGCGAGGGCACTGCACTACCGCAGCCTGAGAAGCAGCATGCCCTTCGTTGCGGTCAACTGCGCCGCGATACCGAAGGAACTTATAGAGGTGGAGCTCTTCGGGTGCGAGAAGGGGGCGTTCACAGGGGCTGTTTCAAGGAGGACGGGCAAGTTCGAGGAGGCGGCAAACGGCGTAATATTTCTCGATGAGATCAGCGAACTGGAGGTTTCGCTGCAGGCTAAGCTCCTGAGGGTCCTGCAGGAGAGGGAGATCGAGAGGATCGGCAGCAACAAGAAGATCAGGGTGGAATTCAGGCTGATATCGGCCACCAATCGGGATCTGGCCGAAGAAGTGAAGAAGGGCCGCTTCAGGGAGGACCTCTACTACAGGATAAACGTGGTTGAGATCAAAGTCCCTCCCCTCCGGGAGCGAAAGGACGATATCCCTCTGCTTGCAACGTCATTCCTCAACGAATTTTGCGCAGAACAAAGGAAGATGGTCACGCTCTCAAATGAGGTAATGAGAACGCTGCAGCAGTATTACTGGCCCGGGAATATACGGCAGCTCAGGAACGTTATCGAACGGGCGGTTGTGCTTGCGAGGGGAAGCCAGATCGGCGTCCGCGAGTTGCCGGGGGACATGCTTCCCCCAAGAAGACAGGCCGCAAACAACCATTCCCCCAAAACACTGAAGGAACTGGAAATGCAGGCGATCCGGGAAACGCTGCACAAATGCAAGGGAAATAAATCCAAGACGGCAAAAATTCTCGGCATATCGCGAAAGGCCTTCTATAAGCGTCTGCGTGAGGCTGATGCTGATCAGCCGGACACGTATTAGACTTAGCCGCAAGATCGCTGAAATCCTGAAGCAGTCGCGTCATAAAGAAACCTGCCGGAACCCGTGGGAGCAGTACCCGAGGGAGAATGGCATTCACCCCCCATCGTTGAGCTTAGCATGCGTATACCGGTCATCTATAACGATAATACGGAAGACAGTGTTCCGGACATGTTGCTGGAACGGTTACTCTCATCAAACAGGATAAAACTGTTTTACCGGTTTTCCGAGGGCTGGGTGAAGGTGGGGGCCGGCACACTGAGGGGTAAAGGAGGCTATTACAATGGTCCCGACAGGAGGGCCATCAAAGAGCGTGCAAAGGCCGGCCTGAAATTGGATGATCACTGGTGTGGCGGGGAACTAAGTCAATATCGCGAACAGCTCAATGAACTCGTGAAGGAGCGCACGGCCGAGCTGCAGGTGGAGATCGGCAGGCGCAGGCAGACAGAGGACGCCCTTCGGCAAAGCGAGTTGCGCTTCCGCAATCTTGTGGAGACGACAAATGACTTGATCTGGGAAACCGACAAACGTCTCGTCTTCTCTTATGTCAGTCCCCAAGTAGAAAAATTGCTGGGTTTCGGGCAGGATGACTGTATCGGGAAGACGGTTTTTGATCTGATGCCGCCTGAAGAGGCAGCCAGAACACATAATATTCTTCGAACTGTTGTCACAAAGAAAATCCCGTTTTACTCTCAGGAGCACATCGTGCGCCATAAAAATGGGCACGTTTTGACCTTTGAATGCTCGGCTGTTCCCATTTTTGAAGTAAAGGGGAGGTATGGCGGTTACCGCGGAATAAGCCGGGACATCTCCGAACGGAAGAAATCTGAAGAGGAGTGCCTCACGAGAAAAAAGCTTGAATCAGTCGGTGTCCTTGCCGGAGGGATCGCCCATGATTTTAACAACCTGCTCCAGGTTATTTTGGGCAATATCTCCCTCGCCAAAGAATTGGCAACGTCAGACGGTCAAATTATCAGTCTCCTGGAGCAGGCAGAAAACGCATCGCGATGGGCAAGTGACGTAACAAAAAGATTGATCACCTTTTCCAGTGGCGGTGCGCCCGTTAAGGAGACAGTATCTATTGCGGGGGTGATTAAGGATGCCGCCATTCTTAGCCTGAGCGGTTCGAATGTGACGTGCGAATTCAAGATAGCCGGGGACCTTTGGCTGGTAGAGGCCGATGAGGGGCAGATAAGACAGGTAATCAACAATATCGTCCGAAACGGCCAAGAGGCGATGTGCGAGGGGGGGATTCTCTACATTCGTGCCGAAAACATAAAGGCAGACACTGATCTGGACCCTTCTCTTGCGGCCGGCAAGTACATCAGAATCTCCATAAAGGACAAAGGCGTCGGCATCCCCGAAGAGAATCTTCGCAAGGTGTTCGACCCCTACTTTACGACCAAAGAGATGGGAGCGCGAAGGGGGGAGGGACTCGGTCTTGCGGTAAGCCATTCCATCATCAAAAACCATAAAGGGGCAATTCATGTTGAATCACGGGAGGGAGCGGGGTCGGTCTTCATCATCTATCTGCCCGCTTCGTCCAGGCATCGTGGGTTGAGGGGAAGAGCGGCGGAGAAGTTGCGGCGTGACGGCTGCAGAGGCGTGGTCATGAATGACAAAAAAAACGTGTCGAATTCTAAATCCGCTTTAAAGGGGTCATTGCGAAGCCGAAAAACATCGGGAAACTCGCCGGGACGGTAAATGGCGCATAACGGGGAAAATACGCTAAGGCGTGCCGGGAGGAGAGACCTTTCGGCATGTAATCAAAATCAATCGCCGGGGGATCCGATGAAAGAAGCAAAAAAAATGTGCTGCCCCTTTTTGGACGGGTCAAGTGCGCGCTGCAACGCGGAGGCAAATCCATATATCCCCAGCATTTATGAACTCCGGGAGTACTGCAAAAGACCGGACCACAAGAAATGTCCCTTCTACCTCAATTTGCATGTCTGGACTTTTCTGAATTCAGATCTCTTTTAGACCAGCCGAAGAACTCGGATTCTGTATCCCTTCGCACCACAAGTTTATTCCTTTATGTAGCGATAGGATACAGTTTTTGCGGTGAAAAACAACGCTTATGATACAAGTAATTGTTTTTTATTCCGATAACTTCTGGCACATTATTTGTAACGCCGTATATGAGTCCTCGCAGTCGAAAGCGTTAAAGACGATCTGGTATAGGCCTGCCGGTTACGTGAAATGTAACCGAGCAGGCGGAGCATTGCAACACTCCTCATAACGATTCCCACTGGCTACAGGCTGAAAGAAAGGATATCCTCATGAAAGCGGTCATTCTTGCGGGCGGATACGGCACACGTTTGTCAGAAGAAACAACGGTTCGTCCCAAGCCCATGGTTGAAATAGGCGGGAAGCCGATCCTCTGGCATATCATGAAGATATTTTCCGCTCACCAAATCCATGAATTTGTTATCTGCTGCGGATACAAGGGATATATGATAAAGGACTATTTCTCAAACTACTTTCTGCAGATGTCGGACGTGACCTTTGATTTAAAGAACAACAAAATGAAAGTCCACCAAAACGGCACTGAGTCCTGGAAGGTGACACTGGTTGATACCGGAGAAAAAACCATGACCGGGGGCCGACTCAGACGGGTAAGAGATTATATCGGCGATGAAACATTCTGCCTGACTTATGGAGACGGAGTAAGTGATATCAATGTCAAACAGTTGATCGATTTTCACGGTGCACAAAGAACTCTTGCCACATTAACGGCAGTCCAGCCGCCCGGACGTTTCGGGGCAATCAGTCTCAAGCATGATCAGAACATAATAATGAGCTTTCGGGAGAAACCCCAGGGCGATGGGGCATGGATCAATGGAGGTTTTTTTGTGCTGGAGCCGGGTGTAATAGATTATATAGGCGGCGATGCAACCACCTGGGAACAGGAGCCTCTGAAGAACCTTGCGCACGATGGAAAGCTTTCGGCATATAAACACAGCGGATTCTGGCAGTCAATGGACACCCTGCGAGATAAAATGTATCTGGAAGAGCTCTGGAATTCCGGGAAAGCTCCGTGGAAAATATGGGAATGAGAGTATCTTGAATGGACGCTGATGTCACGATAATAGGGGCGGGAATAATCGGCCTGGCTGTCGCCTCGGAGATCGCCGACGGCAAAAAGGACGTCTATATCCTCGAGAAAGACGGGTCTCACGGAATGGGAATCAGCTCGCGAAACAGCGAAGTGGTCCATGCCGGCATCTACTATCCTGCCGGCTCATTAAAGGCAACGTTGTGCGTCGAGGGCAGGGAGTTGCTCTATGAAACGTGCGCGAAGAACAAGATCCCCTACCGGAAGCTCGGCAAACTCATTATCGCAACGACCGAACGCGAAATGGATGAGGTCGGCCGGCTGATGCAGAATGCGATAAGGAATGGCGTTGAATCCGTTTCCCTCCTGGATGCGGCAGAGATCAAAGGGATAGAACCCAACATAAAGGCGGCCGGCGCTCTCCACTCCGCTGATACGGGCATTCTCGATGTCCATTCGCTCATGGATTATTACCTTCACTCTGCCAGAATGAGGGGGACTGAAATAGCCTACTCAACTCAGGTGTCCGCAATAGAGAAAGACTCTGGAGGGTACAGGATCACCACGCGAAACAACGCCGATGAGTATTTTGAATTTACCACTGAGAAGGTGGTGAATGCTGCGGGATTGCATTCAGATGCTGTTGCCGGGATGATCGGGAGCGAATACACGCTTCATTACTGCAAGGGCGATTACTTCAGCATCAGCAACGTAAAAAAGGGAACGGTCAATCGCCTGATCTACCCGGTCCCCGAGAAGGACCATGTCGGGCTGGGTGTCCATCTGACGCTCGATTTAAATGGCCGCATGAAGCTGGGGCCCGATACCACATACATCGACAGGACAGAAGACTATCGTGTTCAGGCAGCAAAAGGCGAGCGATTTTATGAAGCCGCAGTCAGGTTTCTTCCTTTCATCAAAAGGGAAGACATTGTCCCGGACATGTCGGGCATAAGACCGAAGCTTCAGGGTCCGGGGGAAGGGTTCCGGGACTTCATCATCAGTGAAGATTTGCCCGGCTTTGTCAACCTTATCGGGATAGAATCACCAGGACTTACAGCAGCGCCGGCGATTGCGAGGCGTGTAAAGAGGATGCTGAACGGCGTTACGTCACAGTAAAGGCTGCATCCACGCTGCATTTTTATTAACTCGTGTGAAGGAGAATTACATGAAGATATTGATCACGGGCAACATGGGCTATATAGGACCCTGCGTCGTAAAGCACTTGCGCAAGTCCCTTCCCTACGCGACGTTGATCGGTCTTGATATCGGGTATTTTGCAAACTGCTTGACCGGCAATGGCATCTTCCCTGAATGCAGGGTGGATATGCAATATTTCGCCGACATCAGAAACGTTGACCCCGACCTCCTCCGGGGCGTGGATTCCATAGTGCACCTTGCCGCAATATCAAACGATCCGATGGGCAATACCTTTGAACAGGTCACCTATGATATCAATTACCGCGCGAGTGTCGTCCTTGCCCAAAAAGCGAAGGATGCCGGAGTGCTATCGTTTGTATATGCCTCGAGCTGCAGCATGTACGGGTATGCCGAGGACGGCGCCAGGCGCGAAACCTCGCCCCTTAACCCGCTGACCGCATATGCAAAGTCAAAGGTACTTACCGAAAAAGATCTTGAGAAACTCGCCGATGATGAGTTCAAGGTGACGAGTCTGAGATTTTCTACCGCCTGCGGTATGAGCGACAGACTAAGGCTTGACCTGGTATTGAATGATTTTGTGGCGGGGGCCGTAGCCTCGGGAAAGATCACGATCCTGAGCGACGGGACCCCCTGGAGGCCGCTGATAAACGTGAAAGACATGGCACGGGCGATTGAATGGGCCATACTAAGGGACAGGGCCTGCGGAGGAGACTTCCTCGCGGTGAACGTCGGCAGTGATAGGTGGAATTACCAGGTGAAAGACCTTGCGGAAGCCGTTGCACAGGTTATTCCTGGCGTAGACATCTCGATCAACAAAGATGCGCAGCCTGATAAACGATCTTATAAGGTGTGCTTCGACCTCTTTAAGAAACTGGCCCCGGAACACCAGCCTGAGGTCGGCCTGGCTGACACCGTGAAGGAACTGAAACAGGGCCTGGAGACTATGGAATTCAGCAATGAAAATTTCCGTGAATCGAGATTTATGAGGTTGAAGGTCCTCACCTCATTGAGGAGTCGCAATATATTGAATGAAATACTCGGGTGGACGGAAGAATTACCGCGGGTGCAAACAAGATGAAGACCGGAAGCACCTGCCGTTTCTGCGGCACCCCTCTTCACCATACCTTTGCAGACCTCGGTGCGTCTCCTCTGGCAAATTCGTATCTCACCGCCGACCAGCTGGAGAAAATGGAACCGTTCTATCCGCTGCATGTCTATGTATGCGATACCTGTCTTTTAGTCCAGCTTCCCGTATGGCAGTCAGCGGAGGCAATATTCAGCGACTATGCATATTTTTCGTCTTACTCCGAATCGTGGCTGAGGCACGCGCAGGAATACACCCGCATGATGATTGATCGGTTCGGCTTCGACTCGCGTAGCAGCATCATAGAGATTGCCAGCAATGACGGCTATCTCCTCCGGTATTTCAAGGAAAGTGGCATTCCGATCTTGGGGATCGAACCCGCAGGGAATGTCGCAAAGGCAGCCCGGGACGCGGGTATCCCCACGCTGGTCAAATTCTTCGGAAGCAAAACCGCAGAGGAATTGTCCGCCGCGGGCACCTATGCCGACCTTCTGATAGGGAACAATGTGTTGGCGCATGTGCCGGACGTGAATGATTTCATAAAAGGGATGAAGATCGTTCTGAAGCCCGGCGGAATCATTACCATGGAGTTCCCTCATCTGATGCGCCTTATGGATGAGACCCAGTTCGATACCATCTACCACGAGCATTTTTCCTATTTCTCGCTTCTGACCGTGGAGAAAATGTTTTCCGGTCATGGCCTTACCCTTTTTGATGTGGAAGAGCTTCCGACGCACGGTGGGTCCTTGCGGATATTTGTGCGGCATGCCGAGGACGCTTCCAAGCCGGTCGGGCGGCGCGTGATTGACCTGAGGGGGCGAGAGGAGGCCGCCGGTTTCAGTAGAATGGAACACTACTTTTCGTTCTCCGAACGCGTGAAGGAGACCAAGAGAAAGATCCTGACGTTCCTCATCGAGGCAAAGCGAAGCGGAAAATCGGTGGCGGGCTACGGCGCGCCGGCCAAGGGCAACACCCTTCTCAATTATTGCGGCATACGCTCCGATTTCATCGATTATACCGTCGACAGGAGTCCTCATAAACAGGGACATTATTTGCCGGGTGTCCATATCCCGATTTACGGTCCCGACAGGGTCAGGGAGACAAGGCCCGACTACCTGGTTATTCTCCCCTGGAACCTAAGGGAAGAGATTATGGAGCAGATGTCATACGTCCGCTCGTGGGGCGGCCGGTTCGTGGTATTTGTCCCGGAAGTAAAGGTGTACCCGTGATATTCAAAGAGACGGGACTGAAGGGCGCGTACCTTATCGAACAGGAACGGGTTGAGGACGAACGCGGTTTTTTTGCCCGGACATATTGCAGCCGGGAGTTCAATGCGCACGGACTCAATACGGCGTTCGTCCAGTGCAACACATCGTTCAACGCTAAGAAGGGCGTTCTCCGGGGGATGCATTTTCAGGCTGCCCCTTATGAAGAGGCTAAACTGGTCAGGTGCACAAGGGGCGCCATTTATGACGTGATCATAGATCTCAGGGCAGGATCGGATAGCTTCAGACGATGGATATCGGCGGAACTGACTCCTGAAAACGGAAGAATGTTCTATATTCCGGCAGGCTTTGCCCATGGATTTCTGACGCTCACCGATAACACTGAAGTCTTCTACCAGATGTCCGAGTTCTATGAGCCCGGATACGCGAAAGGAGTCAGGTGGAATGATCCCGCATTTGCCGTCCACTGGCCTGCAGAGGTGCGGATAATTTCAGAGAAAGACAGTGGATATCGCGATTTTGTACTTTAATGGAAAGAACTCGCAATAGTATGCCTGACAACAAAAATTCCCTCGATAAATTACCCAACGCGATGACCACGGGACCTGCGTCAAGGGATTTTATGAAGGGCGAAGAAACAGGCACCGGCAACGAGATGTACGGATTGATGACCGAGTTGTATCCCATATGCCGGAGCATAACCGGCAATGGGGTCCGCGAGACATTACGCATTATGAAGGAACATATCCCGCTTGAGGTCCATGAGGTCCCGACCGGGACCAAGGTGTTCGACTGGTTTGTGCCGAAGGAGTGGAATATCCGGGACGCCTTTGTGAAGAATTCAGAGGGTGAAAAGATAATTGATTTCAGGAAAAACAATCTGCATGTCCTTAACTACAGCATCCCAGTCAGAAAAAAGGTTTCACTATCGGAGTTGAAAGAACATCTCTTTACGCTCCCGGAACGCCCTGACTGGATCCCCTACAGGACTTCCTATTACTCAGAAAACTGGGGTTTCTGCATGAGCCACGCGCAGTACCTGCAACTCAGGGAGGATGAGTACGAAGTCCTCATCGATTCTACGCTTGAGCCGGGCTCCCTGACTTATGGGGAGTATCGTGTCCAGGGAGAGACGGACAAGGAAATATTAATATCCGCCCATATCTGTCATCCTTCCCTGTGCAATGACAATCTGTCAGGAGTGGCCATTGCGGTTTTTCTTGCGAAAGCCCTAAGCCGGATGAGTCTGAAATATTCTTATCGGT
Source organism: Nitrospirota bacterium (assembly GCA_021814065.1). Classification (GTDB taxonomy): domain Bacteria; phylum Nitrospirota; class Thermodesulfovibrionia; order Thermodesulfovibrionales; family UBA6898; genus Sulfobium. Next base: position 11,955 of record JAKAIZ010000008.1, on the reverse strand, counting down.
TTCTCTTTGTCCCCGGAACGATAGGTTCGATAACCTGGCTCTCCCTGAACGAGCGAGAGGTTTCAAAATTCGAGCACGGTCTTGTTGCCGCATGTCTCGGAGATTTCGGGAGATTTACCTATAAAAAAAGCCGTCGCGGCAGTGCGGAAATCGACAGGGCAGTCATCAATGTTTTGAAAAATTCGGGAGAGGCTTACGAAGTGACTGATTTCATGCCGTTCGGATATGACGAACGGCAATATTGCTCTCCCGGGTTCAATCTCCCTGTCGGCTGCCTTATGAGAACTCCACATGGCCGTTATCCGGAATACCATACCTCCGCCGACAATCTGGATCTTGTGCGGCCCGAATACCTCGAAGGGTCATTGGCGAAATACTTGGAGGTCCTTAGCGTCCTCGAAAACAATAGCCGGTATCTGAATCAGAATCCCAAGTGTGAGCCGCAGCTGGGCAGGAGGGGACTCTACCAGGCTACAGGCGGTCAAAAAGAGGGAAAGTCGAGAGAAATTGCGATGCTCTGGGTCCTCAATCTCTCGGACGGCAGCAATACATTGCTAGATATATCCGACAGATCCGGCATCAGGTTTAGTGCGATCAAGGAAGCGGCGGACCTGCTGAAGCAACACGGATTACTGAGGGAGTGCGGGGAATAGGGGCCTGTGCCGAAGCTTAAGGGAAACGTTGCTGTAATAACGGGGGCGAGCGCCGGCATCGGCAGGGCCATTTCCCTATCTCTCGCAATGGAAGGCGCCTCCGTTTGTCTGATAGGACGCAATCCGGGATCCCTCGAGGCGGCCGCAAAGGACATCGGACGAAACGCCGTGTCCGTGAAAACGTACCGGACCGACCTCACAGTCGACGCTGATATCCAGGCATTGGCAGCCGCCCTGCGGAAGGATTTCGGTAATATCGACATTCTGGTTCATAGCGCTGGAACGTACTCGATGGGCAAGATCGCGGAGTCGTCCGTCGAGCAGTTCGACCTGCAATACAGAACGAATGTGAGGGCCCCGTATCTGCTTACCCAGGCACTGTTGCCCATGATCAGATCGCGAAAGGGACAAATAGTATTTGTCAATTCAAGCGCAGGGCTCAGAGCGAGGGGAGGAGTAGGCCAGTATGCAGCAACCAAACATGCGCTTAAGGCCGTGGCCGACAGCCTGAGGGAGGAAGTCAATGCCGAAGGCATACGCGTCCTGAGCATCTATCCCGGCAGGACGGCCACACCAATGCAGGCCCTGGTTCATGAGATGGAAGGAAAAACTTACGTTCCCGAACTACTTATGCAGCCCGAGGATGTCGCAGCAGTAATCGTCAACGCGCTGTCTCTTCCGAGGAGTGCTGAGGTCACTGACATGCAGATAAGACCCTTGGCGAAATATTGAAAAGGAGAACACAATCCATGGCACATAAGGAACTTGCGTCCGACCCATTAAGCCTCCTGAACGAGCCGACCGTTCGCATCGAACCGTCACGGGGGTGGGTTTCCCTAAAACTCCGCGAATTATGGGCATATCGCGAACTGATATACTTTCTTGTCTGGCGCGATATCAAAGTGCGTTACAAGCAGACTGTGCTCGGGGCTGCCTGGGCCATTATCCAGCCTTTTTTCACCATGGTGGTCTTCAGCATTTTTTTCGGCAGACTGGCCGGGATTCCGTCGGACGGTATGCCATATCCCATTTTCAGTTACGCGGCCCTTGTCCCCTGGACCTTTTTTTCGAATGGGATGACCAAGGCATCGAACAGCCTGGTAAGCAGTTCCAATCTTATTAAGAAGGTCTACTTTCCCCGGCTTTCCATCCCACTTGCGTCAGTGCTGGCGGGAGTCGTAGATTTTGCACTTTCGTTCGCAGTTCTGCTCGGCATGATGAAATATTACCACCTCACACCCACGGGCAACGTAATCTGGCTGCCTTTTCTGCTGGGACTGTCATTTGTCATCGCGCTGGGGGTTGCTCTCTGGCTCTCCGCAATGAATGTCCAGTTCCGCGACGTGCAGTACCTCATCCCTTTCCTTGCGCAGTTCTGGATGTTTGCAACCCCCATTGCATATCCGAGCAGCCTCCTCTCCGAGCCGTGGCGCACCCTTTACGGAATAAACCCCATGGTGGGAGTCGTCGAGGGATTTCGCTGGGCACTGCTTGGGACAAACACCGCTCCCGGGCTGACGATTTTGGCCTCCTCGGCGGTATCAATGCTTATACTGCTGAGCGGCGCCCTGTATTTCCGCCGTATGGAAAAGACCTTTGCAGATGTTGTCTAGGAAGAGTGCGTGTATGACCTTCCCGGGGACATCAAATACGTGCTGCTCATCGGGAGGAACTGCGGAAATCTATTGTGATTCAGCGCAGTTTCTTTTTCAACAGGCATGCGAGTGGCCTCATATCTATGTCATGAAGGCGGTTTCGATCGAAACCCCCCTTCACTCATTTCCGGTTTTAGGGGGACATCATGAGTAATATCGCGCTGAGCGCTGAAAGAATAGACAAGCTGTATCACGTGGGAAGGATACAGGACAGTTACAGGACCCTCCGCGACACGCTGTCAGAAGCCTTTGTGTCGCCGCTTCGCCGAGCGAGCAAGATTTTGCGTGGGCAGGCTTCAGGGGCGGCGGAACTGGATGATTCGATATGGGCACTCAAGGATGTATCGTTCCAGGTGGAAAAGGGAGAAGTGGTAGGTTTTATCGGGCGGAACGGAGCGGGAAAGAGCACGCTCCTGAAGATATTGTCGCGCATAACCGAACCGACCAGCGGGTACGCGGAAATACATGGACGGGTCGGCTCTCTCCTGGAGGTCGGGACAGGTTTCCATCCCGAGTTGACGGGCCGGGAGAATGTCTATCTCAATGGGGCGATACTCGGCATGAAACGGATCGAGATAGAGAGGAAATTTGAGGCAATAGTCTCCTTTGCAGAAGTGGAAAAATTTGTTGACACTCCGGTCAAACACTACTCGAGCGGCATGTACCTGAGGCTCGCCTTTGCAGTTGCAGCGCATCTGGAACCCGAGATACTGCTTGTGGATGAGGTACTGGCAGTGGGCGATATGGCGTTTCAGCAAAAGTGCCTTGGAAAGATGCGGGATGTTGCAGTGGAAGGACGAACGGTGCTTTTCGTGAGTCACAATATGTCGGCCATCCAGTCGCTTTGTAGCAGAGCTATCTTCCTAAAAGATGGGAAGATCACCTTCCAAGGATCAACTGAGCAGGCGGTTAAGTACTATTGTGCATCCGTGCAGAAGTTGTACGAGCAGCCGATTTATTTGCGAGAAGACCGCTCTGGCGGAGAGCAGTTTCGCTTTACTAGTGTCCAATTTCTGAACCCAAGAGACATGACTCCCGTGAATGTTTTTGTTTCGGGGCAACCCGCGATTATCAGAATCGGCTATATCAACAGGGCTAAGAATAAGTTAGAGGATGTGGGAATCGGTATTACCTTTTCGACTATGACAAACACCCACTTGTTTGGGTGCAAGAGCAGGGTTGTTGGGACAAGTCTCGACATCCCGCCTGGTGAAGGATACACGGACTGCCTAATTTCTAAATGGCCCCTAAAGGCTGGACGCTATGTTTACAATCTTTTCGCTGAAAAGAACAACATTTCCATTGACTGGCTCAGCAACGCGGGCGCCTGCGATGTCGAGGCCGGTGACTATTACGGATCCGGGATCCTTCCTGCCCCTCACCTGCCCGGTGTCCTGGTCGATTACGCATGGCGACCGACGGAATAAGAGGTAAGGGGGAAGGGGATATGACTCGTAAGACTTCGGAGTTAATAGAAAATGGTATGAGACGCCTGCTAAAAAGAATGCATCTTTATCAGGTGGTCAGAAACCTGCTTTACGTACTCGGCTTCAGACATTCACAAAAAATGATAGCGATCCCGCTGGATCGGCTGCTATGCGGGGGTGAAAACGGACTTTCAGCCGCACAGTACGCGCGCCACACCGGAAACTTACTCCGTCCGTCGACTCTCTTTTCTCGTTCCCCATATGTCCAGTTTCTCGAACAGTACCTACGAATGGGCGACGACATTTTTCGTCCAGAGGTATTCCGCAAGACGGCTTATTTTGCTAATGCCGTCGAGTGCATTAACGCGGCCGGGAGCTATTACTCATGCACCAGGGAGGATGAACTGGAACAAATTGCCAAGTATTTCATACGCCAGTTCGAACACCGCCAACGTCAAGGAGATACTGCAACTCCGGGGCCGCACTTTTTGCCCTTGGGCTCACCTCTGCGCTTGCGCCGGGTGCAATACTCCGACTATTACGAAGTGGTAGAGGATGCACATAACGCCGCGGTGGCATTAGTGCGTGGTGAAAAAACGTACGCTTCGTACTTGACGTCCGATGCTGCTACCACCCCGCTGCAACAGCTATTGCTTGATCATGCGTTTACCTGCGATGGCAGGCCGAGACTTTACCAGCCAGTTGAGAGCCCTGAGGTTGAGAAATGGCAACTTATCCGGCGCTGCAGCGATCGTTTTGAGCTGATCAGACGATTTCTTCACGATCAAAACTTAATGCCGCCCGGGTGTGACGGCTATCTGGATATCGCCTGCAACTATGGTTGGTTTGTAAAGGCATTTGGAGAATTAGGATTCCGCGCCAGAGGTGTAGAGATGGACTGGGCGGCTGTCGAGCTCGGCAAGTTGGTATATGGCTTGAGACCGGACCAGATCACGAGGTCGGAGGCAGTACGGTTTTTGAAAGACCATCCACAGCGCTATGATGTTACTTCGTGCTTTAGCCTTCTGCATCATTTTCTTCTCGGTCGGGCCAGCGTTTCGGGTGAGGAAATGCTCAGACTGATCGATCGCATGACGGGCACGGTATTGTTTCTAGATATGGGACAGTGCCACGAGGAGTGGTTTCGGGAGAGCCTCGCCGGCTGGGACGCGGACCGCATTGAGCAGTGGATTCTGGACAACTCCAGCTTCACGAAAGTCTATCGCCTTGGGAAGGACTGTGACAGTGTGGAGCCCTACCAGAACAACTACGGTCGTACCCTTTTTGCATGTACACGCAGTATCTGATCGAATTAAGGGCCTAGGGAGAGATCCCTTCCTGATCTTGCATATGGACAATATTTCTGAAATGAGTAGGGGTATGGAACCCGTAAGGCCATACTTGCCGAAGCAGCTTTCGGCGGAAGTCGTCCGTCGTGAAGTCGAAAAGCTCTACGGCTTTTCCTCGGTTGATGTTCCCCGGCTGATCAATGGAGGACAGGAAAGTGCAGCATGGCATTTCAAGACTGACAGGGGAGATTGGGTAGTAAAAATTTATGCCCCACATGATGGGCGATTCGAAAGGGTTACCCGGGAGCCGGTACTCTATGCGTATCTCAATCAACATGGAATTCGAGCTCCGAGAGTCGTACAGAGTAAAAGAGCTCAGCTTGCTGAAGAATTGCGTGCAGATGCGCAGATATATCCGGTTATGGTAATGCAACTGGAAGATCTGCGGTTTACCAGACCTGCCTCAATACAGAAAGAGGAACTGATGTCAATTGCGCGTACAGTCGGGCAAATGCATCAATGCCTCAGATGTTACCCCGGGCATGAAAATGCTCTGATCAATAACAGAGCTCAGTCTCATAGGGGCGTTATCAGTTCAGTGAAAAAAATTGCTATGGCAGCGGCGCGGCTGTATCAACCCTTCAAAGGGAATTCTCCCTGTGGTTATTTGATGATCAATAAAGAGCTTGTCGGATATGATCTGCTCGTCGTTTCTCCCGCCGCAGCATCATTTACCCGGGAAGAACTTTCACATATGCTCATTTTGGATCGTCAGATGAAAGCATACCTGAGCGGACATGCTCCTTTATCCCACCTCACCGAGTCTCTTATCCATGGTGATCTCGGCCTGCAACATGCACCTTTTCTCCCCAGCGGAGACATCTATCTGTTTGATTTCGGCGATCATTCCTGGGGGACGGTTGCTGAAGAACTCGCGGGAATGCTAGTAAGTCTGTGTATAGATGACGTAATAACGCTTGATCGTTGGGAGAGACTAAGGGAATGGACTTTAGATGGATACGCCTCTCAGTTTCAGTTAACGCCGGGAGATGCGGCGGCGGTACTGCCTTTTATTATAAGGCGGCTGCTTGTTGCTATTACCTACGGCTGCGAAATGCCGGCAGAAATGCAAGGAGAAGGATGGCGTCAGAGAATGAAGAGAAGATATCAGCTCGCTGATTATTTATTACAGTCGAAAGCCTTTTCGACGTCATAAAAAGAATATGAGCAGTAAGAGAATAAAAGTCCTTCAGACATGCGAAGAACTCACCGGGGACGGCGGTTCTATTGCAGTACAGCGCCTTCATTTCGGCATGAAGAAAGTCGGGATAGACGCAAGAGTGTTATGCGTGATTAAGAAGATCGAATCTCCGGACATAAAGCAATTACAGCCCTCAAGGATACAAAGAAGAATGGACCTTATGCTTCAGCGGTTTTCAGAAGGGGTGGGACTTAACAGGCTTCTTGACGTAACATCCTTCAGGCTTGCAAAACATAAAGCTGTGCTGGATAATGACATCCTTATTCTCAATGCACCTTCCTACGGTTTTTGTTCCTTTCTGGCCTATCCGTTATTGACGAAGGGGCGACCCACCCTTTTCCCTGTTAAGGATATGTGGAGCTTTACCGGACACTGCTACCACAGCCTGGAATGCGGGCGGTGGAAGATCGGTTGTGGTAACTGTCCTCACCCTGACTTATATCCACCCATCAGACGAGATAACACGCATCTGGAATGGAAACTCAAAGATTGGGCATACAGTCACTCTCACCTCACGGTTATCGTCCCGAGCACCTGGATGATGGAGCAGGTCAAACAGAGCATGCTCAACCGCTTTCCGATCCATCACATCCCCCATGGCGTTGACACGGAAATCTATCGCCCTATGGACACTGAAAAGTGTCGTGCGACGCTCGGCATCCCGAAGGGCAAGAAAGTGATAATGTTTTTGGCGGCTAATCTGGCCAACCGATTAAAAGGGGGAGATCTGCTGATGACGGCAATCAGGCGGCTGCCCGCATCTTTAAAAGGCGAAATCGTAATGCTTCTGCTAGGACATAAAGGTGACGTCACGGTCGATTCTCCGGATATCCGGACCATTCACCTAGGGTACGTCGCGAGCGATTACCTGAAAGCAACCTACTATTCTGCGGCCGACCTCTTTGTGCATCCCACCCGCGCAGATGTGTTTCCATACGCGGTGCTTGAGAGTTTGGCCTGCGGCACGCCGATAGTATCTTTCAGGATTGGTGGCGTCCCCGACGCCATTCGCCCGGGAATAACGGGCTATCTGGCAGAACCGGAGAATGCGGAAGAATTAAGCGATCTCATCGTTCAATTGCTCGAAGATGAATCGCTCTGCCTCGATATGGGCAGGCGCTGTCGCGAGATCGCCATTGGTGAATACTCTCTGGATTTACAGGTGCAAAGGCACATCGACCTGTGCCACCTGCTGCTGAAACAGTGAGTTGCCGCGCCCCTATGAAGCTCAGCGTGATAATAGCCTGCTTGAATGTGGCGGACACCATTGCCGAGCAGTTGGAAGCCCTCGCGGCGCAGCAGTGGGGAGAGACATGGGAGGTCATTGTGGCCGACAACGGCTGCACCGATGAAACAGTTCGGATTGTCAAACAATACTCGGAATGTCTTCCGAACCTCCGTATCGTGGACGCAGCGGCGAGACGCGGCAAGTCATTTGCCCTGAATACCGCCGCAAGGGCGGCACGCGGCGAATCGCTTGTCTTCTGCGATGCAGACGATGAGGTGGCTCCCGGGTGGGTGGCCGCCATGGGCAGGGCGCTGTCACAGCATGAATTCGTTGCCTGCCGTATGGATATTGAAAAACTCAATTCGCTCTGGGTAAGAAAGACTCACAGAAACCCTCAATCGGACGGCATCCAGCAGTACACCTATCCGCGCTATCTTCCTCATGCCGGGGGGAGCACGATAGGTGTCAAACGCCGGTTGCACGAAGAAGTAGGGGGGTTTGACGAAACAATGATCAGGCTTCAGGACACCGATTATTGCTGGAGGATCCAGTTAAAAGGGGTTGCACTGCATTTCGTCCCCGATGCGGTTATCCATGTGCGCTTTAGGACTGATCTCAGGGGAATTTTCAGACAGGCCCGCGGCTGCGGTGAATATAATGCTAAGATCTGCAGCAAGTATCGACCCTTGGGAATGCCCAAGGCCTCGTTGACCGCAGGCATATTGTCGTGGCTTTATCTCCCCAAACATTTCTTCCGTATCCGCAATAAGGGAGATGTGGCTGACTTTGCGTGGCAAATCGGATATCGCATGGGACGTTTGAAGGGCAGTATCAAATACGGGGTTATAGCGCTGTAAGAAATCGATTGCGAGAAAGGGTCTCCCAGGGGACCAGCAGGATTGTCATGAAAAATAAACTTTGGGCAACCAGCGCCGCTCTTGCCGCATATGTTATGGGAACCATCACGCATGTTGAAACTTCAGAAGCGGTAGCCGCTCTCACATTCGACGACGGGCCGAATCCGGAATTTACGCCGCGCGTCCTTGATCTGCTGAAAAAACATGAAGCTCATGCCACGTTTTTCATGATCGGCAAGGCTGCAGAGCGGTATCCCGATTTGGTCAGAAAGGCTGCGGAGGCCGGCAACGCGATAGGTATTCATTCGTGGGATCATCCTTCTTTCTCATCAATTACAAGCAGGGAGAGGCGCCGACAGATTCGTGCATGCGAGAAAGCAATCGCACCATATGGCTGCAGATTGTTTCGGCCTCCCTATGCACATCAAACGGTGATGTCACGCATTGATACACTGTTGCTCAGATATAAAGTCATCATGTACAGTGTGCACGCACTGGACTGGGAAAGACATGAGGCAGACTGGATGGCACAGGAACTCGCGAAACGTGTGAAACCCGGAAGTATTACTCTCCTTCATGACTCTCTGTGGAACCCCTCTGTGAGAGGAGCTGAAGACCGACTTTCCATGATTGAGGGGCTCGATATGTTTCTGTCGGAGGTTCGCGGTCATTTCCGCTTTGTGACAGTCCCTCAGTTGCTGAAGTTCGGGCGTGTACAAAGGCGTAATTGGTACGTGAGAGATCATAATGACTGGTGAGATTATTGATTAAGGGTATCCAATGATTGGCGGTGCTTTGTCATATCTGATAACGGGATTCATATTGGGGGTTTTCGTCAGAAGAAAGAGACTCCCCTTTGTGGGGAAGAAAAATTTCAGATGGTCCATCGGGATTTATACCGGTAATTCCCCCTTTAGCCTTTCGCCACCCGATGGGGCAAAAAATCCGGTTTTGACCGCGGGGGATGTGTCTGATGTACGCGCCGATTTTGTCGCGGATCCCTTTATGATCCGGACAAACGAACAATGGTACATGTTCTTCGAAGTGATGAACGCCGGGACGCAAAAAGGCGAAATAGGGCTTGCGGAGAGCGCTAACGGCTTGAATTGGACATACCGACAGATCGTGTTGAAAGAGCCCTTCCACTTGTCTTACCCATATGTTTTCACGTGGGAAAATGAGATCTACATGATTCCTGAGACGAATAAGACAAATTCGATAAGATTATATAAAGCGATTGATTTTCCAACTAAGTGGGATTTCTGCAGCACGCTGTTGAAGGGATATCCGTTTATAGATTCTTCTGTGGTTCACGCTTATGGCAAATGGTGGATATTTACTGCGGTAACGGATAGCATTCTTCATCTTTATTTTGCCGACACACTGTTGGGCCCGTGGATACTACATCCCCAGAGTCCCCTGGTGATGGGAGACCTGGGAAAGTCCAGGCCCGGAGGCAGGGTTATCGTGTTTCAGAACAGGGTTATCAGATTTGCGCAGGATGGCGATCTGTGCTACGGCAACGGGGTACGGGCATTTGAAGTTACCAGGCTCACGACTACTCATTATGAAGAAAAAGCAGCTGCGGACAATCCAGTCATAAAGGCGACCGGCTCGGGCTGGAACGCAAAAGGGATGCACAACATCGACGTGCACTATATATCAGCAAACCACTGGGTGGCATGCGTAGACGGCTACCGGGAAAGTCTGGTTTTCGGATTGCAGTACTGATTTCTATCATACAACGTTACACTGCGTTGGAAAAAGTGCAGGCCGACCAATCGGGCATTGATCTTACTACCTGGAAATATTCCGTTGATACATTGGGGATTACGTTCCGTCTGTGAGCGAAACAATGCAAAAATACGCACTATGGAAATGGGTCAAGGAGTATAAATGAAAGGGGAAAGGGCAGGATCGAAATATCCAGCCCTACTATATTGCCTGTTATGTATGCTGACGGTAATGATCTTTTTTGGTAGCGCGCTTGGCACACAGGCGGCTCCAGTTTGTCCTGAGAATATAACGAATTATTGGATGTTCGACGAGACCGGAGGCACAGTATTCAGCGACTTTGTAGGGAGTAAGAACGCCGGCTGTGCCGGCGATTCCTGTCCCGGGTTTATCCCCGGCAGGATCAACAATGCCCTTCTCTTTGATGGAGCAGACGACGGCATAGAGGTGCCAGCCGACGTGTCATTTGATTGGGGCAGCACCGACAGCTTCTCTATTGAGTTCTGGATGAATGTGGAGAGCGCAAGCACTTGTTCCGGGGGCCAGGTTATAGTCGGAAGGACTGACAGCTCAACGAAACTCCGGTGGTGGGTGGGATGCCAGGAAGGGGGACAGGCGACATTTTATCTCTATGGTAAAGATGGCGCGGGCATCAGTATATCCGGGACAACGGCCCTGACTGACGGCAACTGGCATCATATTGTTACGGTAAGGGATGGGATTGCCGGCGAAAACCGCATTTATGTGGACGGGATGAAAGAAAACTCGGCGAGTATTCTTTATACAGAAGGATTTGACTCGGCTGTAGCAGGATTAAACATGGGGTGGCTGGCCTTCGATTCAGGGCATTATCACTTTTCAGGCGCGATAGACGAAGTGGCGCTTTACAGCGTCCCGCTGTCCGCGGAGGAGATTTGGCAGCACTATGCCAATGGCCTGTCGGGCATCGGCTACTGTGACTCCGCAGTTCCCTATATCACTTCAACTGCGGTGACGACCGCAATGGCAGGACAGGCTTACTCCTATGCTGTTACAGCAACGGGCAACCCGGCTCCGACCTATAGCCTTACAACGTTTCCAACGGGCATGTCGATCAATGCAACAACGGGTCTTATCGAATGGACGCCTTCATCCGGCGGTTCCTTTAATGTGACTGTCCAGGCAGATAATGGCATAGGGACGCCAGCAACACAGAGCTTTACGATACAGGTGAATCAGACCGCGGCGATTACAACGACACCTGTTATGGCAGCATTAACCGGGATCCCTTACCAGTACGACGTTGACGCGACGGGTACCCCTGCGCCTACTTTCAGCCTTACCGCTTCACCGTCAGGCATGACGATCAACGCGGCGACAGGTCTTATCCAGTGGACGCCTGCGTCGGCGGGTTCTTTCGATGTGACAGTCCAGGCAGATAATGGCATAGGGACGCCAGCAACACAGAGCTTTACGATTGTTGTGAACCAGGCTCCGGCGATTACGTCCACGCCAGTAACTACGGCAATAGTGGGACAGGCTTATTCCTATACGGTCACGGCCACAGGCAACCCTGCACCGGCATATAGTCTGACGGTATACCCTGCAGGCATGACGATCAACGCGGCGACAGGTCTTATCCAGTGGACGCCCGCGTCGGCGGGTTCTTTCGATGTGATAGTCCAGGCCGGCAACTTGGCAGGTAACGCTGCTCAGAGTTTTATTCTGTCCGTGGCGGACCTGACTGTAATTCCACATACGAACTGGAGTCTGAAGTCGGTGGACAGTCAGGAGAGGACCTGTGAGGACGGGGCGGCGGTGAATTCCTTTGACGGCAATAACGCCACATTCTGGCATACCCAGTGGTGCGGA
>JAKAIZ010000163.1 GCA_021814065.1 Nitrospirota bacterium | reverse complement strand
AGGAGAGGTCTTCGGCAGATACACGGAGATCGCCGCAGTGCTGCGGGATACCTTCGGCATCGACTACCGGAAGATCCAGCAGAAGATGGTGCTGCTGAACATGGAGTTCTGCGAAAGAAACACGCCGCCCGGAGACCGCTGATCCCGGCCTCTGCCTAGCCCGCCAGCTTTGCCTTGACGCTGCATGTCTGTCTCGTGACTGCATCAGATGTAACTGTGAGGTTCACCCTTCTTCTTCGGGCTTTATCTCAGCGTCGCACCTCCGTCGACATACAGGGTGCTTCCCGTGGCGTACCCATTGCTCATCAGGTACAAGACTGTCTTGGCAATCTCCTCGGGTTTCCCGATCCGCTTCGCCGGCAGCGATGCAGCGGCCTCTTTAAACATCGACACCTTCGCTTCCGGCGTCATCATCGAATAGATGGGAGTGTCCACGATTCCGGGGGACACGGTATTGACCCTTATGGGCGCGAGCTCCATCGCCAAAGCCCTGCCCAGGCCCTCAATCGCGCTGTTGATCGCAGTGATGACCGTCCCCCCGGGCACCGGACGTTGACTCCAGATGCCGGCAAAAAGAGTTATCGACCCGCCGCTGCGCAGCCTCGGTGCTCCGTATTTAGCCGCGTAATATTGGCCCCAGAACTTGCTGTCGAAGGCGGCCCTTGCGGTTTTTGTGTCCATTTCGAGAAACCTTCCCATAGCAGCCTCGTTCCCCGGGGTGGTGAGGTGATCGAATTCTCCTATCTTCCCGAAGAACGCCTTCACCGATCCCTCGTCCACGACGTTTACCGTCAGAACCTCAACGTTTCCCTCTATCAGCGCCTTCGCCTTTTGGAGCCTCTCTTCCGAGCGGCTGGCAATGACGACCGACGCACCTTCGGCAGCAGCCGCCTTTGCAGTTGCGAACCCTATGCCGGAACTGCCTCCAATGACCACAATCCTCTGTCCCTGGAATCTCATGATCTTATCCTCCTGGTTAAAATTTCTACCCTGGATAGTAGACATCTCAAAATCGTCATTGCGCCGTGCCTGCCGGCAGGCAGGGAGCCTGGGGGCGTTACTCCAAAGAGTCCCGAAAAGCTTTCGGGATTTAGCAAAGGGAGGTTAGGAGGGATTTTGTAATTGAATGTCTTCATGCTTATGAACTTCTTAGTAAGAACCCATTCTTTTTTACATTTCCTAAATAAGGGAGACATCCTTCTTCAACATGTTCTACTGCAAATTGCCCAGCGTCTCGGTTATCAGATTCGAAAGCGCGGGGAATATATGCATGCAGTCCGTGACAGACTTTACCCTTTCTTTGTGTATCACGGCATTTACGACTTCCTGTATCAGCATCGCCGCGTGCGGCCCGATGATATGAAACCCCAGGACCCTCTCTGTGTCTTTGTCGACGACCGCCTTTGCGAACCCCTCCTGCTCTCCCAGAGCTTCCCCCATCACGGTATCCGAGTATTTCGCGCGGCCTATGAGCAGCTTGTAACCTTTGGCAGCCTGCGCCTCTGTCATGCCAACCGAAGCGATCTGTGGCCAGGTGTAAACCGCATGCGGGACGGACCCGAAATCCATCCTGATCTTTTTCCTCTGTATGGCGTTATGCCAGGCAAGCTCAGCCTCTTTGTCAGCTGCATGGGTGAACATCGCCTTACCGGTCGCATCGCCGATCGCCCAGATATGCCCTCTGCTCGTCCGGAGAAAGTCGTCGACTCTTATGAACCCGGCGGCATCGGCTTCTATTCCAGCGTTGTCAACCCGAAGGAGGTCTGCATTCGACTTTCTGCCGGCGGCCACCATTAATGCCTCGCCGGAGATCTCTCCGTTTTCTTTCAGGCGTACCGTATAGCTGCCGCCATCCAGCGACACTTCCTCTGTCTCCGAACCGAGGCGTAGATCGACGCGCCCCCCAAGCTCCTTCTTCAGCAGTTCCGAAATCTCCGGTTCTTCGAAGGGAATGAGAACGTTATTTCTGTCTATTACAGTGACTTTTGTGCCGAGTGCAGAGAAGAAATGTGCATATTCGAGCCCTACGTACCCGCCGCCTATAATGATCAGGCCTTCCGGTCTCTTGTCGAGCTCAAGGACACTCTCGTTGGTGAGATAATGGACTGCGTCGAGTCCCTTTATGGGAGGGACCGAGGGTCGGGCGCCCGAGGCGATGAAGATCTTCTTTCCTCTTTTCTTCTCACCCCCGGTATCGATCGTATGGTCGTCTATAAAATGACATTCGGCATTCACAAGGTCGATATTCGGAGTTGCCGCTATCGCGTCTGCGATCGCATTGCGTCCGCCGGCAGCAGCGCTCCTCATCCGATCCATGACGGCCCCAAAATCAATTTCGCGGATGTCTGCGCTGATTCCGAACCGTGCGGCATCTCTGATCTCGATCACCCTGTCCGCCGCGGCGATCAGCGTCTTGGAAGGGACGCAGCCGCTGTTGATGCAGGTCCCCCCGACGTTTCCCTTGTCGACAAGGGCAATCTTTAGTCCTCGGGTCGCGGCCTTGAACGCTACGCCGAGTCCCGCATCACCTGCTCCTATGACGATTACGTCGTATCTCTTCATATCCCGCGACCTGAAAATTTTCCAGTCATATAGACAAGGTATCATATTTTTGCAAAAGCCCCTAATCCCTGTCTCTTCGTGATCATGGGAAAGCCACTTACAAAAAAATGTGATCGGCATCCGGCGGGATATAGTTTCGTGTTGCTGAAATATAAATATTGCTTATTTATAAATTTTGTAATTTGACCAATTTCCGGGAGCTCGGCTTTTGCGACATGGTTGTCAAGCCATATAAGATTTCAGAGCCGGGCAAAACACTCCGCAAGTTGATTGCGGATCAGTAGGGTACCCGGGCGCATTTATCGCGGAGAAGTCTTCATGATTTGTTGCGCAAGTTTCCCGAGATCTTCGCGCAGTCCCTCTTTCCCCTTCGGGAACCGGAGGGCATACGCCGGATGACAGGTGATGAAGTAAGTCCTGCCGCCTTTCCTTACAGAGGTGCCATGTTCTTTGGTAATCTCGACCTTCCGGTCGAGAAGGGCAAGACAGGCGACATTTCCGAGTAGCACGACGATCTGCGGGCCGATGACCGAGAGCTGTTTCAGCAGATGCTCCCTGGCGTGAAGAATATTCTCTCTGGAGGGCGTCCCCCTGAGCGGCAGGTACTTTACCGGGCTCGTAATGAATACCTCTTCCGTTTCTAGGCCGATCTCCGAAATCATCGATCTTAATAACCGTCCCGACCTTCCTACGAAAGGACGTCCCGTCTTCGCCTCTTCCTTCCCGGGCGCTTCTCCTATAAAAACCACGTCAGCATCGGCGCTGCCTTCTCCCGGAACAGGCTCTCCGGTACCCCATTTCTTACAGAGACGGCATTCCCGTATCTCGTCGGCAACCTTCTTGAGTTCTTTTTCTTTGTCCATCCTGCCGGTATTATAAATCATATGCTCCCCCTTACTTAAGAGTCTAATAATTGAATGCACGCAATTATCAGAAAATCCCTCCTACCCTCCCTTTGACAAAGGGAGGAATATTACCCGCTTTGGCAAAGAGGCCTGCCTGCCGGCAGGCACGGCGCCTCTCCCCCTCTTAAGATAAGAGGGGGTAAAAGGGGAGTTATGATCCCGGCGAGGCGTGTGGTCTACGACTCGTAAAGGGAGATTTTCCCGAGATGCGTCCGCTATTTTGAAATCGTTAATTCCTTGAGCTGCTGCCATTGCTGCGGTAAGATGGGTACTAAGAAGCCGGACCGTCGGCAATAAAGGAGATGACCATGCCGGTGAATAGACCCCTGGCGGCAAAGAAAACGCATATAGACCGCATCATAGACGAGGACTACGGCCTAACAAGGCTCATTTACGCATATGCGGCATGCGCCTCATACTGGCTGGTCTTCGGCAGCATCCTGGGCGAATACCTAGGCATACGGTTCGCCTTTCCGGATTTCGGGGTCCACCCGTGGCTTTCCTTCGGGAGACTGAGACCCGCCCACACCAACGTGGTCTTCTGGGGCTGGGCTTCTCTCGGGATGATCGCGCTTGCGCTTTACGTAGTCCCCCGGACGAGCCAGAGAAAGCTTTATAATGAGCGTCTTGCCTGGGTAAGTCTCGGGATGATCAACATTTCGGTCTTCGCGGGAGTCGTCCTTCTTATGAACGGCGTAAGTAACGGCGGACAGGAATACCGTGAGTTCATCTGGCCGGTGATGGGGCTTTTTGTGGTCGCTCTCCTGCTCTTGACCTACACCCTCTTCCAGACCGTTGCAAAGAGGATTATCCCGGAGATCTATATTTCGAACTGGTACATCATGGCTGCCTTCCTCTGGACAATCGTGCTTGCCGTGACCGCCTATCTCCCCTGGTACCAGTACGGGCTGAGCGAGACAGTGATCCAGGGATACTATATGCATATGGGGGTCGGGATGTGGTTTACTCCGATGGTGCTCGGCCTCACGTACTATTTTCTCCCGAAGCTCCTGAACAAGCCGATCTATTCCTACTCGCTGGGCGTCCTGGCCTTCTGGACGCAGATGGTCTTTTACTCCCTCATAGGGGCGCACCATTTTGTCTTCAGCCCGATCCCCTGGTGGCTCCAGACCGTTGCGATCATCTTCAGCGTGGGGATGTTCATCCCGCTCGTTGCAGGCACCGGGAACTTTCTCCTGACCATGCGCGGCAGCGAAGGCACGATCGCCCGGAGCTATTCTCTCCCTTTCATCTTTGTCGGCGTAATCTTTTACTTTCTGGCCTCGGGACAGGGTACCTTCGAGGCCTTCCGTTCCCTGAACAGGATCTGGCATTTCACTAATTTCACTATTGCCCATTCGCATATGACGATGTACGGATTCGTCTCGTTCCTGATCTGGGGAGGGACATACGGACTTCTCCCCCGCCTGACCGGTCGGGAGCCGCGGCATGTCCTCGTGGGGGTGCATTTCTGGTTTGCCCTCGTCGGTATCCTGATCTATGGCTTCTCCCTCATGATAGGCGGCACAGAGCAGGGGGAAAACTGGATTTCAGGGGCACCCTTCATCGATTCGGTAAAGGTCCTTTCTTCATACTGGCTCTGGCGCGCGATAGGAGGCAGTCTTATGCTTTTATCCCACCTGATTTTTGCCTACAACGTCCATGCCATGGGACCTCAGGCCGCTGCAAAAGTGGCGGCCTGACCAGAGGGGGCCGGATCATGAACCTGAACTTCCACGAAAACCACCGTCTTCTCTACGGGACTGTTTTTTTCGGGTTTGTGGTCCTGACCGTAATCATCGCAATCGGTCCGGCCCTCTGGGTACAGGACCATAACAGGCCGTTACAGAGATCGAGACCGCTTACAGAGCAGGAACAGCGCGGCCTCGACATATACGTGTCTGAAGGATGCCTTTATTGCCACTCCCAGCAGGTGCGGCCGCTTGACGTGGACAGTCCTTTCGGACGGCCTTCGGCTCCGGGAGACTATGCGCGGCTGAAACCGCAGGACCTTTGGCGTATGACGCCGGGGCTTCTCGGCACCGAGCGCACCGGCCCTGACCTGAGCGATGTCGCTGCCCGGCAATCGAGCGCGACATGGAATTACATACATCTCTTTGAACCGAGGGCTGTAGTGAAGGATTCGGTAATGCAGGCATACGCCTGGATGTTCGAGATCAAGGCGTCCCCCGGACCGGATGATATTGTCGTGCCTGTCCCTCCTGATTATGCGCCGCCCGGCGGTCATGTGGTTGCGACGCAAAAGGCGAAGGACCTTATCGCATATCTCCTCTCTTTGAAGCAGGTGCCGATTCCGGGCAGTACCACAGAGACCGCTCAACCTCGTGGAGGGGGAGCAGGCACCACATCAGAGATGGGGGCAAGGATATACGCCTCCCGCTGCGCGGGTTGCCACGGCCAGTACGGGGGAGGAACTCCCGGTGTCTTTCCGCCCCTCAAGGGCGATCCCGTAGTAACAGCCCCGGACCCCTCGCGCCATATCGCAACCGTCCTCTTCGGACTCCGGGGAAAGACGATAAACGGAGTGAGCTACGCGGTTGCGATGCCGGCCCATAAGTCTTTGCTGTCGGACGCCGAAATCGCAGCGGTCATCAACCACGAGCGGACGAGCTGGGGGAATAACGCCCCTGCCGTCACCTCTGAGGATGTCGAAAAGATCAGGAAGGAGGGGAAAGAGGGGAGTGACTGATGCCACCTCGACTATGGACGCTTTTCATCACACGCGGTTCCATTTTTACAATTTTTTTTGCAGCTGTAAGGTTTTCTGTCCGATGTCAGCGGCAGTCGGCGGGATTGATATGCCCAGGGAATTTTCGCAGTCTCCCCATGGGCGCATGGCGGCGCCGACCGGCATATGGGAGCATGTTGTGGTGGCGATATCGGTCCTCATCGTGCTCTTTTGCCTCTACCTCTGTGTAAGCTATTTCCTCCTGCCGCGCGAAAAAGAAGAAGGCCATATCAAGAAAAAGATCCTTGACGACGAAGTCCCGGCAGACCGGGGTGGTGACACATGAACGAAAAGGAAAACAGGATAGAGGTTTATCTGGATGACAATGCGGAACCTGTCGCGTCCTACAGTCCGCCCGGGAGCTTCGAACTGGATACCACGACGCTCGACGACGGGCCCCATCGGCTGCGCATCGTCGCATTCGACCGGTACGCCCACCGCGGTGTTCGGGGAATTTCCTTCGAAGTGCGAAACGGTCCCGGTATTGCGGTTGACGGTCTGCATGAAGGGGATATCGTCGAAGGGAAGGTCGGCATTCTCATCAACGCCTACGGCGGGGCGTACGAGGAAAAATGGGAGCCGACCCGTGCCGAAACCCCGAAACCGGTGCCGACATGGGCATGGGTAGCCTTCATCGTTGTGGTTGCATGGGCGATGTACTATGCCGTCCAGCAGTGGAACCCTACGCCGGAATTCGCGCAGACCCCTACGTACAGGAAGATCTCGGAGGCGCAGGCAGGCCTGGGAAAGGGCGCGGCGCTGGGCGCTGATCTCTACCGGACGAGCTGCGCGAGCTGTCATCAGAATAACGGCCAGGGGGTGCCGAATGTCTTTCCGCCTCTTGCGAGAGACCCTGTCGTGAACGCCGCCGATCCCGCAGAACATGTGAAGATAGTACTGTTCGGGAAAAAGGGCGGCCTGATAAACGGAGTCGCCTACCGTGCCGAGATGCCTGCCTGGGCCGACCAGCTTTCCGATGAGGAGGTCGAGGCGGTCATCAACCACGAAAGGACAAGCTGGGGGAACAAAGCCCCCACCGTCTCGGCCGAAGAGGTCGGCCGGATCCGCCGCAGGTAGCAGGGATTATTTGTAGCTGTCCGGACACGGCTGGCAGACCGTGAACGATTAAGTCAGCACCATTAGATTTTCCAGGGAAAGAAAGTCTTTCTTAGTATCTTATCCCCACCCCCGGCTCGTCATTGAGCCTTTTATACAATGCCTTTCGGGATATCTTGAGCATCTTTGCGGTCTTTGATTTATTGCCCTTACAGGCCTGAAGCGCATCTTTGATGGCCTGCAGCTCGACCTCCTTCAATGTCTTGCCGTCGGAGACCG
>JAKAIZ010000162.1 GCA_021814065.1 Nitrospirota bacterium | reverse complement strand
ATGCTTTTTGGGGTCAAAGTTCGCCGTAGCCGCCGCATCCTCAAAAGTCTTGAAATTCGGCTCTACGAAATTGCCGGCAGGGTTTTTGAGGAGTGTGTATGCCAGCTTGTTCTGCTCCGCATAGGCAAATTCGACATAACCGATGGAGTTCGGCGTCCTTTTCGTATAATTTGCCACACCCTCATTGCCTTTGCCGCCGATGCCTACGGGCCATTTCACCGATGTCCCCGCCCCCACCTTATTTTTCCACGCAGGACAGACGCCGCTAAGATAGTTGGTAAATATAGCGGTGGTTCCCGAGCCGTCCGACCTGTGGACAACATTTATTTCGCTGTGCGGGAGATTCACCTTGGGATTTAAGGACTTGATCCTGTTATCATCCCAATATTTTAATTCTCCAAGATAGATGCTGCAGACAGCGTTGGAGTCGAGCTTCAGCCCGCCCGCCTTGACCCCGGGGATAGTCACCACGGGTACAACTCCGCCCATGACGGCAGGGAATTGCAACAGCCTGTTTTTCTCCAGCTGTTCAGGAGTAAGAGGCGCATCGGACGCGCCGAATGCGACCGTCCTGGCGCTGATTTGTTTGATGCCGCCTCCGGAGCCGATCGACTGGTAGTTTAGCTGCACCCCGGTTACTTTGTTATAGTCATATGCCCACGAGGAATAGACCGGATAGGGAAAAGAAGCGCCCGCTCCGTTAAGCATTTCGGCCGCCTCCGCGTGTGTAAAGGAAAAGACAAGTGCCAATGCCAACACTAATTTTGAGAAAACTCTCATGGTTGCCTCCTTAAGGATCTTATTTAGATTATACTTCCATTGTTACAACAGCGTTACAAAAAGGTTAAAAGTCTGTTAAATACCGCATTTGCTCCTCCGTATCTGCAGTGCTTCCGCAGCGCATCGGCTGCTCGTTACGATTAAAGGATACCAGGCGAATGTTACAAGGTTATTAAAGGAATGTTACAAGATGAAGAAAAAACCTGCTTCCGCAACGTCCGTTTCGCAGAACAGAGAGTGCGGATTACGGTTAAATGAGAATTCTTACCTTTGTGCCTTTGCCTTGCATGCTCTCTATCTTCATGCTCCAGCCGTGGGCCTTCACCAGGTGCTTGACGATCGCAAGCCCAAGTCCGGTGCCTCCCATCTTCCTTGATCTGGCGGGATCGACCCTGAAGAAGCGTTCGCCGAGTCTCGGCAGCAATTTCGCCGGGACACCTATGCCGGTGTCCTCGACAAACAGAAAGGGACTTCCCGTTTCCCTGCCGCTATCGATGCCGAAGGTCACCCCGCCGGTCTCTGTGGACTTGATCGCGTTGTCCACCAGGTTGGTGAGTATCTGGAGAAGCCGGTTCCTGTCCGCATCGACCTGCAGAAGCGACGGGTCTGCCTCAATCTTCAGGAAAAGGTTCTTGGCGGAGGCCTTGGCCCTGAATAGTTCGGCGATATTCTCGAATACTCCCTGCACGTCAGTAAGGGTTTTTTCGACCTTGATGACGCCGAGCTCTATCCTGGAAATCGTCATCAGGTCATCGACGAGCGCATTGATGCGCTCGCTGTTCGATTTTATCGTCTGCACGAACCTTGCCGCATTGTCCGGATCGGACATGGCACCGTCGAGGAGGGTGTCCGCAAATCCCATGATCGCGGTGATCGGCGTCTTCAGTTCGTGCGAGACATTTGCGACAAAGTCTTTTCTGACTTGCTCGAGTTTCTTGATCTCGGTGATATCATGGAAGACCGCGACAAAGCCGGAGAGTTCGCCTTCTCTGTAAAAGAGAGGGGAAACCCTGACGGCCAGGTGCTTTTCGTCAGGAGATTCGATCGTAAACTGAGACATGCCGGGGACGCGGTTTTTTCGCACTTCTTCGATCAGCGTGGTGAACTCATGGTTTCTTACGACTTCGGCAAACCGCGCGCCTGCGGGAGGGACCTCGCCAAAAAAATCTTTCACTGATGCGCTTGAAAGCGTCACGATGCCCCTTGAGTCGATGATCAGGAGGGCATCAGGCACGCTCCTGAGGATGACACTCAGCCGGTTTCTCTCCTCTTCGCCCCGCGCCATCATCTCCTGCAGCGCCGCTGACATCGCGGTAAGGTTGTCCGCGATTTCGGTGAATTCGCCAGCGTTCTTAAGGTAAAGCCTTTTGTCTATCTCCCCCTTCGATAAAGATCGGGAAAAATCCGTTATCTGGTGGAGCAGCCGTCGCAGGTGGTCGGTCTGCCAGACCGAAACGGCCCACGTAACGAACAAGACGGCGAGCATGACAAATATGATCCTCAACCTGAGGAGGTTTACCGCCGTGTCGATCTCCCTCAGGGGCACGGCAAGCCTGATGAAACCCTCTTCGGTCCCGTCGTGAATGATCTTTTTTGCCACATAAAGGAAGTCGTAATTCAGCGTGTCGCTATGCCGGACCACGAAGCCGGTGCCGAGGAGGGAAGCCTGCTGCACCTCGGTGCGGCCTGCATGATTCTCCATCGTAGCCGAATCATGATCGGAATCGCCGATGACCTTTCCGTCCATGCGAATCACAGTCACCCGCGCGTGGACCTCACTTTTCAACGTCCTGCACAGATCATCGAGATCGGTCTTATTGAAGGGTACCTTCTGTGCGATGAGGCTTATAGTCCCGGAGAGATGCTCCTTCAGATTGTCGATATAATTTTCCCTGACGGCCGAGGTAATGTACAGTTCCGTAAAGAGCCCTGCCATCAGCAACACGACGACGTAGACCAGGAATATCCGCCTGAATATCCTGACCTTCATAGTGCCGCTTCCACGTAATAGCCGATGCCCCTTTTCGTCCTGAGGTATTTCGGATTTGCGGGGTCGTTCTCGATCTGGGTGCGCAGCCTCCGCACATGTACGTCGACCGTCCTCGGTTCCACGAACGCCTCGTCTTTCCATACCGCATCCAGAAGCTGGTCACGGTTGAAGACCTTGCCCTTTCTCTCGACAAGGTAGAGCAGCAGCCTGAATTCGGTTGAACTGAGGGAAAGGGGTAGGTCCCGCTTCGTTACGGTATAGGTTTCCTTGTTGATCGTGAGATCGCCTATGCGTATCACCTTTTCGTCTTCTTTCTTACCCGAGGTCCTTCTCATGACCGCCCTTATGCGGGCAAGAAGCTCCCTTGGACTGAACGGCTTGGTGAGATAATCGTCGGCGCCGACCTCCAGGCCGAGTATCTTGTCGACCTCTTCGCCCTTGGCGGTGAGCATGATGACAGGCAGGTTTCTAGTCTTGGGATCGTTCCTGAGGACCCGGCAGATCTCCATACCGGGCATACCGGGCAGCATGAGGTCGAGGACAATGAAGTCGAACTTCTCTTCCCTGATCTTTGCGAGCGCCGCTTCCCCGTCAGAGGCGGAGGAAACGATAAATCCCTCTTTTTGGAGATTGTATGCGACCAGCTCCACTATATCGGGCTCATCGTCAACGACCAATATTTTTTCCTGATTAGTCATATCTTTCCCGGTTTCCTGTCCGCAAAAAAGCGCATCGTCATCTTTTCGAAGTATAACAGAAATAGGGGTATTCAGCCACGGGAGGAAAGAATTACTTCTGGAGTATATAGCGGCCGAGCAAATATAATATACGTGGGAACATTATGAATTCGGGACTCTCAGAAGAAGCAAGAAATTTTCTGGCCCATACAGTGGCGGAGTCGATGGAAGGCTATGAACTCCGGGACCCGCAGCTAACGATGATGGACGCCTGTGCAGGGACCATCGATGCCGGAGGCACGCTCGTAGCCGAGGCGGGTACCGGCACAGGCAAGACCTTCGCCTATCTGATACCGATAATCCTCTCCGGCCAAAAAGCGATCGTTTCGACGAGGACTATCAATCTGCAGGAGCAGCTTGCCTCGAAAGACCTGAAGCTGCTGTCAGCCCTGAAGGATTTCGACTATGCCGTGGCTAAAGGCAGGAGCAATTTCCTTTGCCTCAGACGTCTGCATGCGTTTCATCCTGACAACACTGAAGAATCAGCCGAGCATAAGAGTATGCTCGATTGGGCTGCGGAGACCGCATCCGGCGACAGAGAAGATTATCATAATTACAAAAGGCCCCTGATATGGGAGAAGGTATGCGCGGATTCCGATGCGTGCAAAGGGAAAAAGTGCAGCCACTTCAAAAATTGCTTCTACTTCGTGGCAAGGCAGAAATGGGAGGCGGCCAGTATTGTGGTCACCAACCATGCGCTGCTTACGATCAACGCCATGATGCCGCAGGACAAGAAAATCCTTCCTAAGGCGGAGGTACTGGTGGTCGATGAGGGACATGCCCTGGACAGCATCGTCTCCGAGCAGATAGGGCTCAATCTGTCGGACAGGGGGTTCGATAAAATCCTCAATGAATTGCTGAGGGTCGATCAAAGGGGTGTTTATAAGGGGCTTCTTTCGAAGACACCCGTGCTCTTTCCGGACGTCGAGGCATTGAGGGTCGAAATCGGAGTTTTTTTCGGCAAGGTGAGGTCGGCATCCGAAAGCAGGAAGATCATAAAGGGAACGTTCACGCTGGGTGACTCTCTGTCGGAACTGGCGGCTTCGATAAGATCTCTCCTCGAAAAAATAAGGGCCTCGGTCGTCGGACTTTTTACCGAGGACGAAGAACTGGACCTGAAGGCGGCGATCCTAAGGCTCCGTTCCCTAGCCGAGGGAATGGAGGTATTCCCGGAAGAGGCTGAGGGATTTGTCAGGTGGGCCGAGGTCGAGGAGAGACGGACCGCTCTCAGGATGTCCCCCATATACCCCTCCGAGTTCGTCAGGACGAATCTAATGCCTGACTACAGCTCGGTTATTCTGACGTCTGCAACACTTTCGGTCGCGGGAGACTTCGGGCTGATAGAAGACATCCTCGGCCTCGACCGGCCGGAAACATTGTCCGTGGCTTCTCCATTCGATATCAGGAACCAGGTCGAGGTGGACATAGAGAGGGGCATCGACCTTCAGACGGAAAAAGGGGTAGAAAAACTGGCGGAAACGGTCCTGCGGGAGTCGACAAAAGAAGAGGGCGGGACCCTCGTGCTCTTCACCTCACGGGAAGTAATGAGGAAGACCTGGGATATTTCTGCGGAGAAACTCTCCTCCGCCGGCCTGAACCCGATGCTGCAGGGCGAGCTGCCGAACAGGAAGATACTCAGAGAGATGAGGGAAAGCACGAACAGCGTCATCTTCGGCCTCGATTCGTTCTGGGAGGGGATTGACGTAAAGGGGGATTCGCTGAACTGCCTTGTCATCACTAAGCTGCCTTTCGAGGTGCCGACGGAACCGATCGTTGTTGCACGCACAGAGGAGATCAGGAAAAAGGGAGGGAACCCTTTCCGCGACTATT
Source organism: Nitrospirota bacterium (assembly GCA_021814065.1). Taxonomy (GTDB): domain Bacteria; phylum Nitrospirota; class Thermodesulfovibrionia; order Thermodesulfovibrionales; family UBA6898; genus Sulfobium. The sequence goes on along the minus strand of JAKAIZ010000162.1, from coordinate 2,313 downwards.
CGCTCCCCAGGGCGGTCCTGAAGTTCAGACAGGGGTTCGGCAGGCTGATAAGGGCAAAAGACGACAGGGGCAGGGTGATCATCTGCGACGAAAGGATTGTGACGAAGGATTACGGGCGGAGGTTTCTGGCGAGTATCAGATGAGGAGAGCAGGGATTGTCAAAAAGCGAAAGCATCTTTTTGTGCCTGAAATAATATAATGAGATCAAATAGTTAGGGGCTGTTTTTTGCATTCGTAAATTGAAAGTCGCGCCTCAAAGGAATATAATAAATATATAGAGGATATCTGGATCCAGGGAAGACAGAGGCTGAGTAACCGAAGAGGACTCAACCGGTGGCCATAACTTTAACAAAGGAACTGGCACCGTGAAAGTCCGGAGGCGGAAAAAGGTTCCCGCCTTTCCCGGATCTGGAGATTCCGATAAGAAGGCAGAGATCCTGGAGCCATACGAGGGAAATGGATATCCGTTAACACAACGGTAGGGTTCAGCAAAGGCCCAAAGCAAAATCCTCTCCCGTGTGGTTCTATTTTTTTTGCGCGATTGCCTGATTGCCCGCAAACGCGGCGGTTATCAGAAAGAAAGCCATTCTGCAATTGGGATTCGGACTATAATTCGCTGAGCAAAAGGCCGGATTGATATATGTTGGCCGGACCTTTCTTGCACCATATAACAGTGGCATCTCTTACTGCTGCCCAACCCTCACCGTAAAACCTCAGTATGGAGCCCACCTTTATAGGTGCAAGTGTGAGAAGACACAGCCCCGATTCGCTCTCGTTTATTATGGTGCCTTTAAAACAAATTTCGTCTTTATCAGCGACGTAGGACCACAGGATATCCCCAATTGCCCGTTCCCTAACTTCTCTCCTCAGATCTTCTGCTGTGCTGTTCGCCGCGGCTGTCCAAAATGTACCGGATTTATTCTTGTCGGTCTTATCCAACGCCGCCTTCCTTCCCTGCATCATCCTCGTCATCTAAACGGGGATAACTTTGTGTCAGCTTTTCCAGAAGAGACTGTCTTAATACCCCTTCTTACATAACCCGCTTATTTATCTGAACAATTTCGACGTTAATTGTTTAAATATCACAAAATGAGCCTTTCGTCAACCGTTTTCAGATCAGGAGTTCCCCCAGGATTTCATGCTCACGAGACGCAACTGTTTGAGGTAAAAGCAAAAAATGATTTTAAGAAGTGGTCGAGCTCTTTTTTAATAATGGGGGAACTCCTGTCTTCTGATGAAACCGCTCATTTTCCTGCCTTTTCACGGCTTTATTTTATATATTCAGGAGATAAAAGCTTTATTTACAAGGAGTTTATGGCGGGGCGTGTGGGAATCCCTCCCTTTTGCCAAGACCATTGCCTCCGACTCTGTTAAGTATGAAAGTTTATGGTAAAAGCGGTCCCTTCGCTTTTTCCCAGTTCTATCGTTCCGTCGAGCTGACTCACTAGTGAGGTTACGAGCTGCATGCCGAGCGATTTCGTATTTCTGAAATCAATGTATTCGGGAAAGCCTGCGCCGTTATCACTCACGATAAGCAATATCCCGCCGCTGCTGTCACTCTGCATTCTCACCTCAATTATTCCTTGCCGTCCGTCCGGGAATGCGTGCCTGAGAGCATTCGAAACCAGCTCATTGATGATAAGGCCGCAGGGTATCCCTTTATTGACATCCAGTATCACTTCCCCTATGTCCTCCCTGATTACCAGCCGGTCTGAACCGCCGTTCAATGCCGTCACGTTGCCCAGCAGGTCGTCGATGTATTCCCTGAAGTCGATCCTCGCCAGGTCTTTCGACCGGTATAATTTTTCGTGTATGAGCGACATGGATTCGATGCGTCGTTGGCTGTCTTCAAACATTGCCTTTGCCTTCCGGTCCTCCAGATATCTCGACTGCAGGTTGAGCATGCTTGCCACCACCTGAAGGTTGTTCTTTACGCGATGATGGACCTCCTTTAAAAGGATCTCCTTTTCCCGGAGGGAGGCTGTGATCTGCTCCTCGGCGCGCTTGCGTTCGCTGACGTCCTTTGCCACACATACTATTCGCATCACCTTGTCTTTGTTCTCGAGCACGGCCCTCGAAAGGAGCACGGGTATCTTCCGCCCATCCCTTGAAAGCAGGGATATTTCGACATCATCGCCGATAAGTCCCTGCCTGATCAGGTCTTCGATCCCCCTCTCACCCGGTTTCGCATCGGAGATAATTGTTCTTAGCTGGCGCGTCACAAGCTCGTCCTCCCGATATCCCAGTAAATTCAGCGTCGCCTTGTTGACCATCTCGATCCGACCCTCCGGATCTGCCACGATCAGGGCGTCC
>JAKAIZ010000161.1 GCA_021814065.1 Nitrospirota bacterium | reverse complement strand
GATTTCCTATCTGAACCCGGCATCACTCAACAGGACGGTGCTCGGGGACAATGTCGAAAAAGCCCTCTCTATCAATACCGCGAAGGACTTGTCCACCATCCTCGCCTCGGCAGCCAGGGGAAGGGTTGTGAACCAGCAGATAGGTGAGATCAGAAGCGAAGGCTACGTCGGCGGAATGGGAGGCGGGGCGTTCGCGGAAAAAATCGGAGACATCTACAAGAGGGAAGATGCGGGCAACGCATTCAAGGAAACTGCGGCAAAGGTGAAAGAAGGAATCACCTCGAACACGAAGGGATGGAGGCTCGTCTATGCGCTCGACCTTGGCAGCAACATCGTCGTATACGGCGTCGACAAGGCCCGGACAGAGGCGCGCGCATTCGAGATCGCCGGCGAAAAGAGGGCATCGAAAGTGAATGCCTGCCCCGGCGTCGACCATGCATCTGCCTTCCCGATCGAGGTGATCGTTTACAGGGAACGGGGCATGGTGAAAGTCGTGCTTCTCGATGAGATGTACAGGATGAAGTTATATTTCGAAGACGCAGGGAAGTGGGCCTTCATGAAAAACATGGGCATGCCCGGCAGCATAGAAAAAGAGATCATCGCGATTTCGACCGCAAGGCTGAAATAGCCGAGAGGCACTTAGCAATAATATCCTTTACTGACCACAGGGGAAACACCGCGGGCTTGTTGCCCTTGCCTGTACCACAATAGCGGGGACTAGCTCGGGCCCACCGGTGTTTCTTCCTCTTTCTTTGCTTCGGACTTGTAACCGCACTCCTTATTGAGACAGATCAGGGTGGCTTCTCCGGCCTTGTTCCTCTTTTCTCCAAGGAAGGCAGCGCCGCACTGCGGGCATTTTTCGGGGACCGGCCTGTACCACGTTGCAAACTTGCATTTCGGATAATTGCTGCAACTCCAGAAGGGCTTGCCCTTTCTCGACCTCCTCTCGACGATGTCCCCGCCGTCTTCGGGACATTTGACGCCGGTCGCCACAGGTTTGGTTGTCTTGCACTCGGGGTACTTCGAACAGGCGAAGAACTTCCCGAACCTCCCGGATTTGAGGACCATCGGCGAACCGCACTTCGGGCATTTTTCGTCGGTCTCGATACTTGCGGCCGCCTGCTTTTCCCCTTCGAGGGGTTTTGCGTTTTTGCATTCCGGAAAACCGGAGCAAGCAAGGAAACGGCCGTGTCTGCCCCACCGGACCACCATCGGAAGACCGCATTTTTCACAGACCTCTTCGGTCGGAATATCCTGGGGCTTCACCTTCCCGGGGATCGCGAGAGCCTCCGCAAGCTTCTTATGGAATGGGCCATAGAAGTCCTTCACAACCTTGACCCACTTCATCTTTCCATCTTCAATCCGGTCGAGCCTCTCTTCCATCGAAGCGGTGAACCCTATCTCCATCAGTTCGGTAAAGCGCTCGACCAGGAGGTCGTTGACCACCGAGCCCAGTTCGGTCGGCGAAAACCTTCCCTCGGCCTTCTGAACGTACTTTCTGTCCTGTATGGTCGAAAGAATCGCTGCATAGGTACTCGGCCGTCCGATACCTCTTTCCTCAAGCACCTTTACGAGCGAGGCCTCGGTATAGCGTGGAGGAGGCTGGGTAAAGTGCTGTTTCGGCAGAAGGTTCACGAGCTTCAGCTCCTCGCCCTCTTTCAGACTGGGAAGAAGCGCCTCGTTTTCTTCGAGCATTTCGTCCGTGCTCTCGGTATAGAGCGCCATGAATCCCTGGAATTTGATGACGCTGCCGGATGCGCGGAACACCGTCTCTTCTTTGCATTTGTCGCAGGTGATCTCGAAGGTGGTCTGTTCGAGCTGCGCGGGGGCCATCTGGCTTGCGACAAACCGGTTCCAGATGAGCTTATAGAGCGCGGCCTGGTCTTTGCTCAGATATTTCTTGATCGCCTCGGGAGCATTGGTCATGTAGGTGGGCCGTACGGCCTCGTGGGCCTCCTGAGCGGTCTCTTTGCTCTTATAGAAGGGAGGTTTTTCGGGCAGGAAGTCCTTCCCGTAAGTGTTCTGTATAAAGTCTCTCGCCGCCTGCTGCGCTTCGGCGGCAACCCTGAGCGAATCGGTCCTCATATACGTGATGAGACCGACCGCCCCTTCCTCCCCGAGTTCAATCCCTTCGTAAAGCTGCTGGGCGACCGCCATCGTCTTCTTTGCGGTGAAACGGAGTTTTCTCGCCGCTTCCTGCTGGAGGGTGCTCGTGATGAAAGGAGGAGAGGGCATCCTCTTCCTAATCTTCCGCTCGATCCTGGCGAGGATGAACCTGCCTCCCCTGACGTCCCCCAGGACCGCATCCGCAGAGGCCGCATTCTTTATGTCTGCCTTTTCACCACCGTACCTGAAGAGCTTCGCCCAGAACCGGGGCTTCGACGAGCCCTCGAATTCGGCGTTGATCGACCAGTATTCATCGGGTTTGAAGGCCTCAATCTCGCGCTCCCTTTCGACTACCAGCCTCACTGCAACCGACTGGACCCTCCCGGCGCTGAGTCCCCTTCTTACCTTTCTCCAGAGCAGCGGGCTAAGTTCATAGCCGACGAGTCTGTCGAGTATCCTGCGCGCCTGCTGCGCGTCGACCTTCTGCATATCGACCTCGCCGGGGTGTTTGATTGATTCCAGGACCGCGCTTTTCGTGATCTCGTTGAATTTTATGCGATAGACCTGTTTGGATTTTCCCTTCACCTCTTCGGCGATATGCCAGGCGATCGCCTCGCCCTCCCTGTCCGGGTCGGGCGCGATGTAGATGACGTCCGCCTCTTTCGACGCCTTCTTCAGTTCCCTGATCACCTTCTCCTTGCCCGGGATGACGATATAGTTGGGGGTAAAATTATTTTCGATATCGATGCCCATCTCCTTGACGGGCAGGTCTTTTATATGACCGACCGACGCCTTGACCTCGTATGATTTCCCGAGAATCTTGCTGATCGTCTTTGCCTTCGCAGGAGATTCAACTATGACGAGAGACTTCATTACCGACCTCCTGACCGTAGCGTGTTATCAATTCCATACGACCCTCTTTCCTCCGCCGAATACCAGTGAATAGATCTCTTCTTTTTCGAACGAACTTTTCTTCAACAATATATAGACCAGAAGCGACTTCAGGATGTCGAGCTCGTCCTCGTCGAGACTTTCGGAGGACTCAAGCGCCGCGAGTTCCTCACTGATATCGACAAGGTCCGGCTCGTCATAATTGATATTATCAAGGATCTCCTCGGAATAGAACTCCGCATCTTTCAGATCCCTTGTGATCATCTTCAGCATTTTTATCAGTTTTTTGGACAACGTTCACCTCATGAAAGAAAAAATCTCTTGCCGCCGGACTGCCGGACAACGTCCTTGAGTTCCAGTGCGAGCAGGAGGTCAAGAATTTTATGGACCGGCAGCCCGCTCTCCCTCGAGAGCAGGTCTATATGCTTGGGCTCCCTTGTCAGGAAGCGGCAGACCGCGCGCTCATCCTCCGAAAGTTCCACCGTTACCTGTCCGCCCCGTCTCTTTATAAAGCCCCTCAGCACAGGGGCGAGTTCCTCTACAATATCCGATGCGCCGAGCACCATCCTGGCACCCTGTTTTATCAGTGCATTTGTCCCTTCCGAATTTTGCGACGTGATATTGCCGGGGACCGCAAAGACTTCCTTATTCTGCTCGAGCGCGTAATTCGCGGTTATGAGCGACCCGCTGTCTGCCGTAGCCTCAACTACCAGCACACCGAGGGACAGACCGCTGATCAGCCTGTTCCTTCGCGGGAAGTGTTCCTTCAGGGGCATGGTGCCCGGCGGGAATTCGCTCAGCACACATCCGGAAGCCGCAATCTTCTCCATTAGCCCTCTGTTTTCCGGGGGATAGAAGACGTCGAGCCCCGAGCCGAGGACGGCAATCGTTCTGCCGCCGGCATGCAGCGCACTTTTATGCGAGAGCGTATCGATCCCCCTCGCCATGCCGCTGATGATCGTAAAGCCCGACGAGGCAAGCTCCCAGGAAATCCGCTGTGTGACTGCTTCGCCGTAGCCAGTATGTTTCCGGGAGCCGACGACGCCGATCCCGTACCTGTCCTCCGGAATATAATCGCCCTTCATATACAGCACGATCGGCGCGCCATCCACCTCCTTCAGGACTTCAGGATAAGACGGATCCTGATAGCGGACGACCCTGGTACCGCTTTTTTCGGTCATCTTCACTATCTTTTCGACGCTGTCCCATAGCGAGAAATTCCTTATGTTCCCGGCCTTCTCCCTGCTGAGGCCCTTCACCGACTGAAGGTCTTTCAGGCCGGCCCTGAATATATTTTCGGGGCTTCCCATCTCCGACAGCAGTTTCCTCGAGATAACCGGGCCTACTTCGGGGACAAGGGAAAGGCCGACCCAGTAACGTATGTCAGACATGCCTCTTCCTGAGTGACTTGTTCGCCTTAAGTCTGAGGGCGTGCAGCTTAATGAATCCCTCTGCATCTTTCTGATTATACACGTCCTCTTCCTCGAACGTGGCAAGTCTGGCATCGTAAAGAGAGTCGGGCGACCTCCTGCCGACGGTCAGGCAGTTGCCCTTGAAGAGCTTCAGTCGCGCGGTGCCGCTGACCGCCCCCTGCACCTCGTCGATCATCTTCTGGAGGGCGATGCGTTCCGGAGAAAACCAGAACCCGTTGTAGATCAGTTCCGCGTACTTCGGCATCAGGGCCTCCAAAAGGTGCTTCACCTCCCTGTCGAGAGTGATCGACTCGACCGCCCTTCTGGCGATATGCAGAATCGTGCCGCCGGGCGTTTCATACACCCCCCTCGACTTTATGCCGACAAACCTGTTTTCGACGATGTCCACCCGCCCTATGCCGTGTCTGCCGCCAGCCTCGTTCAGTTTCCCGAGAAGTCTTGCGGGCGATATCCTCTTTCCGTTGACCGCGACAGGGTCCCCTTTTTCAAATGTCACCTCGATGTACACCGGCCTTGCAGGTGTCTTCTCCAGCGGGACGGTCATGGTGTACATGTCCGGAGGAGGCTCTTTCCAGGGGTCCTCCAGTATCCCGCCTTCGTAACTTATATGGAATATGTTCCTGTCCGTGCTGAAGGGTTTTGCCTTTGTAGCGGTAACCGGTATGCCGTGTGCGGCGGCATAATCGATAAGAGATTTCCTCGAGTCGAACGACCATTCGCGCCAAGGGGCAATCACCTTTATTTCCGGTTTAAGCGCATAGCTGGTCAGTTCGAATCTGATCTGGTCGTTCCCCTTTCCGGTCGCTCCGTGGGCGACAGCCCCGGCACCTTCCTTTGCCGCTATCTCGACCTGCCTCTTTGCGATAAGGGGCCTGGCTATCGATGTGCCCAGGAGGTAAAACCCCTCATATACCGCGTTGCCCCGGAGCATCGGGAAGATATAGTCTTTGACGAACTCCTCCCTCAGGTCTTCTACATATACCTTGGAGGCACCGGTCTTCAACGCCTTCTGTTTTACCTTCTTCAGGTCCTCACCCTGTCCGAGATCGGCACAAAAGGCGATCACCTCAGCGCGATATTCCTCCTTGAGCCACTTTATCGCAACCGAGGTGTCAAGCCCCCCGGAATATGCAAGCACTATTTTATTGACCATTCGTCGTAAGCCTCCGAAGGAAAAGTATTCGATACGGAATCCGCTACAGAGCGGCGGCCTGGCCGGGCCGCAATTTCTAACCATAGCATAAAACCAAAAAAATGTAAAATCATGGATCGGCCGGCTAATTCACGGTCAACTGAGCGATAGGGCGTCCTCTGGGAGGCATAGTCGGCGCCTTTTTCCGCCCCCGGGGACCGCACGGCGACGGCCTCCGGCGTCAAAAATGTTATCCACTTTTTAAACAGTTTCTAAACAGTTAAATTGCAATTCAATCTCAGTTTCAGTTAGAGTAGTCTGATGGAAAATAAGATCTTCCGGAATTTTCTCGGAGAAAAGGGGCTCAAACCCACCAAAGAGCGGATAGCGGTCCTAAGCGAGGTCTTCTCATTTCACGGTCATTTCGAGCCCGAATACCTCTATTTACGGATCAAAAACGCAGGATCGAAAGCCTCTCGCGCCTCTGTCTACAGGACGCTCAGCCTGCTCGTGGACTGCGGACTGGTCAAGAAAGTCACCAGGACGGAGAAGGGCAATATCTACGAACATACCTACGGCCACTCCCACCATGACCACATGATATGCGACGCCTGCGGGGAGATCATAGAATTCTACTCCGAAAAACTTGAAAACCTACAGGACGAGATATGCTCGGAGAACAGCTTCGCCGGATCTAGTCATACACTCGAGATAAGGGGCCACTGCAAAAAATGCAGGACAAAACAGTCTTAAAAGAAGAAAAAAGAAAACAGAAATATGGGAGGATAGTGCTCGTCGGCAACCCCAATGTAGGCAAGAGCGTCATCTTCGGCCTGCTGACAGGCAAGTACGTAACGGTATCAAATTACCCCGGGACGACTGTCGAAGTTTCCCATGGCAACCTCATTCTCGACGGCAAGAAGTTCCTTCTCGTCGACTCCCCCGGCGTAAACAGTTTCATCCCCATGAGCGAAGATGAGCGCGTCACCCGGGACATTCTGCTGGCGGAAAGACCCGAAAACGTGGTGCTCGTCGCCGACTCGAAAAACCTCAAGCGTGGCCTTATGCTGCTGCTGCAGCTGGCGGAGATGGGCCTTCCATGCCTCCTCACGCTCAACATGGAGGACGAAGCAGCCGCCCGCGGCATTGACATTGACTACGGCAAGCTCGAAGAAATCCTGGGCATTGGGGTAGTCGGCACGGTCGCGCCGCAAAGGAAGGGGATTTCCAGCCTCAGGCAGGCCCTCCTGTCGCCGAGAAAACCGAAGGTCGAAACGGATTACGGCGAGCTTTTAGAGGCATACGCGTCCCGCATCTCGGACCTGCTGCCCGATGCGAACATCTCGAAACGTTCCCTGGCGCTGATGCTGCTTTCCGGCGATGACAGCATGACCGGCTGGGTCGTCGCCAACCTCGATGCCGGGAAGATCAAGGATATCGAAGATCTCAGGGACGAGGCGCAGGCAAAGCAGAAGGAACCGCTGGCGAATATCATCGCGAGGAAGCGTATAGAGATGTCGGAGGCGATCGTCAGAACTGTCGTGAAACAGACGGACAAAGAGGCAGGGCAGATCGCACAGTGGCTGGGGAAGTGGACGATGCACCCTTTCTGGGGCATTTTCGGGCTCGTCTTTGTACTCTTTTGTTTTTATGAGTTCGTTGGGAAGTTCGGCGCGGGAATGCTGGTAAACTTTTTCGAACAGGTGATATTCGGAAGATACCTCAGCCCGGGGATAGAGAAAGTCGTCAGGTATCTCATCCCCTTTCCTTTTTTGCAGGACTTCTTTGTCGGACAGTACGGGATGTTCACGATGGCGGTAACTTACGCCGTAGCGATCATCCTCCCGATCACCGCCACATTCTTCATCGCCTTCGGTTTTCTGGAAGACAGCGGATACCTCCCGAGGATAGCGGTCCTTACCAACAGCGCTTTTTCGAAGGTGGGACTAAACGGCAAGGCGGTCCTCCCGATGGTGCTCGGACTCGGGTGCGGAACGATGGCCGCAATGACGACAAGGATACTCGAGACGAGGCGGGAACGGATAATTGCGACGTTTCTGATAGCCCTTGCAATCCCCTGCTCGGCGCAGCTCGGCGTCATCCTGGGGATGCTCGGACCCTATCCGATCAAGGTCATGCTCTGGTGGATCGGAAC
>JAKAIZ010000160.1 GCA_021814065.1 Nitrospirota bacterium | reverse complement strand
TATCGCGGCTTAAGCCGCAACGCCTCGCGCAGGGAGTTTTCCGCCTCTGCCATCTCTCCCCTGTTCCGTTGTAAGACGCCCAGGTTGTACCAGGCCTCTTCGTCTTGTGGGCAGAGCCGCAACGACTCATTGAGGTCGCTGTAAGCTTCGTCGACATTACCCTTCCTGGCGAGATAATCGGCGAGGCTGCTAAGGGCGACGCAATTGTCCTTTGTTACACTGATCGCATGGCGGAAAAGGGTTTCGTGGTTCTTCCAGAAGTCGAGTTGCCTCCACGTCAGAGACGACAGAAGAAGGAGCACCAGTGCCGATGCGATCCCGAGCGCCTGGGCACCCATGCGCCAGCGCTTGAGCCGTTCAGGGACCTCCCAGGCTATCATTATAAAGATCCCGACGAGTGGAATATAGGTGTAACGATCGGCGATCGACTGTGCTCCCACCTGAACAATTCCTAGCACCGGGACGAGCGCTACCACAAACCAAAACCATCCCACTGCGAGCCACGGGGACTGCCTCAGCCTCATCAGGACCAAACCGGTGACCGTAAGAAGAAGGAAAGAGGCCCCGGCCACCTGCCACACCGGTATCCCTGACCCGGGGTGCGGATAAAAAATTGACAGCCCCACCGGCCAAAAGGTCTTTCCAAGGTATCGTGCATAGCCGACTGCCGCATTAGCAATGCGAAGCCCTGGGCCCAAGGAAAGGTCTGCCATCGCTTCACCCTTCTTCTGAGCGATCAGGGTCACTATGCCTGATGCAGTACAGAGGACAAGAAGTGGGATCTTCTCCACAAGCAATTGCGACAAGACAGCCTTCGGCCGCGGCGGATTCGACCCGGCGACGGACTGACCCCTGCCTTGCATTCGCCCGAGCGGCCAGTAATCCAGAAGGAGAAGAAGAAAAGGCATAGTTACCAGCATAGGCTTGCTAAGGAGTCCGAGGACAAGCAAGAGAACTACCCACAGATAACGCGCAATACCAGGCCGCTCTGTATAGCGAACATACACCCAGATGGTCAAAAAACCGAAGAAGGTGCTCAGGACATCTTTGCGCTCGGATACCCACGCAACAGATTCCACATGTAGGGGATGTACCGCGAACAGGGCCGCGACAAAGGCGCTTCGCCATATTGCTCCGGTGATCCGCGCCAGTATCAGAAAGAGAAGGACCGTATTGAGCGAATGAAAAAGCACATTTACCAGATGGTGAGCACCCGGCCGAAGGCCGAAAAGTTGCACATCGAGCATATGGGACAGCCAGGTAATGGGATGCCAGTTGGCGGAGTGTACGGTCGTAAAGGCCCAGGCAAGGCCGCTCCAGGACAGTCCGCCCTGCACAATCTGGTTGTCGGTTACATAGAGGTTGTCGTCATAGGAGATAAAATCATGACCTGCCACCTTCGCGAAGATAAGGAAGGTCGCTGCGGCCAGTACCAGGGAGATGAAGAAGCGCAGACGGACGCGTTCGGTCATATTGTTAGCCCGGAGCTGTGCCGGCAGTCGTCTTTTTGCGATATGGGCGGAACAAAGAAATTAATAGACATAAAGACCAAAAGGGCGGTCTTGAAAATCGTCTTACGAGATTCGGCGGTATCTCAGCGAACTACCATCGAGTTTCAAGGCGCCTCCCTGCTGAAAGGCGATAGTCATTTCAGTGCCCGATATTGTCACTTTCCATATCATGGGCGTCAGTTGTGCCGGTTTGTCCACCTTGAGGTCTACAAGGTCTCCCTTTCTGGAATAGGTTCCCATGACTTCAACCGGTTGTTTGGTCATATCCCAAATCATTTTGCCCCGGAAGGACCCGTCCTTGAGGAACTCTATGGACTCTGTCCCGTTGACTTCCTGCCACGTGCCTACAAGCGACTGCGCAGTCTGTCTGGTACAGGAAACAGTCAGCATGCCGATAAGGAGACAAAAAGCGCTTAATATAGTAAGAAATTTCATACTGTTTACTATACAAAGTTGGCATTTGTGGTGTCAAGAGTTTCGATAATTAGAAATGAAGCAAAAAATACATTTTTCAGTCAGCGACTGTTGAAATGCCTCTGCGGTTGCGTCATTTTACTAACTTGACTATACAATTTTTGTATTAGTCTGGCAATAAGATTCGGATAATCCTATATAGTAATCAAGGAAAAACAATAGGTTAGCTGATAGTTCGATTTTCTTCATCTTTAGGCACGGCTATTGCAAATGGATCTGGGAAAATTAAAAAAAATTAATGTTAAAGAAACGACAATTAGTCTTATGAGAGGGGAAAAAGAAGTCTCAGTGCGTCCGGAAAGTGTCTTGTTTGTCGATGACAACGAACTGCTAAGGTCGGTCATGCTGCGCTTTTTTGCAAAGGAGTTCCAGCATGTTAAGGCTGTGGGCACCGGTAACGAAGCCATGAAGCAGATCCAGGAGAAGTTCTATCATATTGTCATCCTCGACAAAAAACTTCCGGACATAGACGGGCTCGACGTACTTGACTATATTAGAGGCAAATCGCCCCACAGCCGGGTGGTGATGATTACTTCCAGTGCGGAAGAAGATATCAGGCAGGAGGCACTCGCGCGCGGGGCCTTTGAATTTTTCGAAAAGCCGTTCGATATCGACAAGCTCAAGGTCGCATTGAGAGGAATGAGGGTCTTTAAAGCGGTGCCGGCGAGGATCGACGAAAGGCATGAGGGCGTGATATACAACCTCTCGGATTCCGGCATGCTCGTGATGACCGATGCCGTTTTTGAATGCGGGACTACAGTCGACATTCTTCTTCATGCTCCGGACAACCATGCGATACCTCTGAAAGGCAGGGTGGTCAGGACCGCTGAGTCGTCCTGCATCCCCCCTCAGTTTCCTTCAGCGGAGGACGGCATGAAGTACGCTGTGGGCATGCAGCTGGTAGACCCGCCGTCCGATTACTTCTCTTTCGTGGATTCCATGATGCTTTGAAGCCTACGAATGGAACGGACTTAAGCTCCGAAAATGCCCCGGTCTGTTACTCGAGACCGAACTTCTTTATCTGATACCTCAGGGAATCGTAACTTAACCTGAGAAGTTTTGCCGCATGTGTCTTGTTGTGGTTCGTTTTTTCGAGCGCCTGCATGATCAGGTCTTTCTCAATATCGTCAAGGGATATCCCGCTGTCAGGGAGGAGGAACCTGTTCGCTGCCGGAGGTCCCTGATCAACGGACCAACCGCTCATCTCCTTCGGAAGATGCTCGGGGGTAATAATCTCGGCATTTTCGAGCACCACGACTCTTTCTATCACGTTCTTGAGTTCCCGGACATTGCCAGGCCAACCGTATCCTCTGATAACCTTTGCCGCCTCGGGTGAAAAACCTTTTACCTTCCTGGTTTTGTATTTTTCTGCAAAATGTCCGAGAAAATATTCGGACATTATCAGGCTGTCATCTTCCCGTTCCCTGAGGGGCGGCATATGGAGAGAAAAGACATTCAGCCGATAGAAGAGGTCTTTTCTGAAGTCTCCTGCTTCGACGGCTTCAGAGAAGTCCCTGTTCGTCGTTGCGATGACCGTTACCTCGATCGGGATCTCCTCGTATCCGCCGATGCGGCGTATTGACCTCTCCTCAAGTACCCTCAGCAGTTTGCTCTGGAGGCTGGGTTTCATATCGCCGATTTCGTCGAGGAGGATCGTACCGGTGTGGGCCAGCTCAAAGATCCCCTTTTTGTCCGTTTTCGCGTCGGTGAAGGCCCCTTTTTCATAACCGAAGAGCTCACTTTCGAGGAGGCTTTCCGGCAGCGCCGTACAGTTGATAGCGATAAAGGGCACGCACCCTGACCCTGAGTCGTTATGCATCCCCTTATGGATATACCGGGCAACCAATTCCTTGCCGGTGCCGCTCTCGCCGGTGATTAAAATGGTCGGCACTTTCGCAGACGCGATCCTGGCCGCCTTCTCCCTGAGTTCCTTGATGGCGGGCGATTCCCCTATGATCTCAGTGCGGAAGATCTCCGAATACACCCCCCTCAGATAGTCGACCTCATTCCTGAGCCTGCCTTTTTCGATTATGTTACTGATGACGATCTTCACCTCATCGATATTGAAAGGCTTCGTCAGATAATCGGCGGCCCCGAGTTTCATGCACCTGACCCCTGTTTCAACGTTGTCGTCTGATGTCAGCATTACGACCTGAGTGTTTAACTTTCTGTTTTTTATCTCCTCGAGGACATCGAGGCCGCTTAACTCTCCGAGCTTGATGTCCAGCAGCACGATGTCCGGGCCCCATGATCGAATTCTATCGACGATACCGCTGAACTTCCTGCTTTCAGAATCGACATCGTACCCGTCTTTTTTTAAAGTTCTGCCGAGCATCGACACGATGACATCGTCGTCGTCAATGAGGAACACTTTCCCCTTGCTTCCCCCGGTCAATGCGCCTCCCCGGACTTCCCGAAGGGAAGCGTGATGATAAAGGCGGCGCCCCCGCCGGGATTACTTGATACGCAGATAGTTCCCCCGTGCTGTTCGATAAGTCGCTTGGTGATCGCAAGGCCCAACCCAGTGCCCTTAGGCTTTGTCGTAAAAAAAGGGTCGAATATTTTCTGTAGCGCACTTTCATCGATCCCCTTGCCGGTATCCGATATCATTACTTCGATGAGGCCCCTGCCTTTATCGGAAGAGGTCTTTACTGTCAGTGTCCCCCCATCCGTCATCGACTCCCCGGCATTGATAAGAAGATTCATGAACACCTGCTGCAGTTGCATGGAGTCGGCCATGATCTCCGGAAGATCTGCCTCGTAGTCCCTAGTCACCAGAATGGCAGAGAACGACGGATTTTTCAGGGAAAGCGCCATGATTGTATTCAGGAGATTATTTACCCTGACAGCGGCAAATTGAGGCTTGGGCGGCTTGGCAAAATTAAGGAGGGACTTGATCAGCAGCTCGATCATCTTAAGTTCTTCTCTGGCCCCGAGAAAGACCTGCCTGTCGTCATGAGAAAGAGGCAGTTCCTGGAGCATTACGTCGATCGACACCTTAACTCCGGCCAGAGGATTCTTTATTTCATGTGCAAGTCCTGCCGCAAGCTCTCCTACCATCCGCAGCTGCTCCGACCTCTGCAATGCCTCTTCCGCATTCTTGCGCTCACTGATGTCCCTGTCATAGGCCAGGATATATTTCTGTGATCCCAGCTCGATCAGGCCTGCGCTGATCTCCACCGGAAACACCGTGCCGTCCCTTCTCCTGTGGGTGATGTCGGCCATTATCCATTCGCCACGCAGTATGCGCGCGATTCTTCCCGGAATATGTTCACTCTCCTCGGGTACGTCGAGATCGGCGATGTTAAGGGTCTTGAGTTCCTCGACTGTATATCTGTGCATTTCCGCAGCTGCCCGGTTTGCCGCAACAATCTTTCCCGGCTCTTCTCCTTCCGCCGCGATAATAAAAATAGCATCCTTTGCGCTTTCAAAAAGCATACGATACCGCATCTCGCTCTCTTCGATTTTGTACATCTGCTCTTTCAATGATGAGGTCATGTCGTTGAATGAGGCGGCCACTTCTCCGAACTCGTCTTTCAGGCCTTCGATCCGGGAATCCAGATCCCCTGATTTCAATTTGCGTATCGCGCGCAGAAGGACGTCGACTGGCCTGGTAAATCCCTTGATAAAAAAGAACGTGAGGCCTGTGGCCAGGAGGGGTCCGATTCCAATCAGACCAAAGAGAATGATCTTGGTGTCCGAGATCTCCTTCATCGCCGACTGGGTTTTCTTTTCGACATTGCTGCTTGCGATTGCGATGATCGTGTTAACTTTCGCCGTGAGCTCCTCGCCTATTCTGAAGGCCGCATCTTCCTCCGCCGCTTGTCTCGCGGCCTTTGCCCTCAAAGTCACTACCCTGCTTACGGCCTGCCTATATTCTTTCACATGGTTGTTGAGGTCGACGAGCTTTTCCCTGACTCCTTCAGCGTGATGACAGTCGAAGCAGGAATCCGCGGTTTTGGTCATGCTCATCACGTCCGTCATGATGGTGTCCATCCCTCTTGCGTAGCGGGTATCTTTTAGGTCGATATCCTGCTGTACCCTTTTGATGCTTATCAGCAGATGCTCGCGCAAGATCTCGACCTGATGGAGCGTGATAAGTCTGTCGAGCTTGGAGGTCGCCCTCTCGACCGTGAAGATGATGTATATTCCGCCCATGAAAAAAACCAGGGAGAAGAGGCTTAGTCCTACGACGATCTTCTTCTTCAACGGTTTTTCACATGCCCGTAGGCAGGGTGATACGGAATTTTATTCCCGCAATCGACAAAAAAGTCAGCAGGGAGGAAAAAATTCGAAGTGTTTTCAAGGGTTCTGTATTGATGAAACTTCATAAAGCTGCAACTTCCAGTCCTTTACGTTATCATATTTTGTCCGCTCAACGCCACATGTGCTGGGGTAGTGCATCTTATTAAGGGTCTCAAAATTGAATTTACCTTCCAGTTGCATAAAGATTGTAAATTAACAGCCAAAAGCTTGATTGACGGGCTCTTGAGCCTGATGACACTCCTTATGCTGGAGTTCACCGGATGTTACCTCCAGGTCATAATTCTTTTTCCGTCATGCCCGAGGTCCTCAGTCGGGCATCCATGTTTTCTTAAGAATGGATTCCCGCCTAAAGACTGCGGGAATGACGGCCTAAATACACACACTTTATGCAACGTTAGGGTTATCTTAAGAGGAGGTGTCCCGAGAGCGTTCGGGACAATGACGGCCTTTAAGTACTTTCCCAGGCTATGAGGCGGAAAATAAAGAGGGGTGCCCTCAATTCAGCAGACCGGATAAGTCCCTTTGGCGAGCCTGTCGCAGAAACTGGAGATGTCCGCGAGTTCGCGTTCCACAATCATCGCCGCAGCTCCCGACACGTCCGCGAGCCTGCATCCTTTTTCGAGGAGCACCTGGACCGAAGCCATAGGCGGGGCGTCGACCGGCGTTCCTATCCTGCTTAACAGAAGCACATACACTTCCCTGATACCTTCAACGTTCTTATAGATCTTCTCGGCAGTCTTGTGGGCAAGGATATTGTAGATCTTGCCAACATGGCTCACCGGGTTCTTGCCGGCGGCCGCCTCAGTTCCCATGGGCCTATTGACGGAGATAAGACCGTTTACCCTGTTGCCCCTTCCGACCTGCCCCGAATCCGCATCTTCCGCCGAGGTACCCAGAAGCGACAGATACACACCGCCGCCCCCCCTTCCCCTCTCATCAAGGGCATTCAGATGCACGCTGATATTGCCGAACCCGCTGTTTGCACTGAGAAATTCTTCTATTTCTCTCTGCAATAACTCTTTTCTCTCAAAATAGTCGTCCTCGGAATGAATAAAAGGGGAAATAAGAGGCATCGCAACAGTGACTTCCAGTTCTTTCCCGGTCCTCAGCCCCATAACTTTTATGTCTTCTCCGGTCTCCGGGTATTTTTTCTTGAATGAAAGGGAATTAAGATGCCGCTCCAGACCGAGTACCGCCTCCTCGGTAGAGGAAAGGGGATAATAGCCTATCAGGGCCGATGTGTCATTTGCGCCTTTTATCGCCGGCGACCTTGCGAAGATGTCCGTAAGCTCCTCTGAGCCCGGCGCTAGGACCAGCCGGTATTTGACATGTTTATAAGGGTCTAAAAACCTGAGGTGCTTCCTTAGCCATTCCTTCGCCGCATCAACCGCAATCTCACCCACGGGGATTTTTCTGCCCATTGCCGAGAAGGTCGCCCTGTCTCCTATGATTAATTCCATAGGCTTGATCATCCGGCCGCCCCCGAATGTATGGTCCGCCCGTCCGGC
>JAKAIZ010000007.1 GCA_021814065.1 Nitrospirota bacterium | reverse complement strand
CTCCGGAAGGTATGGGCTCGAAAATATGCTCGGCAGGTCGGCCGCGATCAGGGATGTTTTCTCCACGATAGGGAAGGTGAGCGCCACCGGGGCCAGCGTGATGATTACGGGGGAAAGCGGCACCGGCAAGGAGCTCGCAGCGAGGGCAATTCACCAGTTGTCTGCGAGGAAGGACGGACCGTTTGTCCCCATAAATTGCGCTACGATCCCGTTAGACCTGCTTGAGCCGGAATTGTTCGGTTATGAGAAGGGCGCCTTTACCTGCGCCTATGAGCGGAAAATCGGCCTTTTCGAGACAGCACACGGCGGCACGCTCTTCTTTGACGAGATAGGCGACCTCGATTTGTATCTTCAGAAGAAGCTTTTACGGTTCTACCAGGAAAGAGAATTCTACAGACTGGGCGGCAAGAAACCGATAAAGGTCGACGTGAGGATCCTGGCCGCTACCAACCGCGACATCGAAGAGGCCACCAGAGCGGGCGCATTCCGCGAAGACCTCTTCTACCGGCTGAACGTGATTTCAATCCATATGCCGCCCCTCAGGGAGAGGAAAGAGGACATCCATCTTCTTGCAAATCATTTCCTTGACGCTTGTAACAAGAAGTTTGCGAAGGACCTCAGGGGGTTCGATTTTTCGGTCATAGAGGCCTTCATGGATTATGACTGGCCGGGAAATGTCAGGGAACTTGAGAACGTAATAGAAAGGGCCGTGGTGTTGTCTCCCCACGACATGATCACGCGCAGTTATCTTCCCAAGAAGCTTGCGGATCTGGGCGCAAGGGAATTGCCGGGTCTTGCGGAAGGGAATTTGAACCTTGTCGAGATAGAAAAAAAGGTTATTCTTGCTGCCCTTGACAAGTCCGGATGGAACCAGAGCAGGACTGCGACCGTTCTCGGGATATCGAGGAAGCAGTTGAGAACAAAGATGAAGAATTTGAAGATTTCGCCACCCTGACGTCTTTTCCGCCCTTGTATTCTTTGTGCTAATATAATTCTTGGCTTTCGCTGAACTCCTGCAGAATATTTTGCAGATACGAACAGTGAAAGATTTATGGCAATCAGGAGGAGAAATGGTATCGAGAAACATAGTATTGCGTAACGCGTTGTTATTAATTGTCATGTTGCTGGCGACGGGCCTTTCGGCGCAGGCCCTGTTCCCATCGGAGTCATCCGCGGCCGCCCCGGCGATATCGCGGCAGTCGATAGAATCGCTGACGACGATAGGAAAGGCGATGGCGGAGATATCAGCTGCGGTCAAGCCGGCGATCGTAAATATATCCACCACCCGGACTGTGAAGGTGCCGGGCGGAGGAGACCCTTTAGCTGAAGACCCTTTCTTCAGGCATTTTTTTGGCGATAACCTTCGCCGGCAGCCGAGAGAAGAAAAGTCTGCGGCCCTCGGCTCTGGCGTAATAGTATCGTCCGACGGGTACATCATTACGAATTATCACGTTGTGAAAGACGCCGACGAGATAAAAGTGCTTCTTGCCGACAAAAGGGAGTTTTCCGGCAAGGTGATCGGGTCAGACCCCAAGACCGAGATATCGGTGGTCAAGATCGATGCGAAAGGTCTTCCGACGCTTCCATGGGGCGATTCGGATTCGCTGGAGGCCGGTGACCTTGTACTGGCGGTCGGCAATCCTTATGGCCTGAACCAGACTGTGACTATGGGGATTGTCAGCGCGGTCGGCAGGGCGAACGTAGGGATCGCCGACTACGAGGATTTTATCCAGACGGACGCGCCGATCAACCCAGGAAATTCCGGGGGTGCGCTCGTCAACGTGCGCGGCCAGCTTATCGGGATCAACACCGCGATTTTCAGTACGAGCGGCGGGTATCAGGGCATCGGGTTTGCGATTCCGAGCAACATGGTCAGGACGATCATGGTGAGCCTCATCAAAGAGGGCAAGGTCACAAGGGGGTGGCTCGGGATCTCGATCCAGCGGATTACTCCGGACCTCGCGAAACAGTTCAACCTGACGGACGAAAACGGCGTCCTTGTAAGCGATGTGACCGAGAACGGTCCGGCGGAAAAGGCCGGGCTGAAGAGGGGTGACGTGATCGTGGAATATGACGGAAAAAAAACGGATGAGCCTGGCCTGTTCCGTAACATGGTCGCCAATACGGCCCCGGGCGAAAAACACAGCCTGAAAATACTGAGAGACAAGGACCTGTTGACGCTTAAGGTCACTATCGGCGAACTCCCCCCTGATATTCAACAGGCCGAAAACGGTACCTACGTGAATGCGCTGCGCGAGGTAGGGGTGCAGGATATCACAGCGGACATCGCCAAGAGACTTGGTCTGCCCCCGAGGGTGAAAGGCGTGATTGTCAGCGACGTTGGTGAGGACAGCCCTGCATACGGGGTATTGACCCAGGGCGACGTGATCCAGGAGATCGACAAAAAGAAGATCGCAAACGTGAAGGACTACCAGCAGATCGTCTCGATGATAGGGCGGGACAACAACATACTGTTGCTCGTCTACCGAAGAGGATCGTCGCTGTTTATCACGCTTTCTACTCAGAAATAGAGAAGTAAGTCTATTTCAGTCCCGCGGCGCGGGCATGTCCGGCCGCGGGACTGTTCAGCCGGCTTCGGCGATTCCGTACCGTTTGATTTTATAGCCGATCTGCCGGGGAGTGAGGCCGAGCAGCCTGGCAGCCCTTGCCTGTACCCAGCCGGTCTTCTTCAGTGCATCCAGTATCTGCGCCTTTTCTATATCGGCGATGGCGGCCGGCAGGGCGTCTCTTGCCGGGATAGCGCGTGCGGCCTTCAGAGAGCCATCGCGTATATTCAGGGGAAGGTCGGCGAGCGCAATGACCTTTTTTGCGGACATGACCACAAGCCTTTCGATCGTATTTTCGAGTTCCCTTACGTTGCCGGGCCAGTCGTACCCGGTGAGCGCATCGAGGACCTCCGGGGTGATCTTCAACGACTTTGCGTTTTCCTCGTTGTACTTCGCGAGAAAATAATCGACCAGCACGGGGATGTCGACCTTTCGCTCCCTGAGGGGCGGCAGATATAGGGGGACTACGTTGAGACGGTAGTAAAGGTCTTCCCTGAATCTGCCCGAAGAGACCAATTCCTCGAGGTCCCTGCTTGTAGCGGCGATGAGCCTCACATCTACCTTTATCGTTTTTTCGCCGCCGACCCTCTCGAACTCTTTTTCCTGCAGTACCCTGAGGATCTTCGGCTGAAGTGTCACCGGCAGGTCGCCGACCTCATCGAGAAATATCGTTCCTTTGTCGGCAAGTTCGAAGCGGCCTTTTCGCATCGTCATCGCTCCGGTAAAGGCCCCCTTTTCGTGGCCGAAGAGCTCGGATTCGAGGAGCCCTTCCGGTATCGAAGCACAGTTGAATTTGATGAAGGGCTCACGGGCCCGCGGACTCATAAAATGGATCGCCTTTGCGACGAGTTCCTTGCCTGTACCGCTTTCTCCCCGCAAAAGGACGTTTGCCCGCGAAGGCGCCACGCGGTGGACAGCCTCGAAAACCTCCTGCATCCCGTCGGACTGGCCTATGATATTGTCGACGCTGTATTTCCCTTTAAGCTGATGATTCAGGTTCTCTTTTTCTTCAAGAAACGCGACCCGCTCTCTTTCCAGTTCCCTGTGCAGTTTCACCGACTGGGCGATCAGCGAAGCGATGATCTTCAGCAGCCTCAGATCTTCCTCGAACGACACACCCTTGGCGCCGAAGAGCCGGTCGACGCTGAGGACGCCCATCACCTCATTCTTGAATTTGATCGGCACGCAGAGGAAGGAGACATTTTCCCGCTTGATCATCTGCCTGGCACCGGTCTTGTTGAGAAAAAGGGGCTCTTCGCCGATGTTCGGGATGACGATCGGCGAACCGAGTTTCGCCACTCTTCCGATGATGCCTTCTCCGAGTTTGTACCTGCCTCTTTTAATCTCCTCTTCGGTCATGCCGTGTGCGGCAATTATCGAGACCCCGCCGTCGTCCCGCAGCGCCACGGTTCCCCTGTTCATATCGAGATATTCGGCGAGGACCCTCATCACGCCCCTGAGGTTCGATCTGGCATTCAGGGATGAACCAAGCAGTTTGCTTATCTCGTAAAGCGCCGTAAGTTCTATTGTTTTGGACTCTTTTTGCATAGCAGCAGTTACCCAGGTAAATTATATAACAAATGGGAGACGCGGTGGTTAAAAAATACTTTTCTCCTGCGAAGTCATTCCCCCCCCCCGGTAGGAGCTTCGTCCGATTGCGTCTTCCTTTTTTTTATATCTGCCCAAAATTCAGGCATGTCTGTTCAATAATCAGGCAAGTTGCCTGCCCGCAAGTTCCCGAAAGCCTTGTCCCGGGCCGATTGAGTTCTGGCAAGCTTTTTGTAGTGCAAAGGTGGCTATGAGTGTGCTCATATTGAAGAACGTGCCTGCCGAGGGCGGCGGCACAATCGATGACTATCTCGGGGAAAGCGGAATCGGTTTTCGCGTGATAGACCTGCAAAGTGAGAGTTTGCCTGCCACTCAAAACGAAGATACACTGGTAATCATGGGGGGACCCATGAGCGTGAACGACGCGGATGCCTATCCGTTTATCACCACAGAGGTATCTCTCGCGGCGGATTTCATGCGAAAAGGGAAAAAGGTCCTCGGTGTATGTCTCGGGGCCCAGATAATGGCGAAGGCGCTCGGGGCGAACGTGTATCCGGGACCGGAAAAGGAGATCGGCTGGTATGATATTGAGCTCATGGAAGAAGGCATCAGGGACCACCTGATGTCTAAACTCGCGGTGCATCCCCGGGCCGGGGACTTCTGGAAAAAATTCAGGGTATTCCACTGGCATGGGGAGACCTTCGATCTGCCGAAAGGCGCAGCTTGGCTTGCGAAATCGGCGCTGTATCCGCACCAGGCCTTCAGGTATGGAGACAATGCATATGCCTTCCAGTTCCACATGGAGGTGAGGAAAGAGATGGTCTTCGAGTGGCTGAAGGACGAACCTGTTGACATGGTGAAGATCGCGAAAGAGACGGAGGCATTCTATGATGACTACCATGGCAGAGCGGTTAATTTTTACAGGGCTTTTTTTGGAAAGTGAAATCCTACAGAACAGGAGGTGATCAATGAAAAAGATTGAGGCGATTATCAAACCCTTCAAGCTTGATGAGGTCAAGGACGCGCTGAACGAAATCGGCATACAGGGTATGACGGTGACGGAGGTGAAAGGATTCGGCCGTCAGAAGGGGCATACGGAATTGTATCGCGGCGCTGAGTATGTCGTGGATTTCATACCGAAAATAAAGGTGGAAATTGTCACGTCGGACGCCCTTGCCGAGAAAGTCGTCGGTACTATCGAGAAGACGGCCAAGACCGGCAAGATCGGAGACGGCAAGATATTTGTCTATCCGGTTGACGAGGCGATCAGGATACGGACCGGCGAGCGCGGGGAGACTGCGGTATAAGCATAAACTTGATAGTGCGGTGAAAGTGACCGCGGCGATTTGCCCTCACTGAAACCGTGTTATAACTAACCACTAAAGAACTAAGGAGAAGAAATGACACCAAAAGACGTAATCAAGATGGCGCAGGAAAACAAGGCGGTCATGGTGAACCTCAAGTTCCTCGATTTTCCGGGAATCTGGCAGCACTTCGCGGTCCCTATCGCGGAACTGAAGGAGGAGGTCTTTGAAGAGGGGCTTGGATTCGACGGTTCTTCCATCAGGGGATGGCAGGCGATCCATACATCCGACATGCTGGTCATGCCTGACCCGGAGACTGCCTTCATGGACCCTTTTATGGAATATCCGACGATCAGCCTCATCTGCAACATCGTCGACCCGATCACAAAGGAATACTATACAAGAGACCCGCGGTACATCGCGCAGAAGGCCGAAAATTATCTTAAGTCGACAAAGCTGGGCGACACTGCATACTTTGGTCCGGAGGCGGAGTTTTTCATCTTCGACAACATCCAGTTCGACCAGAACTCCCACAGCGGGTATTACTTCGTCGACTCAGTGGAGGGCATCTGGAATTCGGGCCGCGATGAAAATCCGAATCTCGGGTACAAGCCGCGTCACAAGGAAGGGTATTTCCCGGTCCCGCCGACCGACAGTCAGGTAAATCTCCGGACCGAGATGGTCATCGAGATGCAGAAGTGCGGCATTTATGTGGAACGGGAGCACCACGAGGTCGCCACTGCAGGCCAGGCCGAAATCGATATGAGGTTCGACTCCCTCGTGAGGATGGCGGACAAGCTGATGCTATTCAAGTACATCATCAAGAACGTTGCGCGGAGAAACGGCAAGACCGTGACGTTTATGCCGAAGCCGTTATTCGGCGACAACGGGTCCGGTATGCACTGCCACCAGAGTATCTGGAAGGGCAGCAAGCCCCTTTTTGCAGGCAACGGATATGCGGGCCTGAGCGACATGGCCCTCTACTACATAGGAGGCATTTTGAAGCACGCCCCTTCTCTCGCCGCGTTGACGAACCCGACCACGAATTCATACAAGAGGCTCACCCCGGGCTTCGAGGCGCCGGTCAATCTGGCATACTCGGCGAGGAACCGTTCGGCATGCGTGAGGATCCCGACCTATTCGGCGAGTCCGAAGGCAAAAAGAGCGGAAATCAGGTTCCCAGACCCGTCGTGCAACGGGTATCTCGCCTTTGCGGCGATGCTTATGGCAGGCCTCGACGGCATCGAAAATAAGATACATCCGGGAGAGCCTCTCGACAAGGACATCTATGAACTCGGTCCGGAGGAACTCGCAGCAGTCCCGACTATGCCGGCGAGTCTCGATGAGGCCCTGGACAACCTCGAAGCGAACCACGAATTCCTGCTGAAGGGCAACGTGTTTACGGAGGATGCGATAGACACCTGGATCAGTTACAAGAGGTCCAAAGAGGTCGACGCCCTGAGGCTCAGGCCTCATCCGTATGAGTTTTTCCTGTACTACGACATTTAAGCCCCTGATGGCAGATACAGACTCTCGGGAGGGAAGGGCGTTGTCCTTCCCTCTTTTTTTGTCTTGCATTGCGTTCGGGCGGACGCGGCGCATGGCAAATCAACTGCAGTTTGATGTATCTTAAGAGTATGTCAGGATTCGCATATGGGCAGCTGAAGCCGCTGAACAGGGACTATTTCCTGCTTGCGCTGTCTATCTGGCTGTTCGCAGCGTCTTGCACTTCCGGGCCGGCGACCGACAAAGGGAAATTCACGGAATTGGCCCGGGAGGCTGGGACGCTGAAGGCCTCGCTCGCAGCAGGGGCCTCCTACCGGCAGTTTTCGGAGTCGCTGCACAAGTTTTCGACTCAGATAGCTTTTCTCCGCGCCAAAACGGCAACTAAAGAGGAGAAAGACCTTTTGGACGCTTACGCTGATCTACTCGCGATCTATCAGGATGGGCTGGTGCTGTGGAGGTACAAACTGGAGTTTGCCCCGTTCGGGTTTGTCCCCAAGGGAAGCATCTACGTGGGCCAGGATGTCGATCCTATTGTCCTTAAATACCGGTTGACGACGCAATCCCATCTTTATCAGCCGACAAAACAGTACTGGAAGAGCATTCCGGACGACTCGATTCAGATCATCTGGAGCAACGCCGATTCGCAGCTTAAGATCATAGAAAATATGATGAGGTATCAGGGATAGAAGACCGCGTTTCCTCGCACCATGCGCCGTCCCTTTGTCTGTTGGCCCTGCAACTGGTTTTCTTTTATGAAAGTGTAAGTTTGTCTTGACTGATAACCCGCAGGGATGCAAGGTCGAAACTCTTGAGGGTTCCGTTACTGACATACCGTTACGTCGGCGACCAGCGGCTGCGGAAGCAAATAGTCCTTGCCTTTAATTCCCCCGAATTCGAGGGGATTAAAAATGAGGCTGGACTTAACCGCTTCACGCTGCTGATCCCCCAGGGTCTCGCACAACCGGAACGATTGCGGCAATTGAATGAGATCGCAATCAACCAAATGAAATCACTGGTCGGCGCTGCTGGACTCAGGGGGATTGCAGGGCGGGGAAAGAGCAAAAAGGGAGAAGATTAATTCCAATGCGATCATCGGGGTTGGGGAAAGAAAGATGCACGAAAAGGACGTAGCCCCGCGAATGTTGTTTAAGTTGGCAACGTCCCCTACTGCAGTTCTTAGTTATGCCGGCAATTGATTTTTTACAGTTTTGATACGTTGCCGTCGCCTTTATTAACGACCCAAATGTTTGCACCATCAAACGCCACTCCCGCCGGAGCGGTGCCGACTGTAAATGTGCCCTGCATAGCCCCATCGCTCGCCCTCAGCCTCGTTACGGTATTGCCCGAACCGTTTCCGCCATTCGCAACCCACATGTGGTTGCCGTCAAAGGCTATGCCTTCAGGATTTGTGCCCACTGGAAAGGTACCAAGAACAGAGCCGTCACTCGTTTTCAGCTTTATTGCATTCCCCCCGTTCCAGTCCGTGAACCAGATGTTTGTTCCGTCAAAGGCCAGCGCGTTAGGGTTGACGCCTGCTGGCGCAGGATAGTTAGCCACGACAGTGACGTCGCTTGCCTTCAGCACAGTTATGGAACCCACCGTGCCTCCATTTGCTATCCACATATTTGTCCCGTCAAAAGCTATGCCATATGGACCAGTTCCACCATTATAGGTATAGGTGCCCACGCCCACCGGCGATCCGTCAATTGCTTTCAGCACAGTTATGCTGTGACCTGTGTCGTTGTCATTGTTAGTCACCCATATGTTTGTCCCGTCAAAAGCTATGGCTGTTGGTAGAGTGCCGACAGCATAAGTGCCTATTAGGGAACCGTCGCTCGCCTTCAGTTTCGTTACGTTGTTGCTACCGGCATTTACGACCCAAATGTTTGCACCGTCAAACGCCACTGCCGCCGGACCGGTGCCGACCGTAAATGTACTCAGAAAAGCGCCGTCGTTCGCCCTCAGTTTCGTTACGGTATTGCCCGAACCGTTTCCGAAATTTGCTACCCACATGTTAGCTCCGTCAAAGGCAATACCGCTTGGCCCAGTGCCGACAGTAAAGGTGTTTCCGGCTTTGTTGGCATTGTACCAGCGCAATAGTGCTACCCGCAGTGGATTATGTCCGGAAGCCGTTGTTTGTATTGACCCGTCTGGGAATATGATCTCGCTTCCTGCTCCGTTGAGTGTGACATTCCCTGTGATTGTTGTATTCCCACTTATACTTCCCGTAAAAGAGGTGAGGCCACTAAAGTTTGTACTCCCGTTAACGGACAGATTGCCGGAGACTGTCTGATTGCCATTTACCTGAGCATTTCCATTGACCTCCAGTGTTTGCGGAGGTATGCCCACATTGTCTCCGGAAATAGTCAGGGCGTATCCGCTCAATGGCGTTACAGTCATCAATATGACTACACTAAACAGATCCAATAAACCAAACTTAAATCCCTTCACTTTCATGTTCCGTTCCTCCCTCAGGTTTGTGTCAATATTTTTCTTTTCCGCATCAAAATCGGCGTATCGTGCCCTCACTGTTCCCGACCTCCCGTCTCTCCACCTTTGAGTCGGTACCTGTGGCTGCGTAATGTTATAGGAACCATCGGCATTTTTACAAATTAGATGGTTTGATGAATTTATAAGTTATTATTATGATTCGAAATATGGCTGACAGGGAATTCAAAGCTGATAGGAAGTTGCGTAAATGTTTAAGTAGCTCTAATAATATTTTCTGCAGTCATCTGCACCATTTAGCTTTGATATTCGCGTGAGCCATTCATTTTATGGTCAGAGATCACCTCACAGGTTGAGAATTTTTCGAGGAAGCAGTCCACGAACTTACATAACTTTTTAACGCGCTCTTCTTAACACTCCCTTCTTGATGCTCCTCGAAGAGCTGCTTCTTTGATAACCATGCCGATACCTCCTGTGTCGGCTTGCCGGGATCCGGATAGCTACATTGTAGGTGCTGTGCGGCTTGACGGCGACACGATAACAGAGGCTATTTGGTCCGACAACAGAATGTTTCAGCCGGAAATTCACGTAAGTGAAGTTTAGGAGTCAGGGCCTCCAACACATCTTGGCGTCTTCGCCGTGCTGATGCGTGGCTCATGGTTCATCCCGAACTACTCAGTTATTATGAATCGAATCTCCCGTTTGTTCCTGTAAGGATATCGCGGCAAATGAACGAACCTGTTAGCAGAAAGTTTTCTTTGCGGCCGCGTTTTCCCATGGCGGGCCTCTCAGCCGCAGGCCCTCCCTTTCAGGCTGAAGAGGAATTTCAGCCCTTTTCTCACGCGGTCCGAGAATATCTTTTTCGCAAAGAAGTCGCCCACCACCTTTTTATTGATCTCCGCGAGCGTGGGATACGGATGGACGGAAGATGCGAGTGAGGAAAGTCTCATCCCTGCGTTCATGACCGCCACCCATTCTGCTATCAACTCTCCTGCGTGGGGACCGAGGATCTGTATTCCAAGAAGGTTTTCCTTTGCGCCGAGCAGCATCTTGATCTTCCCGCGGCGCTCGCCCTCGGCAAGACTCCTGTCGTTTTCGCCGAATTCCTCAGTATAGACCTTATACTCTATACCGGCATTAAGGGCGGCTTTCTCGTTCATTCCGATCGCGGCAAGTTCGGGGTCCGTATAGGTGCACCAGGGGAAAAAAGTGTAATCTGTCCGCCGGGGGATGCGGAAGATGGCATTGTTCAGGACGATCCCCCCTTCGTAGCCGGCAGCGTGAGTGAATTGATATTCGCCGGTCACGTCGCCGGCGGCATAGATGTGCGCGTGGTTTGTCCTCAGCCTTTTGTCGAGTTTCAGTCCTCTGCGGTCGAATTGAACCCCGATCTCCTCAAGGCCGAGACAGGTGAGGTTTGCCTGCCTGCCGGTAGCGATGAGCACGACCTTTGCCGTAAGGCTGATCGTCTCTTCGCCTTTCTTTATCACGACTTCCCTTTCGTGCCCCAGGTTTCTTGCGCGCACGATGGATGAATTCAGATGGAATACGACCCCTTCCCGCGTCAACATGGCGGCAATCTCTTCTGCGATGTCCGCATCTTCCCGGCTGAGTATCTGGCCGCCGCGCTGTACAACGAAGACGCTCGTTCCGAGACGGGCGAACGCCTGGGCCATCTCGATCCCTATCGAACCGCCGCCTATGATGATCATGGATTCCGGCAGACTGTCCAGGGAAAAAATCTCCCTGTTGGTTAGAAAAGGCGTCTCATCGAGCCCTGCTATCGGGGGTACCGAAGGTGAGGAACCGGTCGCGATCACCCAGTTTTTTGCGGAATACGTCTTTCCTTTCAGCAGCACCGCATGTTCGTCTTTAAAGAAGGCATAGCCGAATTCGACCCTTGCTCCGAGTTTGCAGAATCTCTCTGCCGAGTCGTGTTTTTGGATTGCGCTTATGACCGAC
Source organism: Nitrospirota bacterium (assembly GCA_021814065.1). Classification (GTDB taxonomy): domain Bacteria; phylum Nitrospirota; class Thermodesulfovibrionia; order Thermodesulfovibrionales; family UBA6898; genus Sulfobium. Next base: position 23,167 of record JAKAIZ010000007.1, on the reverse strand, counting down.
TGCAGCCTCTCTCTGACCGCCCCGAAGTCCACCGGAGGGATGTCCACGTCGGGCAGTCCGAACCGGCCCGCGCTCTTCATCATATGTCGGACGTTGGCGGTCCTGATGAGTGTCTTGCTCGGGATGCAGCCGAAATGGAGGCAGTCCCCTCCCAGCTCTTTTTCCTTTTCGATGAGGAGGGTCCTTGCCCCGAGTTGGGCCGCGCCTGCCGCCACGGTAAGACCCGCGGCCCCGCCCCCAAGGATCCCGATGTCGAAGTCGTATGTGGGCATCCTGCCTCCCGCGAATTGTTAGTGTATAAGAGTATATCAAGGTAGTGAGGCAACAGGCAATCGCGGCTCCTGTACTTGCCGCCGCTGCGCCTGTCATGCCATCGTCTTGGTGGCATCGTTATATTTTCTTGTCGTGTAGTAATATGTCGCAGGCCTTCTGTATAATACTTATGGTTGAACCGGACGGCTATGTCGCAGTGATACGTAGCGTACCCTTTCCCAAATAAAGCGAATGATCAAAAATACCTTCTGCAGCCTTGACGGTATAGGCGAAAAACTCGAGCGGCGGCTCTGGCGTGAGGGCATTCTCACATGGGAAGACTTCCTCGGCGCCAAGGCGCCTCTTGGATTCGCACCGGAACGGAAGCGGTTTTTCGATGAGAGTCTCTTCCATGACCGTGCAGAGCTTGACGCGGCCAACGCAGTCTATTTTTCCCGCCGGATACGGCGGAGGGAGCACTGGCGTCTCTTCGATTTCTTCAGGGAGGGGGCGGTCTGCCTCGACATCGAGACGAACGGATATCAGCCGGACCGCGGGGGCGTGGTCACTGTGGTCGGTCTCTATGACGGTCTCGATTACACCTGCCTGGTAAGGGGCGAGAACCTTTCCGGGGAAACCCTGAAGAGAGAGTTGTCGAGATATAAGTGCCTGATTACCTTTTATGGAGCGGCATTTGATGTCCCCTTCCTCTTAAGATCTTTCGGCGAGGTGAAGATCGATATCCCGCACTTCGACCTCTGCTTCGCGGCCAAGAGGCTTGGTATTAAAGGCGGTCTGAAAAAGCTGGAACATGAACTCGGCATCATAAGAGATGAATCCGTGCAGGGTCTGGATGGGTATGACGCCGTGAAGTTGTGGGAATACGGCAGCAGGGGTTCGCGGGAGGCCCTGGACACGCTTGTGCGTTATAACAGAGAAGACACGGTCAACCTCATGCATATCGCGTCTGTTTTTTATGATAGGTTGAGGCGGTCGACGGGGATAGAGGAATATCTGTCCTGTGGAGTTGCTTGAGACTTTTTTCACATATCTTACGGTAGAAAAGGGGCTTTCGAATAATACCGTAAGTTCTTATCGCACCGACCTGAGAAAATTTTCTGCCTTTCTCGCTGAGAAGGGCATCAGTCCTGACTCTGCCGCCACTCCTGATATCATCGATTTCATCGAGTCGCTCCGCGGCAGCGGTTATTCTGCGGCAAGCGTGTGCAGATATATCTCTTCGATAAAAGCTTTCTGCAAATTTATGCGCATCGAAAATATCGTCGACCACGATCCTTCGGAGAATCTGCAGACGCCTAAGAAATGGGAGAGGCTCCCAAAGGCCCTCAGCACGTCGGACGTATCGGTCCTTCTAGACGCGCAGACCGGGGGTAAAACCGGGCTGAGGGATTCCGCGATGCTGGAACTTCTCTACTCATCCGGACTCAGGGTCAGTGAACTGGTATCGATAAAAATCGGGGACATCCATTTTGATGCGGGCTTCATAAGGGTCCTCGGAAAAGGCTCCAAGGAAAGGGTGGTGCCGGTAAATGCGAGGGCCATCCGCAAGGTAAGGCTATATTTCGATGAAGAAAGACCGGCGATACTCAGAAAGAGGCAGTCGCCATATCTCTTCGTGACGCGAATGGGCGGACGCATGACCAGACAGAGGTTCTGGCAGACTATCAAGGCGCTGGGAAGGGGTCTGGGTATTGCGCTTTCTCCCCATACCATACGCCATTGTTTCGCGACCCACCTCCTTGAGGGAGGCGCGGATTTGAGATCTGTCCAGAAGATGCTCGGGCACTCGGATATCTCGACTACTCAGGTCTACACGAAAGTAACTACCGACAGGATCAAAAAAGTATTTAAGAAACACCATCCAAGGGCCTGATCTTACTTCATATTTGCCTAATATAGCCGCAGGCTATGTCCTACCGAATACACGCAGTATTCACGTTGCATGACCCACAGGCATAGGTCCGCTGTGGCTGTAGCCGGAATGACAGCAACAGGAACTTGCTCTTGCATCTTTCAATAAACAACTGCGATGCATCGATGCGGATTGATTTGCCCGGAATTATTGCTACACTGTGAAGTATAAGGAAGAGTAAGGCCATGGGAAACAGCCGAAGCTAAAACCGACATTATGATATGGGTCATATGATTTAGCGCTCGCAATGGATATCTTATTTGATAACGGATACTGCGGCGGGACAGTATGCGCTGCCCCTACCTGCGCTACCTGTCATATGGGCGCAACGCCTGACCAGCCTGCTACCCACGACGTGGGCATGAGAATCAGCTGGACGCTCAGGCCACCGGTATCGAAGAAACTCGACAACTGGGAGAAAAGGCGCGAGGCCATGAAGGATGTCTGTAAAAATTGTCATTCCTCGCCTTTTATAGGCGGCTTCTACAAGCAGTTCGATAACCTCGTTGATCTCTACGACTCCAAATTCGCAAAGCCGGCCGGAGAAATCAGGAAGGAGCTCATCGACAAGGGCTTGCTCACGAAAGCGGACTTCGATGACAAACTCGACTGGATATACTGGGAGCTATGGCATCATGAGGGGAGAAGGGCGCGCCACGGCGCTGCAATGTCCGGCCCGGACTACGCATGGTGGCACGGGATTTACGACGTTGCGAAGAACTTCTATGGCGAGTTCTTGCCGGAGGTGAAGCGCGTTGCGGGTCCGGACCTCTACAAGGAGATCGAAAAGAAGTATCTCGAGTCCGATGTCAGACACGAATGGTACATCAAGGGCATGAGCAAGGAACAGATCGAGAAGATCCAGAAGTTCTATGAAAAACGTTACGGTGAAAAGCAGGAATAGCAGAAGCTTCGTTATATCTCATGACGGCGAAGGGGCTGGCTCCTTCGCCTTTTTTTGAGTTTTTTTTATCACTTATGACTTTATAAATTAATACAATCACTGAACCCCTTTATTTAAAAGATGAAATATGTTATTTTTCCTAACTTGACTTGTCGAACGCAGGTAATGACGGGCAATATCGCGAAGCTGGGTATGATGCAGGATGCAATGCCTTATAATTTCATAAATAACGCTTACATGATGCCGGACGGTCGACGTTATTTTGACATTATGCAGGGATTCATGGAATCAGAGAGAACGTTATCGAATAGAAAGGAAAGGAGTTCCCCGGAATGCTGATAATAGGCGAAAAGTTGAGCATCATAGCAAAACGTGTGAGAGAAGCGATGCTGAAGAAGGACAAAGGTCCGATCCAGGAAATTGCGACCAGGCAGTGGAAGGAAGGCTCCGGAATAATTGACGCCAATATCGGCCCGGCTGAGGACGGGGGAGAGGATTTGATGCAGTGGATGGTGACCGCCATTCAGGAAGTCGTACCCTTGCCGGTATGTCTTGACACAACCAATGCGAAGGCGATAGAGGCAGGCTTAAAGGTCCACAATAATCAATGGGGCAGGCCGTTGATCAATTCGACATCCAATGACCCTGAGAGGTTTCCGATCCTCGAACTCGGGGCAAAATATAATTCACAGGTTATCGGGCTGACTGTCGGGAAAGGCGGACTGCCTGCCGATGCCGGGGAAAGGGCCGCAATAGCGGCGGATATCATGGCGAGGGCAATGGAATATGGCGTGCCTCTGGAGGATTTGTATCTTGATCCGCTGGTACTTCAGATTGCGACTTCTCAGGACCACGCGAGGAAGGTTATTGAGGCAGTAAAGATGTTTCAGGAAATGAACGACCCCGCGATGAAAACCGTTGTCGGCCTGAGCAATATTTCCAACGGGTGCCCCAAACACATAAGACCGATTTTGAATAAATACTATTTCCTGATGCTTATGAACGCCGGATTGACTTCCGCCATTGCGGACGCCCATGAAATGGCGGAGGCGATGAAAGAGAAGAAACTGTTTGACGATGTCCTTGCCGGGAAAACGATTGATGACGCCGCCAAAATGACTGAAATAAAAAAGACGATTGATGTGATTATGGGGAACACGCTTTATGCGCATTCGTATCTCGAAATGTAAAAAACAGGTAAAGGTTAAGGCTTAGGTAGAGAAATGCAAAAAGAACGGGTTAAGACCAGGATTGATCGGATGTTCTCAACCTGGATCTTAACCTCAACCTTATAACTGGAGGTTTTAAATGGCTTTTACACCAACGAAGGAAACGTATTCGGGAAAGGTATATTCCGTGGCTATCGGCACGGGAGACGGCCCGGTAACCTTCGGAGGGGAGAATGTCCTTCCCTTCCATTCTTTCGAGGGCGCAACCCCGAACAAACCGGTTATCGCGTTTGAGATCCAGGACGTTCCGCCGTCGGACTGGCCGGAAAATGTCAGGAAGCCGTTCGAATCGGTTTCCGGGGACCCCGTAACGTGGGCGAAGTACTGTCAGGACGAGCTGAAGGCTGCGGCTATTGCGCTGAGATTGGTCGGTACCCATCCGGACAGGGAAAACCGTTCTCCGGAGGATGCCGCGAAGACAGTCAAAGACGTCCTGGCGGCGATCAAAGTCCCCCTGATAATCCTCGGCAGCAACCATGCCGAGAAGGATTCCCCTGTGCTCGTGGCGGCATCAGGGGCGGCCAAAGGCGGAAACTGCGTCATCGGCAAGGCCCAGGAGGCGAATTACAAGACGATTGCTGCCGCGGCAATGGCGAATAACCATAAGCTGATCGCCATGTCGGAGCTTGACATCAACCTCTCGAAACAGCTCAACATCCTTATCACCCAGATGGGCTTCGAAAAAGAGAGGCTGATTACAGATCCGATGTGCTCTGCGCTGGGATACGGACTTGAATATACGTACTCGGTGATGGAGAGGATACGGCTTGCGGCGTTGACACAGAACGACACGACCATGCAGCCGCCGATGCTCGGCGATATCGGAATGTATGTCTGGAAGGTGAAGGAGACGCAGGCCCCTGAGTCCGATCTTCCCCACTGGGGTTCTCTTGAAGAACGGGGGATCGCGTGGGAGGCGGTGACCGCAGTAGGACTGCTTGTAGCAGGCGCAGAATTTCTGATCATGAGGCATCCGAAGGCTGTGGCGGAAGTGCAGAAAACGATAGAGGAACTCATATAACGTGAAAAGTGAAAGGTGAAAAGCCGCTTTCCCGGTTTTTGCATTTTACCTTTGACTTTTTGCCTTTAACTCTTTAAGACCGGAGGTTTTGATATGGCTTTATCGGGCGTTGAAATATTCAAACTGTTACCGAAGACGAACTGCAAAAAATGCGGACATCCGACCTGTTTGGCCTTTGCGATGAAACTCGCGCAGCGCCAGGCTACGCTTGACTCCTGTCCGGATGTGTCCGAAGAGGCTAAAAAGATCCTGGGAGAGGCTTCGGCGCCTCCTGTCAGACCCATCACCTTCGGGTCCGGCGACAAGGCGGTAAAGATGGGAGAAGAAACAGTCCTCTTCAGACATGACAAGAAATTTGTGAACCCCTGCGCCTTTGCCGTCGAGATAAAGGATACCCTCCCGGAGACTGAGATGGCGGCGATCGCGGAGCGGGTAATGCAATCTGAAATAGACCGGGTCGGACAGAAACTGAGGATCGATGCGATCGTATTGTCGAATGCCTCCGGCGATGCGGGCAAACTGGAAGCGGCAGCCAAGGTGATCGCTTCAAAGGCAGCGGGAGTGCCGGTCATCATCAGCACGAAGGATGCGGGGGCGGCGGAGGCTGCGGCAAAATCTTTCACCGGCAAAAGACCGATCATCTACGGCGTGGACTCCTCGAACGCTGAAGCGATGGCAGCCGTCGCAAAGGCGAATAAGGCGATCGTCGGGATAGCTGCCGACGGGCTTGACGAACTCGCGGCGCTGACCGAAAAGGTGAAGTCCCTCGGTGTGGAGGACATGGTAATTGATTCAGGTGCGAGAAAGGCGAAGGAGATTATCGAGCATAACACGCTGATCCGGCGGGCGGCAATCAAGAAAAATTTCAAGCCGCTCGGATATCCCATCGTCAATTTCATGCAGAGGGAAGACGGCCTTCATGAGGCGCTCGTGGCGGCCATAGGTGTTGCGAAATATGCATCGATCATCGTGCTGAGCAGCATCGAGAAGTGGAAAAATCTTGCCCTCTTCACCCTGCGACAGAACATCTACACCGATCCGCAGGTGCCGATGCAGGTGGAGCAGAAGGTTTACAACATAGGAGAACCGAAAGCGGAATCTCCGCTCTTCATTACGACCAACTTCTCGCTCACCTACTTCATCGTATCGGGTGAGATAGAAAACAGCAAGGTCGCAAGCAGGCTTGCTGTCATGGACTGCGAGGGGCTTTCGGTCCTTACCGCATGGGCGGCCGGCAAGTTTACTGCGTCGAAGATCGCGCAATTCATCACTGAAAGCGGCGTCGAAAAAGAGATAGCACAGAAGGAGTTGATTATCCCGGGATATGTCGCGATATTGAGCGGGTCGATAGAAGACAAATTACCGGGATGGAAGATCACGGTGGGTCCGCGTGAGGCCAATGCGATCCCGGCCTTCCTTAAGACGAGAACATAGCAGGCAGAGGGCAGGCGCTTTTATATATAATAAAGTGTATAAAAGGAAAACCATCAGTACAAGCAAGTCTGGGTGTGGCCGAGACTTTTCGTGTCTCATCCTCAATCATAGGAGGTCAGGATGTCCAAGTTAATAGCCTCGGCGGCTATAAGAGCTTCGAATACTCTTGTAAAGAGAGCGGATGAAATGCTTCAGAAGGCGATAGCTGCGCACGGTGAAGGTCATGTCTTCGAATTCCCCGATACCGCGTTTTATCTGCCGATGATCTACGCAATGACGGGTTTTGCAGTGAAGACGATAGGCGATATGAAGACGGCCCTCGGCTTTGCCAGGGAACTGCTTCACGGAGAGCCCGAAGAAAAAATCTGGAAGCCCTATCTCGGTGAGGCCCTCGACTCGGGCATGGCTACCCTCTTTGCGGAGGAGATTATCCTTGCCCTCAGGTATATCGAGGGTCTCGAGCCGGTAAAAGATCCTGAAACCGGCTATGAGTATAACGGGTTTATAACCGATACGATCCAGCGTAACCTGGGCATCCAGTTAGTGGACGGAACGATGCCGGGGTTTGCCGCGATCATCGGGGCGGCCCCCGATGACGACACCGCCGTAAAGATCGTCAGGGAACTGCAGGAAAAGAATATACTCACGTTCCTGTCCGGGAATGTCGACGGCAACTCGGTGACCAAGCAACTGCTGAGGAAAGGGGTTGCCCTCGGATGGGATACGCGTATCGTGCCTCTCGGTCCGGATACCGAACATACCCTTTACGCGCTTGACTGGGCGATCAGGGCGTCGCTGATATTCGGCGGCAAAAAGGCCGGAGATTTTAAGGAGCATCTTAAGTACCAGAAGGACAGGGTCTTTGCCTTTGCGATGGTGCTGGGGCCTCTAAACGATATCATCTGGTCAACGGGGGCGGGTGCGATCAATATGGGTTTCCCGGCGGTCGCCGATACGGACATCCCGGTGATACACCCTACCGGCGTCTGCACGTATGAAGAGGTTGACAAGGAATTTGATCACAACAAAATCGTGCAAAAGTCGATCGAGGTGAGAGGGCTCAAGATTGTGGTCGAGAAGCCGCCGATCCCGGTTGCGTATGGCCCGGCCTTCGAGGGCGAGCGGATCAGAAAAGAGGACATGTTCATCGAGTTCGGCGGACAACGGACCCCGGCGTTCGAGTGGGTCCGGACCAGGGAGCTCGAGGAGATCGAGGACAACAAGGTGGTCATCGTCGGAGAGAACTGGCAGGAGAGGTTCGAGAAGGGCGGCAAGATGCCCCTCGGCATAGTGATCGACGTGGCCGGAAGGAAGATGCAGAAGGATTTCGAATCGGTCATCGAGAGGAAGATACACCACAACCTCAACGAAGCCCAGGGCCTCTGGCACATGGGACAGCGCGATATCAACTGGGTCAGGATCAGCAACCAGGCCAAGAAAGACGGCCTCACTCTGGAACATATCGGAGTCATCCAGGCGACGATGAGCCATTCGAGGTTCAAGTCGATCGTCGACAAGGTCCAGGTGACGCTCTATGTCGATGAAAAGGACGTGCTCGCGATGCAGGAAGAGGCAAGGAAGTCATACAAAGAACGCGACCAGAGGCTCGGCAGCATGACCGACGAATCGGTCGATACCTTCTATTCCTGCCTGCTCTGCCAGTCTTTCGCACCGAGCCATACCTGTGTCATCACGCCCGAGAGACTCGGCCTCTGCGGCGCCTATAACTGGCTGGACGGCAAGGCCGCCTACGAGATCGATCCGACCGGCGGAAACCAGCCTATCAAGAAGGGCGATATCATTGACCAGATGAAGGGCCGCTGGACGGGTGTCGACGAGTATATCAAGAGCGCGTCGGGCGGTGCGGTCGAGACGATGAACGCCTATACGATCATGGACAACCCGATGACCTCGTGCGGGTGTTTCGAATGCATTATAGCGATCGTCCCTGAGGCTAACGGGGTCATGATCGTCCAGCGCGGCCATACAGGCATGACGCCGGCCGGGATGAAGTTCTCCACGCTGGCCGGGAGCGTCGGCGGGGGTATGCAGACCCCGGGCTTCATGGGTATCGGCAGAAACTTTATCACGAGCAAAAAATTCCTGTATGCCGACGGCGGGCTGAAGAGAGTCGTCTGGATGACGAAGAACCTCAAAGAAAGCCTCAAGGAGAAATTCAACGAGCGTGCGGCGGAAGAGGGCGTGCCGGACCTGCTCGATAAAATCGCTGACGAGACGAACGCCGAGGATTCGGAGAAACTCCTGGAGTTCCTTTCGAGTGTGGGGCATCCCGCGCTTGAAATGGACCCGATGTTTTAAATAAGGATTGGAGGATACAATGTCACAGAATATAAAGAGCGATGCCAGAGGCGCAGAAGAGATCATAGAGTGGGGCGAGGCCCGCAAGATAGAGACCTGTTTTGACAGGGCCGACAGGCTGAAACCCTGCCCGATCGGGGCCGAGGGTGCCTGCTGCAAGGTGTGTCACATGGGACCGTGCAGGCTGGTCGGCAAAAATGCTGAAGAAGAGGCCAGGGGTGTATGCGGAGCGACCCTTCCCACGGTTGCCGCGAGGAATTTTCTCAGGATGATCGCAGCGGGGACCGCCGCGCACTCGGACCATGCGAGAGGGATGGCCTTTACCCTCCTTGCCGTTGCAAACGGCGAAGCAAAAGATTTCAAGATCACCGACGTGAGAAAGCTGTACCGGGTTGCGGGCTATCTGAATATCGAATTTGAAGGCAGGGAAGTAAATGCGGTCGCAAAAGACGTTGCCGAAAAGCTGATAGAAGACTTCGGAAGACAGAAGGGTGAAGGCAACTTTATCACGAGGGCGCCCAGGAAGACCCAGGAGCGCTGGAGAAAGTGGGGTATCGTCCCCCGCGGCGTCGACCGGGAGGTCTGCGAGGCGATGCATCGCACCAATATCGGTGTTGACCATGACCCCGACCATCTCCTCACGCAGGGGTTGAGGACAGCGCTCGCCGACGGATGGCTCGGCAGCATGATATCCACCGACGTCACAGACATCCTCTTCGGCACCCCGAAACCGATAAAGGCCGAGGCGAGTTTCGGCATATTTAAGGAGGACGAGGTCAATCTCATCGTGCACGGGCATGAACCGCTGCTTGCCGAGATCATGGTCGATGTGGTGGCCGAGCCTGAAATGGTCGAATACGCCAGGTCAAAGGGCGCAAAGGGTATCAACTTAGGCGGTATGTGCTGCACGGCGAATGAGGTATTGATGAGACACGGCATTCCGACTGCCGGCGGTTTTACCAACCAGGAACTCGGGATTATGACCGGTCTTATAGACGCTATGACCGTCGATGTCCAGTGCATCATGCCTGCAATCACCGAGGTAGCAAAGAAGTTCCATACCAAGATCATCACCACTTCCGAGAAGGCGAAGATGCAGGGAGCGATGCACATAGAGTTCGATGAGCACAGGGCAAAAGAGGTGGCGCGGGAGATCGTGAAGATCGCGGCCGACAACTTCCCCAACAGGAAGGTGACAGGGAGCCATTACACAGACAAGGCCCCCCTAATCGGCGGGTTCTCCCACGAATACATCGAGTATATGCAGGGCGGTACCTGGAGGGGCTCCTTCAGACCGTTAAATGATGCGATCATCGCAGGGAGGGTCCGTGGAGTTGTCGGCCTGGCCGGCTGCGACAACCCGAGGGTGCCTTCGACGGGGCTGCATCATTTCCTTGCCAGGGAACTTATAAAGAACGACATCCTTATCGTGTCGACCGGCTGCGGCTCTGCCGCATGCGGCTCAGCCGGATTCCTGACCCCTGAGATGGCCCTTGAAAACGCGGGCCCGGGATTGCGGGAGGTCTGCGAGGCGATCGGAATTCCGCCGATCCTCCACCTGGGGGCATGCGTCGATAACTCGAGGATCCTCACCATCGCGAGCGCTATGGCGGCTGAGGGTGGTCTTTCCGACGAGATTGGAGGCATGCCTGCGGTGGGTATCGCGCCTGAATGGATGTCCGAAAAGGCTATCGCGATCGGCTGCTATTTCGCTGCATCGGGTTTCCCCGTCATATTCGGCGGCGACTCCCCCGTGGAGGCGAGCAAGGAAGTGACGAGGATCATGACCGAGGTCTGGTTCGAGCGGTATATGGGCGCTCTCCATTTCGAGCCCGACCCGGAGAAGATACTCGCAATGGCGCTGAAGTATATCGATACCGCGAGGGAAAGACTGAAACTCAGGAAATATGAGCCCGGCAAGTTCGGCGCCGAAAGGGTCCTCATGGATATGGCCGCTCGCCGCGAGATCGAAAAGGCGGCGAAGCCGCATCTCGGAATATATTAAAGAATTCAAATAGGTCCAATAAGGCATATATGACCTATATGTTGGAGGTTAGATGAAGGTAGAAGAGTTGAATGTAGATGAGAAGATCGGTCATGTGAAGGATGTCCTCACGGAGGACCAGAAAAAAAGGGGCGTTCTTATCCACGCCTTTCAGAGCATACAGAAGGAACATAATTATCTCCCGGAGGACGTGCTGAAGGCGCTGGCCAGGAAGCTCGATATACCGCTTGCGGAGGTGTATAGTACCGCATCTTTTTATAAGCATTTCTATTTCAAGCCGCGCGGCAGGAACGTGGTCTGCGTCTGCACGGGTACCGCGTGCCACGTCAGGGGAGCCTCGAAGGTCCTTGAAAAAATAGAGGAGTCTTTCGGCATCAAGCCGGGGGAGACCACCCCCGATCTTTCCTTGACGCTCGAAACGGTCGGGTGCGTTGGATGCTGCGGCCTGGCTCCGGTTGCGACCGTCAACGACGAGATCATCGGGGACCTGAATCCCAAGAAGGCGGGCGAAGTCGTAAAAATGGTTGAAGGGAAGTAGGCCATGGAAAAATTAAAGACGATAGACGATTTGAAGAATCTGAGAAAGCAGATATCGGACCATACGTTTCTGCCCGACGTGCCGAGAGTGAGGCTCTGCAGCGGAACGGCTTGTACCGCGACCGGCGCTCCGAAGGTCCTTAGCGCCATCGAGGAGGAAGCCGCAAAAAGGGGCATTACCCTGGATGTGGTAAAGACCGGCTGTCAGGGCCTCTGTCAGAAGGGACCCGTCATGAAGGTAGAACCGGAAGGTATCTTCTATCAGAAGGTCAAGCCCGAACATGCCCGTTCGATAATGAGCTATACGGTTGCCGGAGGCATACCTTTCCGTCAGAGCCTCTACCGGAATAATATCCTGGAGGAGCCGATCCCCGAGATGACGAACGTCCCGTTTTATAAGAAACAGCTCAGGATCGCGCTGAGGAACAACGGACTGATCGACCCTCGGAATATTTATCACTACATTGCCGTCGGAGGCTATAAGGCCCTCGAAAAGGCCCTGGGTTCGATGTCTCCGGACGGCGTGCTGGCCGAAGTCGACAGGGCGAATCTGAGAGGGCGCGGCGGTGCCGGTTTCCCGGCCGGCAAGAAATGGAAGCATTCGAAGGGCGCCTCCGGGAAGATCAAATTCGTCATCGCAAACGGAGACGAAGGAGACCCCGGGGCCTTTATGGACAGGTCGGTCATGGAGGGCGATCCCCACAGCCTTTTTGAAGGCATGCTCCTCTGCGCCTATGCGATAGGGGCGGAATACGGGATGATCTACGTGAGACACGAGTATCCCCTTGCTGTAAAGAACCTCGGCATCGCGATCAAACAGGCGGAAGAACTCGGCCTGCTCGGCAAGAATATACTCGGCAGCGGCCTGAATTTCACGCTCGACATACGGGAAGGGGCCGGCGCTTTTGTCTGCGGCGAGTCTACCGCGCTGGTCGCATCGATAGAAGGCGAAAGAGGATTCCCGAGGCCGAGACCTCCAAGGTTGTCTGAGCACGGGGGCGGTGCCTGGGGCTATCCGAGCAATCTGAACAATATCGAAACGTATGCCTGTGTTCCTCCAATTATCGATAAAGGCGCAGAGTGGTTCCTCGGCATCGGCACGAAGAACTCTCCGGGGACAAAGGTCTTCGCGCTGACCGGTAAGGTGGTAAATACCGGCCTTGTCGAGGTGCCGATGGGCATTACCTTAAGGGAGATCATTTACGACATCGGCGGCGGCATCATGAACGGGAAAAAGTTCAAGGCGGTGCAGACCGGAGGCCCTTCCGGCGGATGCATCCCCGAGGAACATCTCGATCTGCCGGTCGACTTCGACTCTCTTGCGAAGGTGGGTTCGATGATGGGGTCGGGCGGTATGGTCGTCATGGACGAGGACAACTGCATGGTCGACGTGGCGAAGTACTTCCTTTCTTTCTGCCAGTCGGAATCCTGCGGCAAATGTCCGCCTTGCAGGATCGGCACCTACCAGATGCTGGAGATCCTGGAGCGGATCACTACCGGCAAAGGCGAGGAAGGTGATATCGAGCGATTGGAGAAGCTCGGCAAGCTGGTCAAAGAAGGCGCGCTCTGCGGTCTCGGCAACAGCGCCCCGAACCCGGTGCTCACGACGATCAGATATTTCAGGCATGAGTATGAGGAGCACATCAGGGACAAATACTGTCAGGCGAAGGCGTGCAGCGGGCTCGGCGTATTCCGGATCGAGCACGACGAATGTTTCCTCTGCGGCCTTTGCAAACAGGCATGCGCCTTCGACGCGGTGAAGGAGACGAAGGACAGTTTCTTTATCGATCAGGACTACTGCACGAAATGCAAGGCCTGCTACAATGCGTGTCCGATAGGCGCGGTGAAGGTCGAGAAGAAGAGGAAGACCCCCGAGAAACAGGAGGTAGTATGAGCGAACCGGCAAAGAAAGACGAAGCCCCGAAAAAAGATATGAAGGATGTCTTCGCCGCGGTGGAGAACATCAAGTGCCCTGTTCAGAAATCGCAAAAGTTCGTGGAAGAGTTTCTTTCGGAACCGATGTGCGGCAAGTGCCATCCCTGCATGCTCGGAAGCTACGAGGCGCTGGTGAGGCTCAAGCGGATATCGGCCGGCATCGGCGACGGCGCCGACATAAAAGCCATCAATCGGATTGCCGACCAGATGCTGGAAGGTTCGCGCTGCATCAAGGGCAAGGACACTGCGAAGTTTCTGCTGGGGGAGTTGAAAGGAGGGGCGTTTGTTGAGCATCTCGCCGGGAAATGCAGCGCGCGGGAATGTCCCAACTACATCATATACAAGGTGGTCCCTGAAAAGTGTGTAATGTGCGGTCTCTGCAAGGACGCCTGCAGGTATAACGCAATCCTCGGCGAAAAGAGGAGCTCATTCCGGGCCGGCTACCTGCCGTTCGAGATACGCCAGAAGAGGTGCGTGAAGTGCGGCGACTGTCTTCCTGCATGTCCGTACGGCGCGATTGAAGTCGTAGAAGAAAAAATTGCGGTTCTTGTTTAATAGAGGAGGAACTCATGGGAAAAATGGTGAATCTGAAGATAGACGGAAAGGAAGTACAGGTAGGTGAGGGCACGAACCTTATAGAAGCCGCCGCTGCCGCCGGGGTACACATACCGAACCTCTGCTATCTTAAGGGTATGAAGGGTATCGGCGCCTGCAGACTCTGTGTCGTCGAAGTGGAGGGCGGCAAGGCGCCCGTGATCGCCTGCAATACGAAGGTCAAAGAGGGAATGGTGATTGCGACGCGGACCGAACGGGTCCAGGAGATCAGGAAGTTCGTCGTAGACCTTATCCTGTCGATGCACCCCCTTGACTGTATGACCTGCACGAAGGCGGGCGTCTGCAACCTTCAGCAGTACGCGTATGACTTCGAGATCAAGGAATCGAGCTTCACGAGAAAGAAATTCGGATACCCCACCGACGAGGCTAACCCCTTCATAAAAAGGGACCCGGAATACTGCGTCCTCTGCAGCAGGTGCGTCAGGGTATGCAAGGCGCAGGGTACGAACGTCCTCGAATTCTCAGGCAGAGGAGTCGGCGCAAAGGTGGTCACTGCGCAAGACAAGCCCCTGCAGGAATCGGGCTGCACGTTCTGCGGGAGCTGTGTGGACGCATGCCCCGTCAATGCACTGCTCGAAGCGGACCGCTGGAGGAAGGGCAGAGAGTGGGAATACGAAAAAGTCGATTCGGTCTGCCTTTCCTGCGGCAATGCCTGCGGCATAACGGTCAGCACGAAGGACGGCGAAGTCATAAAGATAAACTCAGCCGCTGCCGAAGGCATAGCGGAGAAGTACATCTGCGCGATAGGGAGATACGGTTTTGACAGCCTCGCCAGCGAGACGCGCCTGAAGACGCCGATGAAAAGGGTCGGCGGAGAGCTCAGGGAGACCTCCTGGGAAGACGCCCTTGCGATAGTTGCGGACAAGCTTAAGGCGGCGGGTGGAGATGCCGCATTTGTGTCGAGCGCTAACATTTTGAACGAGGATGCCCTCGCGCTGAAGAAACTGGCCGCGGACGTAGTGAAGACGAAAAATTATGACTCTTCCGTTTCGCTTTATTCCGATTACGACGCCCTAAGGAGCGGAACGGCCGACCTCGAGGACGCCGACCTGTTCGTTCTCGTCGGCACTGCGCCTGACCAGTGGACGAGAGTTCTTCCCGCTCTGGATGCGGTGATCAGAAAGAGAATTAACGAGGGAGGCGCAAGGCTTTTGGTTATCAACTCGGGCGAACCGAGGATTGCATCTGCCGCAAGCGCCGTCCTTAGAGGCGACGAAGTGAAAATGATAGAACAGCTCGCCCAGGCCGTCATATCGAAAGGCGTGAAGGCCCCGAAAGAGATGATCTCGGCCCTGGCGCACGTCGACCCTTCGGATGCAGCGATGGCTGCAGCTGACCTCTTCATCGCTGCAAAGTCTCCTGTGGTCTTGTCAGCCCCTTCTTTGTATAAGGCCGCCGCCAATCTCTCCCTCATTAAGGAGGAAGCAGTGTCCGTCCCGTTCGAGGCGAATGCCAAAGGCGTGGTACTGATGGGACTCACTTCGGAAGGAAAGAAGTTCAAAGAGATGGTCTCGACAAGTTCTAAGGTCCTTTATGTGGTCGGCGAGGTGCCGGTCGGCAAAAGACCGGATACGGAATTCCTGATCGTACAGAACTCTCACATTACGGACCTGGCTACGCAGGCGGACATTGTGCTGCCGTCAACAGCGGCGCTGGAATCGGAGGGCACGATTGTTGATTATCTCGGAAGAATCAAGGAAGTAAGAAAGGCGCTCAAACCCGCGGGCGGTGTCATGCCGGCCTCAGACATATTCGTCGCCGTTGCCGCTGCGATGGGCTCTTCCCTGAAGAAGGGGAAGGACACCGACGTGAAGAAGGCGCTGAAGACGAAGGTGAAGGCGGCGTTCAGCCCGTTCAAAAGAGACAAAGACCTGGAAATCGACGGAGAGAAATTCATTGATGAGATCAACAGGTCGACGGTCAACGGATCGAGGCTTCTTTGGCTGAAGGAATCCGAAAAGGCAGTGGTGGCCTAGAGAGATTTCAGTATATATTACTAAAAAGGGCGGCCGGATATTCCGGCCGCCCTTTTTTGATTATAGAGTCGGCTTCTGCGTTACCTCAGCGATTCTTTTTGCAGACGACCAGGTACTTTCTATAATGCTGCGGACCGTACCCGTTTTCTTGGGCTGCTTGACATATGTTCGACAAAGAACGGAGGGTAACACTGCGAAATAATTGCTTTCATTATCACGGCCGGTATGATATATTTAAATTCGAAAGGCGGCAAAAATTCAGAGTTGCGAAGGGGGAAGAGATATGAAAGCCCTGTCTGCTGGTATTGTTCTTGTCCTTGTTTTGATACTATTTTCGCAGTCTTTTGCGGGGAATGAGGATTTCGAAAAAGGGATCAGGTATTACCGCAGCAGAGATTTCCGGAAGGCCGAGGTTGCTTTCAAAAAATATGTGTCTGAGATCCCTGACCCGGTGGGGTATTATCTGCTGGGTTATGCGGAGTATAAACTTAAAAAATTCGGGCAGTCCAGAAAATATTTCTCGGAGGCATATTTTATAGATCCGGATGTCTCACCTAAAGCCGATCAAATGCTTAAAAAAGGCGGCCGGTAGCGGAAAATCAGGCTCGACGCATCTCGGCTATTTTTTTTCCGGTCTGAAAAAAGAGTCTCGCAGGGAATGTTTATTTCCAAAATCCGTCAGCCGGTCGTATTCGTTCAACCTCTCCCGTATATTCCGGGACATCTCCTTGGCAGCCTTTGCGGTCTCATCTTTCAGAAACGTACCTATCGTGTTGTCGATGTCGAGTCCGTCGCGGTAATCGAAAATAAGATAATTAATCTCGGCCAGACTCTTTTTTGCCTCGTCCGCAGTCGCGATGTCTTCGATGATATCGACGTGGTCGTACTCATGTTCGAGGAACTGCAGAAAGAGATTTTTCCAGAGATTTCTCTCGATCGGGTTCAGCGAGGTATTGTCGATCAGGGACGGTAGTGTGACAGTAATGCCGTAAGTGACTTTGATGTCTTTGACTTCGAGGGAAACATGGACCGCCGTATCCTCTTCATCCAGGGCGGAAGTAAAATCGTATTCGTAGGAGATCCCGAAGCGCCATTTCATCCTGGTAGGCAGCCGTCTCTTAGCACCGGCAATGTATGGGCCGTTCTCCTGCACGGACGTTACGATTTCAGAGAAGGACTTTCCATTGACGGGATAATACTCATAGACGATGCCTCGGCGCAGCACTACTCCCGTGGGGACAGAGGAGAGCGAGGTCTGCGAAGAATCTGAGGGGACCGCGGCAGGACCTCCCGACAGCGGATTGCCCTCCTGGTCGAAATAAAACGATTGAGATATTGCGGCATACGAGGGCTGCGCGAGGATCGACAGAAGAAGAAGTGAGGACAGCAGGCAATATGTCGCGTGCATGACATAGCATACAATTCTTTAGTCGTTTAAGCAAATATACTTTATTGCTGCAAACAAGACGGCCTCTGGAAGGCAGAAGGCCCTGCTCTCAGGAAGAAACCTGCGCTGATGGGGTTAATTTTGTCCCAATCTGGTAAAATATCTGCAATATTTTGTGCCTGCATGGAAGACATATATAACATAAAACTGCCCGCGTTCGAGGGACCTCTCGATCTGCTCCTCCACCTCATCAGGGAAAACAAGATAGATATTTACGATATCCCAATCTCGTTCATCACGAGGCGATATCTTGACTACATTGAGATAATGAAGGAACTGAACCTTGAGATAGCGGGCGAGTTTCTGGTCATGGCTGCCACGCTTATTCATATCAAGTCCAGGATGCTGCTGCCCCCGGAAGAAAAAGACGAAGCCAGTACGGAAGAGTTAGACCCGCGTCTTGAACTCGTGCAGAGACTTTTGGAATACCGCGCATACAAGGATGCGGCGTCCATCCTTCGGGAGAGGGAAGAGGAATCGTTGCTGGTCTTCGCGCGGGAGCCGGCAAAGGAGGAGGAAGAAGAAGAGACCGAAGAGCTTTCTGAACCCTCCCTCTTCGATGTGAATATCTTCGACCTGCTGGGTGCTTTTAAGAAGATGCTTGAGTCCGCCCCTCCAGAGGTACGAACGATTACCAGGGAAACGCTAACGGTCAAGGACAAGATGTTCCTGATCGTAGATCTTCTTGAGAATACGGAGAGCATAAGATTTGAGGAACTCTTCAGGGATACTGCGAATAGGACTCAGTTGATCGTGACGTTCCTTGCCTTGCTCGAGCTTTTACGACTCGGACTGGCGCGGGCTTATCAGGAAAAGGAATTCGGGAATATCTGGGTAATTAAGCCTCGAAAGGAAGTTGAGGAAGCCGGGACGACAGGATAATGTCCGGCTCTGGGTGTCTGCTGGACGTTCGCCGCGTCGCGCCGGCTTTTTGGCGTCACTTTGCTTGACAACAAAAAGCGGGTAATGGTAATTTGTACGTTATGGCCAAAGATTACAAAGACACACTGAACCTTCCACAGACTGCATTCCCGATGAAAGCGAACCTTTCGCAGCGTGAACCGGAGACGCTGAAATATTGGGCCGACAGGAATGTCTATGAGAAAATGCTTGAGACCCGCAAGGAGACCGGCCTGCGGTATATCCTGCACGACGGCCCCCCTTACGCCAACGGGCATATCCATATGGGCCACGCCCTGAACAAGGTCCTGAAAGACATCATCGTTAAGTATCAATCGATGAAAGGGGCCTCTGCTCCTTATGTGCCGGGATGGGACTGCCATGGCCTGCCTATCGAACTTCAGGTCGACAAGAACCTCGGTGATAAAAAGGACAAGATCGACATTATCGAGAAGCGGAAGCTTTGCAGGGAATATGCGGCGCAGTTTGTCGACATCCAGAGAGAGGAGTTCAAGCGGCTCGGCGTCTTCGGCGACTGGGACAACCCGTATCTCACGATGTCGTTTGGATACGAAGGTGCGATTGTCAGAGAGTTCTTCAAGTTCGTAAAGAACAAGTCAGTATATAAGGGCAAGAAGCCGGTGCACTGGTGTCCGTCCTGCGTCACGGCTCTTGCCGAGGCGGAGGTGGAGTATGCCGACAAGGAATCACCTTCGGTTTACGTAAAATTCGGGGTGAATGAGGAAAACATATCTAAATATCTGCCCTCCCTCAAGGGGAAGAAGGTGTCGGTGATCATATGGACCACGACGCCCTGGACGTTGCCAGCGAATCTTGCAATCGCCTTCCACCCGGATTTTGATTATGCTGCTGTCGAACAGGATGGCGAGGTATACATAGTCGCAGCGGGCAGGCGGGAGGCCCTGAAGGAGAAGATAGGCCTTGAGGGGACTGTCCTCGCGACGATTCGCGGCAAGGAACTGGAGGGAATGCTTGCGGAGCACCCCTTTGTCGCGAGGCAGTCTCGCGCGGTTCTCGCGGAGTTCGTTTCTCTCGAAGACGGCACGGGTATCGTGCATATCGCCCCCGGTCACGGCGAAGACGATTACGAGGTGGGACTGAAATACGGCCTGGACATCTATGCCCCGGTCGATGACAAGGGGAAGTTTACGAAGCAGGCCGGGGACCTGGAAGGTCAGTTTGTATTTAAGGCGAATGCCGTCATCATCGAGACCCTCAAAGACAGGCATGCCTTGGTGAAAGAAGAAAAGATTACGCACTCATATCCGCACTGCTGGAGGTGCAAGAAGGCGGTCATCTTCCGTGCCACCGAACAGTGGTTTATCTCGGTTGAGTTCAATGACCTCCGTAAGAAGTGCCTTGAAGAGATAGATAAGGTCAGCTGGATCCCGAAGTGGGGCAGGGAGAGGATCTACGGGATGGTCAGTAACAGGCCGGACTGGTGTATATCGAGGCAGCGGAGTTGGGGCGTTCCGATCATGATGGTCCGTTGCCGCGAGTGCGGAACTTTTGTCGAAGACGAGGGCGTCCTTGACGGGATCACTTCTCAGGTAGAGAGCAGCGGGGCCGACATCTGGTTCACGAAGGACGCAGGAGAATTTCTCCCCCGGGATTATGTCTGCAGAAAATGCGGGAAAAGCGATTTCGGCAAGGAGATGGACATCCTCGACGTCTGGTTCGATTCCGGGGTCAGCCACGCGGCGGTCGTCGAGAGGGACGATAGACTCTTGTGGCCGGCGGATATGTATCTTGAGGGAAGCGACCAGCACAGGGGATGGTTCCAGAGTTCTCTGCTCACCTCGGTAGGTGCGAGGGGCAGCGCGCCCTATCGTACCGTGCTTACCCACGGTTTTGTGGTGGACGGCGCGGGGAAGAAAATGTCCAAATCTCTCGGCAATGTGATCGCGCCGCAGGAGATCATCAAAGGGTTTGGGGCAGAGATATTACGCATATGGGTCTCTGCGGAGGATTATAAAGACGACATAAGGATATCGAAGGAGATACTGAACAGGCTTACGGAGGCCTACAGGAAGATAAGGAATACCTGCAGGTTCCTGCTCGGCAATCTCCATGATTTCGACCACGGTGACTACCGCGACGGCCTGCAGGAGATCGACCGGTGGGCGATGAGCAGGCTGCAGAACGTCATAGTCCGTGTGACGCGGGCCTATGACAATTTCGATTTCCATGAGGTCTTCCACTCTATCCATAATTTCTGCGTCGTCGACATGAGTTCCATCTATCTGGATGTGCTGAAGGACAGATTGTATACTGCAAAGGCGGACTCAGCCGAACGGCGGGCGGGCCAATGGGTGTTGTGGGAGATACTTATGACGCTGACCGGGCTGATGGCACCTGTCCTTTCATTTACGGCGGAAGAGGTATGGGGATATCTGAAAAGTGAAAAGTTAAAAGTAAAAAGTGAAGAGGTAGAATCAGTATTTCTTTCCAATTTCCCGGTTGTGAAAGAGGAGTTCCTGGATAACGAACTGGAGGAAAAATGGAAAGATCTTCTCGATCTCAGAAACGAGATCAATAAGGCGCTTGAGATCAAGAGGGCGGAGAAGTTCATAGGCAATCCGCTGGAGGCAAAGGTGAAGATCCGGCTGCCGGAGAAATACCGGACCCTCGCCGCGGCGTACACGGACTTTTTACCTGCGCTGCTCCTGGTTTCCGCCGCTGAGATTACCGGGGATGCCTTGCCGGGTGCCTATGAAAGCACCAATATCGAAGGGCTTCAGGTGTTGGTGGAGCGTGCGCCGGGTGACAAATGCCAGCGGTGCTGGAATTGGTCGACCAAGGTCGGCAGTTTTGCGGACGAACCCGAGCTCTGCGAAAGGTGTTATCCGGTGGTAAAGGGTTGAGGTTCTTTTTCCCAGGCTTCCTTAGAGCCAGATAACTGTTGCCAAATGTTCCACTTTCTTGAATTCCGGGTCACCCGTCACGATAGCAGCCTTATGCTCCTGGGCAGAGGCGACTACGAAACAGTCGGCATAGGAAAGGCTGAATTGCGCCTTGATTTCAGAGGCCCTGAAAATGAGATCGTTAGGCGTAGGCAGGATCAGAAAGTTGAGCCTTTCGATATTGGCGAGCACCTCCAGCTTCTTTTGGTCGCCGAACTCCCTTTTTGTGCAGTAGATGATCTCGCCAAGGTTTATTGCGTTTAAATATTTTCTTGCACCGCTTTTTCTTATCTCCTGAAGCAGACTGACGACCTTTTCATATCCCTTTTCCTTCTGAAAGAACTTCAGAAGTGCATGACTATCGAAGATAAAAGGCCCCTTCGGCATTATCTGAAATCGCTCTTGCGTTCCTTAAGAAGTTTGCCGGAAAGGGACGGTTCCGGCGGCAGGATGCCGCAGGCTGCCTTGACGGGATCGTCGACAGGCGGGACAAGATAAATGATTCCACCGTATTCCATGATCTGCATCTCTGTCCCGGGTTCGATGTGATACCTTTTTCTTATGTCGGCGGGGATAACAATCTGTCCCTTCGCCAATGTTCTTACCTTTGCCATGGGCGTCTAACTCCTGGTGATAATGTTAAACAGTTGATATTAAGGTAATACAAATGGAGTGAAATGTCAAATATTCCGGGACATTAACCTTCCAGTTGTATAACGATTGTAAATTAACAGCCACAAAAGCCTGATTGACGGCTTTTGAGACTGATGACACTCCTTATGTTGGAGTTCACCGAATGTTACCTCCAGGTCATAGTTCTTTTTCCGTCATGCCCGAGGCTCTCAGTCGGGCATCCATGCTTTCTTAAAAATGGATTCCCGCCTAAAGACTGCGGAATGACGGACTTAAAAAAAGACTTTAAGATGATGAAAATCCTGGAAATATGAAATATAAGATCGATCGTAGACTGTAGGGGCCAGGCGGAGAGTATCACATTTGAATGAAATTGCGGAGGGGGGATGCAGAAGTGTCTCAGACATCCATCTTGACATATTGCATGACATACTTTAGTATGTAATAAGGATACATAAAAGGAGATGTCATGGGAAAGACTACTGTCGAGATCGATGAGGAATTGATGCAGGCGGCCCTTCGGGAGACGAATATCAGAACGAAAAAGGAAGTGATCGAAAAAGGGCTGCGGGCACTGCTAAGGGCCAAGAACCGTGAGCGCCTTCGGAGCGAGCTGGGGACCTTTTCTTTGGATCTTACTCTGGAAGACCTCAAGAAGAACCGGGCCTCGAAATAGATGGTGATTATCGATACCTCGGTATGGATCTTTGCCCTAAGAAGGAATTTCCTTCCCCTTGTTAAGGAGCGGGTGGGGCAGGCGCTGATAGAAAGCGACGTTGCAATCAACGGTATAATTGAGCTGGAACTTCTTGGCGGCGTCCGCAATGATAAGGAATATGGCCGCCTTAAAGACAGGCTTGATGGCCTGCATTATATTGAGATGGAAAAGCGTCTATGGGACGCGGCTTCACGCATGGCGTATGACCTCAATGGCAAAGGCGCTAACATCCCCGCTACTGACATCCTGATCGCCGCGTCTGCCATCGACAATGATGCTGTCCTCCTGCATGCGGATGCTCATTTCGACACAATCGCCCGTCACAGCAAGCTCAAAGTTGAAAGTCTGGTCCGGCACGTTAAGTAAACCCTCGGCGTCCTTCTTT
>JAKAIZ010000159.1 GCA_021814065.1 Nitrospirota bacterium | reverse complement strand
AACTGTCCGGCTGTTCGAAGAAGGAATAACAGTGGGAAACCCATTTCAGATAGTACGGCACATATTTGTCCTGGATATACGCCTTGCTGCTGAGATAATCCCCAAACCCCTCCATAAAAGACCCCCCGATAAAATTATTTGAAATTATGCCGATTCTACATTACCCCCAGAATTAAAACTATTATATGGAACCCGGTTCCACATATCAATAGAATGTTATCAAAATGCGTTGACAGCCCTGAACCGGAAGAATAATATAGCAGAAACGATAGAAGAAACATAGAAAAGAATGTTGTGTGCAAATTAAAATAACGGCATAATATGAAAAAACTATTAATATCTCTCAGCGGTTATCTTCTCGTCATGATCGTAGCCTTTTTTGTTTACAACGGCTGCGATAGATGGACATATCTTGCCACAGTTGCAATCATCATAACAGGCGCAATCCTTATATGGTATACCTGGGAAACGTATCTCTTGCGTGCCGAAGCACAACGACAAACCGAACTTCAACTGAGGCCATTTGTAATTGTTATACCTGAGCACAATAGTTTTCAACTCAGAAACATCGGAAATGGCGCCGCCCTAAATATTTCGGTTGCTGATGTCCAAATCGATAATGCCTTTGATGTGAAAATTCACTTTCCCGATCACATTATTTTCTTAAGCAAAGAAAATACAACTTCTATCAAAGCCGAAGGCTATCGGAACGGTTCACCTGTCGGAGATTTTTTCAACGCTCACTTATATCAAGAATATGCAAACAGAAGTTTAAGGCTTGTAATTGAATTCCAAAATGTAGAATCACAAACATATGTCGTTGAGGAGATGGTCTCGCAGAAGAAAATGACAATCGACGGCATAAAATGCAAGAGGCGAACATAAACAGTCGGAGGAAAAAATGTCTTTTTGGGAACGAATAGGCTTTATAAAGAAGAAGAAACATAATGCAACCCCAGAGGAATTAGGAGATTGGTTGTTCGAGGCTGCTTGCAATACTGTGTCCAAAGATATCGAAAATCCGACCCTTAATTTTCTGGCGTCAACAAGAGCTACCGTAAACAAGAACGTTTTCGATATAGAATTGTTAATCGTTAAGATGTATGCTGCGATGGATGTTGTTTTGGGGCAAGTCAAATCAGAACGTCTTGCAACTCGGACCTTAGACAGCATGAATAAGACATTTGTAAATCACATCAGCAATAATTTTAAGACCGAAGATAGGCACTCTTTGCAACAATACCTTACCGCAAGATATAAAGAATATACGACGGCACGCAAAGAAAAAAGGGGGCCAAATGAACTCTGGCCTCTAAGTCAAAATATCTTAAAGAACTTATTAGGAAAAGAAACACTGGCTGAAGATACACAGGACATACAAGGAATTATGACGCTCTCAATATACTATGTTGGCGAGGTTAGATTCTTCACGGACGTACTAAAGCAAATCCAGATCAAAAGCTAAGGAGGACTCCATAGGGTCAGGTCTCCACACTTGACATGGGCGATGGGTTGGCATAGAATGGAAGCCTGATATGGCGCGGCCCTTGAGGATAGAATATCCCGGAGCGTATTACCACGTGACTGCCCGCGGTAACGAGCGCAGGGCTATATTCCGTGATGATCGTGACAGGGAACGATTTCTTACCTATCTGGAAACGGCGGTCGTGCGCTATAACGCCGCCATTCATGCCTATTGCCTCATGGACAACCATTATCATCTGCTTATGTCGACGCCTTCGGGCAATCTCTCTCAAATCATGCGGCACATCAACGGGGCGTATACGGTCTACTTCAACAAGCGCCATGACAGGATAGGCCATCTGTTTCAGGGCAGATACAAGGCGATCCTTGTCGATGCGGACGAATACGCGGGTGAGCTGTCGCGGTACATTCATCTGAATCCTGTGAGGGCCAAGATAGCAGATCGGCCGGAGGACTATCGCTGGACGAGCTACGCTGCCTGCATCGGCAGGAAGACCGCGCCCCGGTGGCTGACGACCGACTGGCTGCTGCGGCACTTTGGCAGGAAGCCATCCGATGCCAGAAAAACCTATCGGGGATTTGTGGAGGCTAAGATCGGAGGTGGCGAAGGAAGTCCTCTCGATGAGACCTTCGCTTCCTCGATACTCGGCAGACCTGAATTTATCGACGAAATTCGGGAGAAGTTCTTGTCGGGCGCAAAAAAGAACCGTAGCGTCCCCGCAGTGGCTGCACTGAAGAAGATCTCTCCCGGGGAGATAGCCGGGCAGGTCCGGGCAGTATTCGTGGAGGAGCCGGCCCTAGCAAAGAAAATCGCACTCTATCTGAGCCATAGATACAGCGGAGCAACGCTCATGGAGATCGGGCGGCATTTTGGGATCGGGGACTCGGCGGTATCTCAGGCCAGCCGGCGAATGGAGATGCTGCTTGCCGTAGACAGGAAACTGAGAAGAAGGGTGGAGAAGATGCGGAGGTCTCTTGCTTTGTCATATGTGGAGACCTGACCCTAATTGGCACAGACCCAAATCTGCCCAGACCATGCAACTCCCGAAATAAACGGGAGCGCTCTTACTTTGAGGCATTCTCCAAGGCTACACGACCACTTTGGAGGGCCGGCCTTATTTTTCCTTGTGGGTGCTAATCCCGAGCACCGCCCAGAGCGGTCAAAAACCGGTAAAGGCGGTGATGAGGGCTATGGCTGCAACCACAAAAGTCACTGTCTTCAGACCGGTGCTCATCTGTACAAGAAAGCCTACGAGAGCCAGTGCGATGCCGGCGATAAACCGTATGACTTTGTCGATGCCCCCAACGTTTTTTTTCATGGTACCATCCTTTCGTCGAGTTCAGTTGCGGCTTTCCGGGCCGCAATCACAGAAATTGCCATCTGTCTTATTAAGATTCTATCACTAAAAATGCTTTTGGGATATTCCTGACTAATCAAACTGCTGTCTCTATTTTTTTTGTGAAATATCGCATCACCTTCGTCGCGATCATTTTATCGCGATAACCTGCACGTCCATCACATTCGTGCCGGTCGGGCCGGTGATCAGCAGGCCCCCCGCCTCTTTGAAATAATTGTAGGAGTCATTGTTCGCGAGATACTCCGCCGCGCTCACCCCCTTCTCTTCCCCCCGCTTTACCGTGCTGCCATTGACGATTGCACCGGTTGCATCGGTCGGTCCGTCGGTACCGTCGGTGCCGGCCGACAGGAACGAAATCCCCTCGACGCCGTCAATGCCGAGCGCAAATGCAAGGGCCAGTTCCATATTCCTTCCCCCGAGCCCGCTGCCCCTGACCGTCACGGTCGTTTCGCCCCCGGATATCAAACAGACCGGCCTTGCGGAATGCCTGACGTTTCTTATCCCGATAGCTTTCTTCGCAAGCTCCTGCCCGACCTCTCTCGCCTCGCCCTGTACCTCAGAAGAAAGAATTTCGGCATCGAAGCCGAGGGATCCGGCCATCTTCTTCGCCGCCTCAAGGGCGGCCCTGTTGCCGCCGATGATTATATTTTCGACTTTATCGAATACCGGCTGTCCCGCCTTGGGCGTTTCGGGGACCAGCCCGGAGGCGCCCTTTTCGAGGACTTCGATGACGCTGCGCGGACCCGTGATTCGTAATCCGTATTTCTCCAGGACCGCAAGGGCATCGGCGTAAGTCGACCCGTCCGAAGACGTGGGGCCGGAGGCGATCACGTCGGGGTCGTCGCCGATCACATCCGATATGATGAGAGACAACACCCGGGCGGGATACGCCGCTTCGGCAAGTCTTCCGCCTTTCACACCGGAGAGGTGTTTCCTGACCGCATTGAGTTCATGGATGCCGGCCCCCGCCTTCAAAAGCAGTTCGGTCACCTCCTGTTTGTCGGACAGAGTGATCCCCTCGCAGGGCGAAACTAAAAGTGCCGAGCCGCCCCCTGATATGAGGCAGAGCACGAGGGTTTTTTTGTCTGCGCCGCGGAGAAGGCCGATGATCTCGCCGGCCGCTTTCCGCCCGTTTTCGTCCGGCAGGGGATGACCTGCTTCACGGACTGCTATCTTTCGGAAATCGTAACCTTCGCAATGACGGTATTTGGTGACTACGATCCCTTTTTCGACAATATCGGAGATGCTGTCTTCAACCGCCTGGGCCATCGGGCAGGACGCCTTGCCGAAGCCGGCGACAAGAAGGGAGCTAAAGCCTCCGCCGGTGAAAACCGCCCGGACCATGTCAAGGTGGCGCCTCACCGATTTGTAAGGATCGGCAGCCCGCAGTGCCGCCCGGAAAATTTTTTCGAGCTGCGTGTCCCCGGCGGAAATAACCATTCTCTTCCTTTACGTTAAAAATTACGATGCCGACAGCAACATAATAGCATTGAACCCGACGGAAGGGAATGAGAAGCGGGGAGGAGTGCTTGTAACATCCATCGTCCGATGATACATTGTTAGAAAGAGCCGTAGTCCCGGATTTTTCTTCAGAGAACCCGCAGGAGGTGAAACGTGTCGGATTTTTATCAGACCGGAGTAGTGGCCACATTTCACAGGCTCGGAAGGGCGGACAGCGGGAAGATCGAGTCGGAACTCACCTGGTATTCCCATGAAAGGCCGATTGCGCTTGTATTGCCTTCTCTTTACATCGAACTTGGGGGCGACGCCCTGAAGGGTATTGTGAGGGAACTGAAGGGGGTAAAGTACGTCCGGGAGATCGTGGTTACGCTCGGGCCCGCGGCGGCGGAGGAATTCAGGAAAGCCAGAGGGTTTTTTTCGGACCTTCCCCAGAAGACGAGGATCATCTGGAACACGGGGCCAAGACTTGCCAGAATATACAATGCGATAGAAGCAGCCGGCCTTCCGATCGGAGAGCAGGGCAAGGGGAGGTCGGCATGGATGGCCTATGGGTATATCCTGTCCCAGCAGGAGTTTCATGTCATCGCACTGCACGATTGCGATATCGTCACCTACAACAGGGAGATGCTCGCCAGATTGTGCTACCCTGTGACGAACCCGAGCCTCGACTATGACTTCTGCAAAGGTTATTACAGCCGGGTCACCGACAGGCTGCACGGCAGGGCGACGAGGCTTTTGGTCACGCCGCTGATCAGGTCGCTCCAGAAGATCATCGGCTATCATCCTCTGCTCGTCTTCTTCGACAGCTTCCGGTATCCGCTTGCAGGCGAGTTCTCGATGGACATCGACATGGCGCGGGTGAACAAGATCCCCGGGGACTGGGGACTCGAGGTCGGTGTTCTTGCTGAGGTCTACAGGAACACGTCGCTAAGAAGGGTCTGTCAGGTGGACATCGCCGAAAACTACGAGCACAAGCATCAGGTGCTTTCTCCCGAAGACGCGACGAAGGGGCTTCACAAGATGTGCGTGGACATCTGCAAGTCGATCTTCAGGACGCTCGCGTCCGAGGGCGTCGTCTTCTCGCAAGGACTGTTCAAGACGCTGGTCGCCACCTATGTGAGGACCGCGCAGGACCTGCTGAAGAGGTTCGAAGACGACGCAGCGATCAACGGTCTTGTCTTCGACCGGCACGAAGAGAGCCTTGCGGTCGACACGTTTACAAACGGCGTCAAGAAGGCCGCCGAGATCATCATGGAAGACCCGCTCGGAGTGCCTCTGATCGCAAGCTGGGACCGGGTCACGTCTGCAATACCGGACATCCTCTCTCAGATCAGGAAAGCGGTGGAAGAGGACAACACCTAAGGAACGCTTCATTCCGGCGGGGGCGGTATATTGTCCTTCACGACACCGAGCAGTTTAGGCCCTTCATGCTTTCTGCCCTTAGCGATGCCGAGGTACAATGCGCTGTTGATGAGGCCTACATGGCTGAAGGCCTGGGGGAAATTGCCGATCAGCTTTCCGGTTTCCGGCTCGACCTCCTCAGAGAGAAGGCCGAGGGGACTGACGTAGCCGAGCACGCTCGAGAATATCTTTTCGGCCTCCTCGATCCTCTCGGAAAGGACCAGCGCCTTTATCAGCCAGAACGAACAGAGGAGGAAACATCCTTCTTCCTCAGGCAGTCCGTCGCTTCCCTCATAACGGTAGACCAGCCCGTTTTTGGTCATGAGCCTTTTCATTACGGCATCTATCGTCCCCATGACCATCGGGTCGTTATGGGGCAGAAGTCCCATCGGCGCAATGAGCAGACCGGTTGCATCGACGTTCTCCGAGCCGAAGGACTGCACGAAGCTGTCGAGTTTTTTGCTGAAACCCTTTTCGAGGATCTCCTTCTTGATCTCCTCCCTTGTTTTCCGCCACTCCTCAAGGGGGGCATCGAAGTGCTTCTCTGTCGCGATTTTTATTCCTCTGTCGATTGCCACCCAGCACATAAGCTTGGCATATACGAAATGCCGGGGTTTACCCCGCATTTCCCATATGCCCGAATCCTCTCTCTGCCAGGCAGTGCAGACGTAATCGACAATTTTCCTGAAGACGTCCCAGCGCTCCTCCGAAACCTCCTCGCCGTGCATGCCTGTATCGTAGACGGCGTTCAGCATCTCGCCGTACATGTCGAGCTGCCTCTGCTGCGAGGCAGCATTGCCGACCCTCACCGGCCTCGAATTCTCATACCCGGAGAGATGGTCCAGCACCCGTTCTTCAAGGCCGCTTCCACCGTGCAGCGGGTATAGCGTTTTGATGTTCGAAGGTTCCCCTGCCACCTCGGCGATTCTTATGACCCAGTTGCGGAAGCTGCGCGCCTCGTCCGAATGCCCGAGGTGGAAAAGGGCCTGATCGATGAAAGACACGTCGCGTATCCAGGAGTAGCGGTAGTCCCAGTTGCGCGTCCCGCCGATCTTCTCCGGAAGGGAGGTCGTTGCCGCCGCGGCGATTGCGCCGGTGTCGGAATTCGACAGAAGCTTCAGCACCAGTCCCGAACGGACAGCAAGGTAATGCCAGGGTTCTTCGATCAGGCATGTTTCACGGTTGGAGGTACCGGACCAGTCGTGCCAGTAGTTTTTCACCCCGGTCAGGAGCTTTTCATAATCTTTGTTCTTCAGGGGGTTGATGTGGTTGTACTGGAGCGCGAACCAAAGAGAATCGCCCGCCTTCATCATCACACTGCCGTTGGCCTCGCCGTCATGGAGGAACAGGGGGGCCGGCGACTGAAAAAAAAGGAATTCGTCCTGCCATCTGGCAGTGAGTCCGCTCTCCGCAGGTTCGATCTCAGGGATTGCCCCCGCGTAATTGAAGCGGGCCCTGAAGTTGACCGCCATCTTCACCATGCCCTTCAGACACTCCACTTTTCTGAAGACCGCATCGACGGACGGGACACCCTGCACGCCTTTAACGGGCATGAAATCACTGATGACGACATCGCCCAGGGGCGTGGTGAAGGCCGTCTGGAGTATGTTGGTGTCGCCCATGTAAGACTGCAAGGAGTGATATTTAGTCTGCGGCCGTATCCAAAAATGCCCGCCCCTTTCCACGTCAAGGAGGGCGGCGAAAACCGATGGTGAGCCGAGCGACGGGAGGCAGAGCCAGTCGATGGAGCCGTCTTTGCCGATAATTGCGCAGGTCTCCATGTTTCCGATGATCCCGTAGTCTTCAAGGTGCTTGAAATTCACGGCAACTCCATTTCGAATGAAAGGCTTGCAAAAAGGGAACTACGTCCCCCTATTCAGGATAGCATTCATAGGACCCCATTTCAATCTTCGTCAGGCGGCGGCACCGGGCCGCACACATCCTGCCTTGACAACATCCTGCTGAAGGCCCCGTTGCCTCACATAAGAATCGATACGAAATGATATACGTTGCCTCACATAAAAATCTATTCCAAATGGTATTGATTTGACTTGGGCGCAGATCACGGAG
>JAKAIZ010000158.1 GCA_021814065.1 Nitrospirota bacterium | reverse complement strand
CAACCTGCAGATGCTCCGTTTCATGGCGATGGTCAGGCAGGCCTCCCGATATTTCAAGGGCCAGGCGATAGAGATCACAGAATCCCATCAAGCGACCAAGAAGACAAAGCCCGGGACAGCGATATACCTCGCGAACCAGCTGGGTGTTGCCGAATCTGAAATTCGATCAGAACGGGATCCCGAACGGCAGCAGAAGATATTCGGCGTACCGGATGAATATCTGGCCCGGCACGCGTACCATAGAATTGCGATCACAAGTCCTGAAGCTGAGATTACACTTGAAACAAGGGTCTTGGGAAAGACGGCATACGCGAACAGTCTTTCTGAAATCATCGGCATTGTAACTCAAATGGACCTGGGACCGGGACGTCACGATATTGTAGATCTCGTCACTGATTAGGTCGTTATGTTCCTACCCCGGACCGGGTTTCCTGAATTATGTATTTGCATTCCATGCCAGTGATGAAAGAGGGCCGCATATGCCGGCTCGCATCGCGAGCTTCCCCCCTTGGGCGCACAAGCCGTCAGGAGGCTTAGCAGGCCGTGACATTTAATGCGATTTTTGTTAAAGTCATAGTAATTTCCATAGACGGAGGCACGATATGATAAAGATTGCAGTAGCGGGCGCGGCCGGCAAGATGGGGAGCAGAATAGCGGCCCTGTCGAAGGAATACGAAGGCCTCAAACTGGCCGCGGCGTTTGAAAGAAGCGGACATAAGGACCTGGGCAAGGACATAGGTGCGATATCCGGCATCGGAGATACCGGCGTTATTCTTTCGGACGGTATATCCGGGATCATCGATTCGGTCGACCTGGTCATCGATTTCACTTCGGTGGAGTCTACGAAGGAAAACCTGAAGATGGCCGCGGCCAAAGGCAAGGCGATGGTGATCGGCACGACCGGCTTCAGCAATGAAGACATTAAGGAGATCGCGCCGTTTACAAAGAAGATTCCCTGTGTTATGGCCTCGAACATGAGCCTCGGGGTCAACCTGCTCCTGAAGGTGCTTCAGGACGTAGCGCATGCGTTGGGCGACGACTATGACATCGAGATCGTCGAGGCCCACCACCGGCTGAAGAAGGACGCGCCTAGCGGCACCGCCCTGAAGATGGCGCAGGTGATCGCGGGTGCAGTAAACAGAGACCTGGACAAAGTCGCCGTCTATGCAAGAAAGGGGATCATCGGGCAGAGGACAAAAAAAGAGATAGGCATCCAGACTGTCCGTGCAGGCGACATCGTCGGAGAACATACCGTCCTCTTCGGCGGCCTCGGCGAGAGGATCGAGATCACCCACAAGGCATCGAGCAGGGACACCTTTGCCCGGGGCGCCCTGAGGGCGGCTCTCTGGCTGTCGGGCAAACCCGCCGGGCTGTACGATATGCAGGACGTGCTCGGCCTTAAATAGAGAGCTTTTCGTTACTGCCCGGCGAGGCGGGAGCGGCAGACATAGTCACCACTGAGGCACAGAGTCAACAGAGAAAAGCGCGTATTCCGTCAGGCTTTCTCCGCGTCTCTGTGTCTCCGTGGTTCACTGCTTGCTGCAGGATTATTCTTTTTCGAACTGGTCCTTTGATGCCCCGCAGACAGGGCAGACCCAGTCGTCAGGGATCTTCTCGAAAGGCGTTCCGGGCGCTACTCCTCCGTCCGGATCTCCCACTGCAGGATCGTAAATATAGCCGCAGACCACACATTTCCATTTTTCCATGACAGACCCCTTCCCAATATATTTAATCCTATAAAAAAATTTTAGCCGATCACTGAGGCGATTACAAGATAATCTGCAGATTCCCGCACCAGGAGGCTGTGCAGTAGAATCCGACATGTTTCATGTAAAAATTGAAGTGAATGGCGGAGAGAGTGGGAGTCGAACCCACGGTGCGGGATTAGCGCACACACGATTTCCAGTCGTGCACCTTCGGCCACTCGGTCATCTCTCCAACCCAGGAAATAACTGAGTTATTATTATAAATTAAATAGTTGGTTCTCACAAGGTCTTCCTGGCAAAACATGGCAGAAAAAGGCAAGACAAGACCAATTTAGACGTTTTTTGCGATCAGTTTGCGTCCAGTGAACGCAGGCCCATGAGATTAGCGGCAAGTCCGGTATCAAGGAAGTACAACTTCGGCGACTCACGGTAATTCGGGGCTGCTGGCTAATCTGTGATATAATTTGGCAAGCCGTCGGAGCTGTCAGCCTGCTTATCGAATTGCAAATTTAATTAAAAAAGGAGAAAGGAAATGAAAGACGAAGGGCACAGTTCAGGCTCGATGCTGGTATCGTTTCTTTTGGGTGGAATAGTCGGTGCGGTGCTTTCGTTTCTTTTTGCGCCGCAGTCGGGTGACGAGACGAGGAAGAAGTTCAGTGATGCGGACGACGTAAAGGACAGAACAACGGACTATGTGGAAAAGAACAAGGAGAAGATCACCTCATATGACACGGGTGGGTGACAGCGTCCATTTGTGCCGTACTTATCAAAGTTCCTTCTGAAGCGAAAGATCGTCGTCGCCATGTTGATTCTGTGGAGTAACCTTGCTTAATTTCTCGGACGCATCCTATCGATTACAGGAAGGAAGGTTGCGTCCCTTCTACCAAATGTGCGGTAAAAGGCGATACCGTACTTTCTTCTGGTATTCCCTATATCCAGACAGGTTCCCTGCAAGAAAGCTCTCCTCGTCATAGAGACGCCATATCAGAAATGGCATCATGGCCACGAAAGGGAGGAGGCCCCAAAACGAGCCCAGGGCAAGGGGAGTGCCGAGCAGGTACAGTAATGCGCTTGCGTACATCGGGTGGCGCACAATGGCATACGGCCCAGTAGAAATAACCTTCTGATCCTCCGCGACTTCGATGGTCGCTGAAGTAAACGTGTTCTCTTTGTAGACGCGGAAAATGAAATAGAACCCTATCGTAACGAGAACATCCCCGCCTATAACGACGGAGAGCGGCATTGCAGACCATCCGAAGCGGTGGTCGAGCGCAGGGACGACAAGAAGGGCAATGAAGCCGATTGACGTACAGAGCATAATGAGCTTCTGCGTTATCCGCTTTTCCGCAGTTGGCCCACCGCGCATACGGCGCTCGAGAAGCGCCGGGTCCTTTTTTATGAGATAGAGCGTGGTAAGGAGGGATGCCCCCGTAAAGATCAACAGGTACACCCATGCCTGCCAGTAGTGAATGGTCCAGGCGGGAACGAATAGCAGAAGGCCCATTACGACTGCAAGGACGACGAGGCTGAGCCATGCTTTTGCATTAATATTGCGCATAGCCCTATGTTACCACGGGCAGGATCATCGAACTGAAGAGGCAGCCACGGGCATAGAGGTTTGCGGTGCAACAATTTTCATTTGAAAGTGACACTTTCTACGCATGTCTGAAAAGCGTCAAGTACAGGCGGAAGTCGGGAAAAGCGTTTACAACTGCTGTCAACGCAATTCGTGGCTATTGTACATAATTTGCATCAAGGCCGATGAACAGAAACTTCGCCGACTCAGGTTCAGCGCCCTGAAATGGCCTTTTGGAAAATGCTTCGTTTAATGGCAAACTCTTGTGTTTATAAAACATTGTATCGTTTAGGCCCGGTCCAGCCCTTGCCGGTCAATGAAATATCAATAGTCAAGCCCGACCCCACAATCTTGTTTTACAAATCTGTGCCGCTCTCTCTGATCTGGTCACGCGTTTTCCTCCAATGTGGATGTCGGATTAACTTAATTTTTAGCGCTCTGGGCAAGTAGAGACTTAAAACTGCGGTGAATCCTGTTTATCGGCAGGCAGGCGTGAAGCGTTCAGGGTTGCGGGCTTTTCATAGCTTGTAAATATCTCTTCTATGTCCAACGGCTTTAATAACGATAATATCCTTCCCTATTTCGTACACTATTCTCCAGTCTCCGACACGCAGCTTAAACAAGCCGGCCATGTCGGCAGACAGCGGTTCAGGTGTGATCGCATCGAAATATTGGGAAAACCAGGAGATTTTGTTCAGGATGCGTTTTACTATAGGTCTGTCAATCTTTTCAAGATCTTCTAAGGCTTCTTCATCCCATTCAACCTTAGGCAAATCTCTTTAATACCTCTTCGTGGGAAATTCTTCTGGACGGCTTCTTCAGCCTCTGTTCCAGCTGCGTCCGGAATTTCTTTTTTAAATGAAGCCCTGAATCAGGGTCGCCGATAATTTCAAGCATTTTCTGCTCGACCAGCTGTTCTATTTCGTCCACTGTCATCCCTTTTGCCTTGGGCATACTGTACCTCCTATCTTCGTTATTATATTCCTTTAATTCATTATTGACAACGGATGCCGTTATTCGTCAGGGACTATGCAATGTCCTCATTCCGCGCCTTCTTCTGCAACACGCATCCCGGTCCCTTTACCCTGCGGCTCGAACAGCACGCGGACACATGCATACTTCACGCCGGAGATTTATTTTCGGTCTTCATTCGGCCTTTACAAGGGGGCTGAGACCCGGACGGTGAGACTTCGATTTACGCCGGAGACCGCCAAGTGGATCGATGACCACATCTGGCACAAGGACCAAAAGAAGAAGCTCCTCGATGACGGATCCCTCGAACTCAGTCTTCCGGTAGCGGATTTCTCCGAGATCAGGCGGGAGGTCCTGAAATTCGGCGCCGGAGTGGAAGTGCTCGAGCCCGAAGACCTGAGGTTGAGCATTATTTCGGAAGCAGAAAATATTCTCAAGCGATACTAAGCCTGTCTGCCCCTCTTCGAGATCTGGGAATTGATCATTGGTTATAATATCGTGATGGGAGCAACAATGTACAAAACGGCAATTATCGACATTGACAACACGCTATGGCAGTTTTGTGATGCTTTTTACGAAGAGCTGCGGAAGATAAACAGGAACTTCCCACCCCCGGAAGAATGGACGCACTGGGATTTTTGGGAAGGGCACTGTTCAGAGCAGGACTTTTACGGTGCTGTAAACGCTATCCACCTGAACCAGGATAGCGACAGGCATCAACCTTATCCTGAAGCCAAAGGTTTTTTGTCCGCACTGAAACAAGGTGGATACCATATCACCATAGCAAGTCACCGTTCCCCTGAATTCATGCCCCAGACCGAGAGATGGCTAAAAAAACATGGGTTGTTTTTTGATGACATCCATCTTTCGTACCATAAGACCAGCCTGTTTAATGCCGAGACCAATGTTGTGGTAGACGATGCACCCCAGGTGTTGGAGAAAGCAGCAGAGAGTGGGGCGTTAGCGACAGGGTTATTGTTCCCCTGGAATCGTGACTATCGTGAGAACGGATTCAGGTTATGTGGCAATCTGAATGAGATCCTGGAGGGTATCCTTACCTATGAATCACCAAGAGTTCCCTGACCTTGTATGGCGACTTGAAGAAATACTGATGCAAGTTGACCATCTGCCAGGCAAGTCATATTTACGTCATGGCGGGCTGATATGCGGCAGGATGAAATAGACAGGGCTTATAAATAATGGACATAGAAACCACAGACAGGTCAGCAGCAATCAGAAAGGTGTTGTTGATTACCCTTTTTTGCAACATCTGTGTTTCGGGAGCTAAGATAGCCTACGGCTACTTCTCCCATTCCGTTTCGATTACGGCTGACGGTTTTCACTCCATGTTTGATGGGGTATCGAACATAGTGGGATTTATCGGCATTTACTTTGCCTCCCACCCTCCTGATGAAGACCATCCTTACGGGCACAGAAAAATAGAGACTATCTTTACCATATTCATTGGGGTAATGATGTCACTGACCTGTCTTGAGATATTCAAACAGGTCTACCAATCTGTAAAAAGCGAACCGCAGGTCACCGTTACGACTGAGAGCTTCCTCATCATGATAGTAACGCTTGGGGTCAATATCTTTGTCACTACATATGAAAAGAGGAGAGGGAAGCAGCTCAGCAGCGAATTTCTTGTTGCCGATGCACTGCATACCAGAAGCGATGTCTATGTGACCATAGGTGTCATCATAGGACTTGTCTTTATGAAGCTGGGATTCACAAGGGCTGACACCGTTGTCGGTGCAATTGTCGGTATACTTGTGGCGAGAGCAGGGATAGGGATACTCAGGGACGCAGCGGATGTTCTGGCAGACCGAAAACAGCTTGATCCACAAAAGATAAAGGAAATCGTATGCGGGATAGATAATGTGGTTGACTGCCACAGAATCCGAACAAGAGGCACCAATAGCAATATCTTTATAGATTTGCATGTCACGGTCAGGCCGGATCTATCCGTTGTAGACGGCCATAAGATAGCCCATATTGCAGAGCAAAGGATAAAGGGCAACATAAAGGCGGAGGTTGATGTTGTTGTCCATATAGAGCCACTGGGAAGTGAAGCCGATTAGTTAGTCTGAACAACAGTTGTTGAGGTGAACCGCTATGAAAATAACGATGGAATTATCTGACAGGGAAGTTCAGTTCCTAAATGGAATGGTAAGCAACATGGTAAGCTATGAAAAAATCGGTAGCACTGAAGAAGCAATCAGGGAATGCATCAGGATGGCAATGTTTGACGAGAGTGAACCTATGGCTGCCGATGAGGGAGCATAGTCCGCATTTGGTTTAATACAGGCCATGCCGAAAATCGGGATTTTATGGGTTTATCGTAATAAGTTCACCGGCCGGACAGACCTCTTTACAGGTTCCGCAGTTAATGCAATAGGAGGAGCGGCGGCGGCTCTCTTCGCCTCAGGCGAATCCGCGGTGGCGGAAGAGTCCCGTCTTATCGGGACGAGAATGAGCGGCAATGCTGCCTCCTCGCATATTTGCCGGGCGATTAGACTAATTTCTCTCTTTCCAGCGGCTCCGGAAATCGCTTATAATATCGCTTGCAATGCAGAACATAATCGACTTCCATACGCATGCGTTTTCCGACAAACTCGCCGACCGGGCGATGGCCGCTCTTCTCGAAGAGGGCAAGAAAAAGTGGGACGTGACCGCCCATCTCGACGGAACGATTTCTTCACTCCTCTCCTCGATGGACAGGAACGGCATCGCAAAGAGCGTCGTCTGCTCGATCGCTACGAGGCCGTCACAATTCGAGCCGATACTCGCGTGGTCGCGCTCGATACGGTCGGAGAGGATCATCCCTTTCCCGTCACTTCATCCCGATGA
Source organism: Nitrospirota bacterium (assembly GCA_021814065.1). Taxonomy (GTDB): domain Bacteria; phylum Nitrospirota; class Thermodesulfovibrionia; order Thermodesulfovibrionales; family UBA6898; genus Sulfobium. The sequence continues at coordinate 723 of JAKAIZ010000158.1, read as the reverse complement.
TCCTGACGCAAGGGAAAAGGTCTCTCTCATAAAGCGCGAAGGGTTCAAAGGCATCAAGTTCCATCCATATTACCAGAACTTCACCATCGACGAGGAGAGGCTCTTTCCGGTCTATGAGCGGATCTGCGAGGAGGGGCTGATTGTGGTGATGCATACCGGGTTCGACCTCGCCTTCGAAAGGAAGCGGATCGCAGACCCGGCGAAAATCGTCCACGTCATGAAGAGATTTCCGACCTTCAAACTCGTCACAACGCACCTCGGCGCGTGGCAGGATTGGGACGAGGTCGAGAGGCTTCTCGTCGGAAAGAAGATATACATGGAGATATCCTATGCCCTCGACCTGCTCGACCCGGAGCGTGCGCGACGCATGATACTGGACCACCCCGCCGAATATGTGCTCTTCGGGTCCGACTCGCCCTGGACCGGCCAGGACAATACGCTGGCCCTGTTGAGAGGGCTGAAACTTGGGCCCGAGCGTGAAAGGAAGATCCTGACAGACAACGCCGCCGCCCTGCTGAACTCCCTGTAAACTATCAAGTTCACAAAGATTGTAAATTAACAGCCACAAAAGCTTGATTGACGGGCTTTTGAGCCTGATAACACTCCTTATGTTGGAGTTGGAGTTCACCGAATGTTACCTCCAGGTCATAGTTCTTTTTCCGTCATGCCCGAGGTTCTCAGTCGGGCATCCATGTTTTCTTAAGAATGGATTCCCGCCTAAAG
>JAKAIZ010000157.1 GCA_021814065.1 Nitrospirota bacterium | reverse complement strand
CCAGAAGCTCTACATCGAGTCCGAGACTCTGGAGTTCTTTTATTAACACATGGAAAGACTCGGGTACGCCGGGTTCCAGCATCGCATCACCCTTGACGATCGCCTCGTACATCCTCGCCCGTCCCGTAACATCATCGCTCTTGACGGTCAGGAATTCCTGAAGCGTATAGGCCGCTCCGTAACCTTCGAGCGCCCAGACCTCCATTTCCCCGAGTCTCTGGCCGCCGAACTGCGCCTTCCCTCCCAGCGGCTGCTGGGTGACAAGGGAGTATGGTCCGATCGACCTGGCGTGTATCTTGTCGTCGACCAGGTGATGGAGTTTCAGCATATAGGTATATCCGACCGTGATCGGTCTTTTGAAAGGTTCGCCGGTCTTGCCGTCGAACAGGACTGTCTGGCCCGTCACCGAAAACCCGGCCTTCTTCAGCATCGCCTTTATTTCGATTTCTTTGGCGCCTTCAAAAACCGGCGTTGCCACGGGAATGCCTTCCCGGAGCTGATCGGCAAGTTCCAGCAAGTCGCCCTTGTCGAGATCGTCGACGGCCTTCGCGGTCTCCCTGCTCGCGTCCTTGTTGCCGAAACTGGCATATACGTCCCTGATGTATTTTCTCAGGGTTTCATGGTCCTTCGGCGGAATATTCCTGATCTGCAGCCCCAGCATCCTTGCTGCCAGACCGAGATGGGTCTCCAGTATCTGACCCACGTTCATTCGCGAAGGAACGCCGAGGGGGTTCAGCACAAAATCAACAGGGGTACCGTCTGGCAGATACGGCATGTCCTCCTCGGGCAGGACCATGGCCACGACACCCTTGTTGCCGTGCCGTCCGGCCATCTTGTCCCCTATCTGGACCTTCCGCTTCATCGCGATGTAGACCTTGACGAGCTTGTTGACGCCGGGAGGAAGTTCGTCGCCTTTCCTCACCCTGTCAACCTTCTCGTCGTACCTCGTCTCCAGCTCCCTGATGTACTGGTTCGCCTCGCCGTTGATCGCTTCGATCTTTTCCTGCACCTCTGCCTTATCAACCTTGATCCTCACAAGGTGCTCGTCCTTGACACCTTCGAGGTGCTTTGCCGTGATTGTCTTTCCAGCCTGGCAGATAACCTCTTTCGTCTTGGAGTTCTTTATGTCTTCTGAAGCCCGCTGACCTGCCAAAAGCTCACGCAGCTTCTTGAATTTTTCCTCCTTTACGACGGTGACCTCTTCCTCGAGGTCCCTTTGGAGCTTCTGGATGTCCTCCTCTTCGATGTTCTTTGCCCTTCCGTCCTTGGCGATGCCCTTCCTCGAAAAGATCCTTACGTCGACGATCGTCCCTTCGATTCCCGGGGGCACGTAGAGGCAACTCTCCTTCACCTCTTCGGCCTTTTCGCCGAAGATCGCCCTGAGCAGTTTTTCCTCGGGGGTGAGCTGCGTTTCCCCTTTCGGAGTGACCTTGCCGACAAGGATGTCGCCGGGTTTCACCTCTGCCCCTATTCTTATGATACCGCTCTCGTCAAGGTCCTTGAGTGCCTCTTCTCCCACGTTCGGGATGTCCCGGGTGATCTCCTCCGAGCCGAGCTTCGTCTCACGCGCCTCGACCTCGAACTCTTCAATATGGATCGAGGTATAGACGTCCTCTTTAACGAGCCGTTCGCTCAGCAGGATCGCGTCCTCAAAGTTGTATCCGCCCCATGGCATGAACGCGACGAGCACGTTTTGTCCGAGGGCAAGTTCTCCCAGGTCAGTGGACTGTCCGTCGGCCAGGATGTCTCCCTTTTTCAGCCTGTCTCCGACGTTGACAATCGGCCTTTGGTTGATACAGGTCGCCTGGTTCGATCTCTGGAACTTGATCAGATTGTAGATATCCACACCGCTGTCGCTGCCCGATACCCGGACGACGATCCTCGATGCATCGACGCTCTCGACCTTGCCCGGGCGTTTCGCGAGCACAAGTGCGCCCGAGTCCCTCGCGGCCACATATTCCATTCCGGTACCGACGATGGGCGAATGCGGTTTCAAAAGCGGCACTGCCTGTCTCTGCATGTTGGAGCCCATAAGCGCCCTGTTGGCGTCATCGTTTTCGAGAAACGGGATAAGCGCCGCTGAGATACCGACGACCTGCTTCGGGGAGACGTCCATATACTGGACCTCATGGGGAGTGACCATCCGGAAATCGCCCCCCTCTCTGGCGGATATGGATTCTCCTATTAGATTGCCTTTCTTGTCCACCGGCGAAGTCGCCTCGGCGATTATGAATTTCTCTCCCTCTATCGCAGAGAAATACTGCACCTCCTCGGTGACCCTGCCGTTTACCACCTTCCGGTACGGCACCTCGATAAACCCGTAATCGTTCACCCTTGCATACGATGCCAGGGACGTTATCAGCCCTATATTCGGTCCTTCCGGAGTCTCGATCGGGCATATCCTTCCATAATGCGTCGGATGGACGTCCCTGACTTCGAACCCAGCCCTCTCCCTCGTCAGGCCGCCAGGGCCAAGAGCAGAAAGCCTCCTTTTGTGCGTAATCTCGGAAAGGAGGTTCGTCTGGTCCATAAACTGGCTCAGCTGGCTCGAGCCGAAAAACTCCTTCACAGCCGCCATCACAGGTTTGGAATTGATGAGGTCGTGCGGCATCGCCGTCTCGAGTTCAGTAAGGGTCATTTTCTCCTTTATCGCCCGTTCCATTCTGACCAGACCGATCCTGAACTGGTTTTCGAGAAGCTCGCCTATGCCCCTTATCCTCCGGTTGCCGAGATGGTCGATATCGTCGACCTCGCCTTTGCCGGTCCTGAGGCTTAGGATGTACCTGACGATTTCGATGATGTCCTTGTCGGTGAGCACCTTCGTCTCAAGGCCGACTTCGAGGCCCAGCCTCTTGTTGAGCTTGAGCCGCCCGACCGGAGAAAGGTCGTAGCGCTTCGGGTCGAAGAAGAGCCCGTTGAAAAGGTCCCTCGCGGCCCTGATCGTCGGCGGCTCACCCGGCCTCAGCTTCTTGTATATCTCGATAAGGGCCTCGTCCTGTGTGCCTACCTTATCCGTAAGCAGGGTGTCGCGCAGCGACGAGAGATAATGCACGTTATCGATAAAAAGCAGGTTCAGCGTTTCTATCTTTAGCGAAAGGACCTTGTTGAAGACATCTTCAGAGAGCATCTCGTTTCCTTCAAGGATGACCTCTCCGGTAGAGGGATCGACGATGTCCTTAAGTGTAATCCTTCCGATGATTTCCTCTTTGGTGATGCGGATCGTCTTGATCCCGGCGGCCTCCAACTTCTTGATGGCGGCCTTCGTGACCTTGCTCCCCTCCTTCACGATGACTTCCTTGGTATCGGCGGCCACGATGTTCTTCGACGTCTTGTAGCCGACGAGGACGTCGCTCACGACGATCGAAAAATCGTTGCTGCCCTTTATGACTATCGTATCGACCGGATAGAAGGTCTTCAGCAGGTCTTCATTCGAATACCCGAGGGCCTTGAGGACAATGGTCGCCGGAAGTTTCTTCCTTCTGTCGATCCTCACATAGAGAATATCTTTTGTGTCGAACTCGAAATCGAGCCACGAGCCGCGGGACGGGATGACCCTCGCCGAATACAGGAGCCTCCCGCTTGCGTGCGTCTTGCCCTTATCGTGGCTGAAAAACACACCGGGAGAACGGTGCAACTGGCTCACGACAACACGTTCTGTCCCGTTCACGGTAAAGGTGCCTGTTTCAGTCATCATCGGCATCTCGCCGATGTAGACTTCCTGCTCCCTCGACTCCTTCAGCTTCTTCTTTTCATCGGACTCCACTTCGAAAAGGTTGAGCTTGACGCTTATCTTTATAGGCGCAGCGAAGGTCGTGCCCTTCTGGAGGCATTCCCTGACCGAATACTTCGGCTCCCCCACCGTGTACCCGACAAATTCAATCTCGGCGGTCTCGTTGTAGTCCGTGATAGGAAAGACGCTTAGAAAAGCCGACTGCAGGCCGATCTCCTCCCTCTTTCCCATCGGAACCTCACGCTGCAGAAACTTGTCGAACGACCTTTTCTGTATCTCGATCAGATTAGGCACTTCGAGAAACTGCGGCACCTTCCCAAAATCCAATCTCTTTCTTAGCACCCTTGCCATATATCTCCTTCTCCGATTAAAGGCAAAGGTAGAGGCAGCATATACACCCCGCCTCTACCTTATTCCATACCTTTAGCACAATTTCTACTTTATTTCTACTGTTGCTCCCTGCTCCTCGAGCTTCGCCTTCATCGAGGCGGCCTCTTCCTTCGATACGCCGGTCTTCACCGGTTTGGGAGCTCCGTCGACAAGGTCTTTCGCCTCTTTCAGTCCGAGGCCGGTCAGTTCCCTGACAACCTTGATCACCTGAATTTTCTTGTCACCGGCAGCGCCGAGAATGACGTCGAAGCTCGTCTTCTCTTCAGCGGCGGGGGCAGCGGCAGCGCCCGCAGCGCCTGCAGCCGCAATCGCGACCGGCGCGGCAGCGGTGACCCCGTACCTCTCTTCGAATTCCTTGACGAATTTCGACATATCGAGAATCGTCATATTGTCGATAAACTCAAACACCTCTTCTTTGGTGATAGCCATTTACTGAAACCTCCTTTTATTTCTCAATGCTTGATAGATTTTTATTCGCCTTTCTTGTTCTGCAATGCCTGCAAGGCATATGCGAAACTGCTGACCGTCGCGGAAAGCGCCCCGGCCATCTTGGACGACGGCGCCTGGAAGGCACCCGCCAACATGGAGAGAAGGACCTCGCGCGGTGGCAGATCGGCGATCTGTTTTACCTCGGCAGGCTCGCAGAGTCTGCCTTCCACGATCGCGCCCCTCACCTGGATTTTTTCGTTCGTCTTCGCGAATTCGAGTACCTTTTTCACGACGAGCACAGGGTCGTCATACCCTATCGCGATTCCGATCGGACCCTTGAACACTTTCTCCGCCGCCGCGACATCGGTGTCCTTTGACGCGATCCTGGCAAGTGTGTTCTTCACGACGCTATAATCCAGGGAGGACTTCTTGAGCAGCCTTCTGAGTTCCGTGAGCTCGGCCACGGTCATACCTTTGTAATCGGTAAAGACCACTGCTTTAGCCTTCGAAAACTTTTCTTTCAGGCCGGCTATTACCTGTCCTTTTTCTTCCTTGTTCAGTTTAGACCTCCTTTCCCAGAGACCCGGGCAGGCGTACTGACATCAAACAGGGAAGATGCGGGTAAGGCCTTCTGCGGGATCCCCTCATCAGACCGTAACATTTTCCCGTTTTTTGCCCCGTCCGACAAGGACGGGCGCTGCTTAGCCTCGGTAGGCTGGCCATTTTCAGCTCCTTCCGGTTCTCTGGTCCGGAGCCGGCAGGCCGGATTAAGTCTCTGCGCCTACTGTCTCTGACTAATATAAAGTGAACTCCTGTTCGAATTTGCGTTACTTCCCTGAGCTGACCGAACCCGGGTCCACTCTGAGCCCGGGGCCCATTGTGGACGAAATGCTCAGCTTCTTGAGGTATTTACCCTTGCTCGTTGACGGCTTTGCCTTGTTCACGGCATCGATGATCGCCCTTGCATTGTCGAGGAGCTTCTGCTCTTCGAACGATACCTTACCGATAGGAATATGGACAACACCGGCCTTTTCCGCCTTGTACTCGACCTTCCCGGCCTTTATCTCCCTGACCGCCTTTCCTACATCGAAGGTGACGGTACCGAGCTTCGGGTTCGGCATGAGGCCCCTCGGTCCGAGTATCTTTCCGAGCTTTCCGACGACACCCATGATGTCCGGCGTCGCCACCACCTTGTCGAAATCGAGCCAGCCTTTGGTGATCTTCTCGACCATGTCTTCGGCCCCGACAAAATCGGCTCCCGCGTCCCTCGCTTCTTTTTCTTTTTCACCTTTTGCAAACACAAGGACCCGTACGCTCTTTCCGCTTCCATGAGGAAGGACAACCGTGCCCCTCACCATCTGGTCGGACTTCCTCGGATCCACGCCGAGGTTAAACACAAGGTCCACGGTCTCGTCGAACTTCGCGTACGCCATTTTCTTCACAAGACCCACCGCCTCATCGAGCGGATATTCCTTGCCCGGCTCCACCTGTTCCTTTGCGGCCTTTATCTTCTTGCCCATTCTCTGTCTCCTCCTAATCAGTCACCTCAACGCCCATACTCCTTGCAGTGCCGGCGATGATCCTCATCCCCTCGTCCACTGAATACGCGTTGAGGTCCGTCAACTTCGTCTGCGCGACCTCTTTTAGCTGAGCGTTGGTAATTTTCCCTACTTTATCCTTATTGGGTGTGCCCGAGCCTTTTATGATACCGGCGGCCTTCTTAAGAAGCTCCGAGGCCGGCGGAGTCTTCGTGATGAACGTAAAAGACCTGTCGGCGTAGATAGTCATGACGACCGGTATTATCGTGTCGCCGAGCGCCTGGGTCTGCGCATTGAAGGCCTTGCAGAACTCCATGATATTGACGCCGTGCGGGCCGAGTGCCGGACCAATCGGGGGCGCAGGGGTCGCCTTCCCTGCAGATATCTGGAGTTTCACCTGGGCGATCATCGGTTTTTTAGCCATTTTCTCTGTCCTCCTGCCTTATTTCATGCTGCAAAGTTAATTCTTTTCTACCTGGAAAAAATTGAGTTCAACAGGCGTCTGCCTTCCGAAGATGCTGACCATGACGCGAAGCCTTCCGTGGTCCATATCCACATCTTCCACAAACCCATTGAAGTTGCTGAACGGTCCGTCTATGATCCTGACGCTGTCTCCCTTCTGGTATTGTGTCTTCACCTGCGGCACCGGCCCCTTCTCGACCTGCTGCATAATGATCTCGACTTCCTCCTCGGGTATCGGCACCGGCCTTTTGCCCCCCACAAAGCCGGTCACCCTTGGGATGTTCTTCACCAGGTGCCACGTCTCGTCATCGAGTTCCATCTCGACGAGAATGTATCCGGGATAAAACTTCTTGTCGCTTTCTTTCTTCTTCCCGGCCCTCAATTCCACGACCCGCTCGGTCGGAATAAGGACCCTCATAATCCTCTCCTGCAGGCCCAGGGCCTCCACCTTCTCCTCGATAGAAAGCCTCACCTTCTCCTCAAAACCCGAATACGTATGCACTACATACCAGTTTTTTGCCATTGTCCTACCTTATCATCAGCCCGATCAGTTTCGTGAGGCTGACATCTACTATCCCAAGGAATGCAGATATGACGATCACCGTGACGATCACCACCCATGTCGAGCCGATCAGCTCTTCCCTGCCCGGATAGACGACCTTGTGCGTCTCGACCTTGACTTCCCTGAAAAACTGCTTAATCTTCTCTATCATTCATCCGCCCTCGTTCATATGGCAGGCCAGGAGGGATTTGAACCCCCACCCCTCGGATTTGGAGTCCGATGCTCTAGCCGTTAGAGCTACTGGCCTATTTTCCAAGTAATCAGTGAACAGTGAATAGTGAATAGATTTCGTACCATGCACACCGAAACAACTCCGCTGATTGTCATTCCGGCTTGTCCGGTCATCCTCGGCGACTCGCCGTGGCGAGAATCTTTCCGAAGAAAAAGGATTCCTGACTTCCGAAGGCATTCCGAGTTTCCGGGATGGCGCATGCGGAATGTCGTGTATTACCGATAACTTTTCACTTTTCACTGTCGTTATGCCTTTTATGCCTTCGTCTCTTTATGCATCGTGTGCTTGGAGCACTGCCTGCAGAACTTCTTCCGCTGCAGCTTGTCGGTCGTATTCTTTTTGTTCTTCATGGTCGAATAGTTCTTGCTCTTGCACTCGGTACACTGAAAAAGTATGATGTCCCTCATGCCAATACCTCGGTAACGACGCCGGCGCCGACGGTGCGGCCGCCCTCACGGATTGCGAACCTCAGTTCCTTCTCCATCGCGATCTTCGAGATGAGCTCCACCGACAGGCTCACGTTGTCC
>JAKAIZ010000006.1 GCA_021814065.1 Nitrospirota bacterium | reverse complement strand
GATGGGAAAAGCGATCAGGAATTTCAAAAAAGCTTCTCTGGAGGATAACGCCCTTAACGTTACACCCAAAACAAATTCAGATAATGAAAAATAGCGTGTGTAAAGAAATACTGTAATCGCCCTTAGAAGGACGCCCTGTGCGTACCTGCCTCCTATGATGAAGCCGGCCCTGATTACACCCGAAATGATCGCGATGCCCTCGGCCCTTGAGAGCAGCGCCAGCGGGATGGTCTTCTCAGGGATCGAGACGAGCTGGTTCATTACGTCTATGGATTCCTCCATTTTCGCCCTGGTACCTGCCGCCAGGACGGGCAGCGTCATGGTGAGACAGAGGAATGCCGCGGTCGTTATGATAATAAATTTTTTCATCGTGAGGCCTCCTTTTTTTTCAGATTTTATCACGAAATTGCACCATCATATAATCACAACAAGGAAAGCGGACATGGCGAAATAAATCCTGTCATTCCTGCGGACGGTGAACCCCGTCTCCCCCGGTCACCAGAGGACCTTCCCATCCGCTCACACCGCCGCGGAGACATTTCGCGTCGAACCCGCGGCTCTTCAGGAGAAAAGCCCCTACCATGCCCCGCGAGTCATTCAGGCAGTATGTAATATATTTTTTCGACCGGTCGAATCCGGAGCACTTTTCCCGCAGTATTTCGACCGGGATATTTATTGCCCCCCGGATGTGCTCTTCTTCGTATTCGGGCTGTATCCGGGCATCGATGATCACATAATCGTCGAGGTAGGTGTCGAGTGCTATTTCTTCAGGGAATATATTTTCGACGAACGACGACTTCACAATTTGGTTGAAATCTTTCTTGTCGAGCACGAGAACAGTCGTCTCTTCAACTGCGCGGCAAGTTGCGTTTCGCGGGTCATCACGAATGAGCGCCTCTTCCCCGAACCCGTCGCCTTTTCCCAGCACCGCGATCTCGCGATACCCCTCTTCGCCTTTTTTCTTCTTCAGCACTTCAACACGGCCGGACTTGATGATATAGTAGCTGTCTCCTTTATCTCCCTGCACAATAATGTCTTCGCCGGGAAGGTAATTCTTTTCGGCCAACCTCGCCATTAGTACGTACATCTTGTCGGGACTGAGCAACTCGAACGGCTGAAGCGCTTTTATCCTGTTGTAGTACGAGTGCTCTTTCACCCCATCGTAGAGCATCAGCCTGAATTCGGCCTCGCGAAGAATAACATCCTCGAAATCCGCCTTTGGCAGCTCATAAAGCAGGACGTCCGTGACCGCCCGCACTGAACTCGACCGCACTGAACAGGTCAGCAGGGCTATTTCGCCGAATGCCTGCCCGCTGCCGATTACCGAAAGCCTTGAAGTCTGGCCCGATTTAGTCTTCTTCGTCACCTCGAGGCGGCCTTCTTTCACAAAGTAGAAAGAATCGCCGACAGCCCCTTCTTCGATAATCGCAGTACCTGCGGGAAAACTCACTGTCCTGAGCTTCTTCGAAAGGGTTTCCAGCGAACTGCCTGAAAGACCAGAAAAGTAGTTGTACTTCCTCAAATCTCCCGATTGCAGCGTCATCGTTCCTCCTCCTCTCCGCTCCTCGCCAACCCGCATTGATGTTTTGGGAATTCTCCGGGCTGACAAGACAATCTTTATTTTTATTAAGAGCGGCGCCTTTTTCATTATTAATGAGTTGCACCGGGTTGTCAAGGGCGCTTATCAACCCCGATCCGCATCCCGCTGTCCTTCTCTGAATGATGTGATCATGATCTACAAGTGGGCGATGTAAGCTCTTCACGCCTCACGCTCCAGAGCCGACGGTATTAGCGTAATGCCGTCGGCTCCGTCTATGCGGGGCTGGACATACTTCCGTGCAGGAAATTATACTAGGCTAAATAGAAGAACCGGAGGTCCGGCTTGGACGATCAGCAGAAAAATATTTCCGCCCCGCCTTCCTGACCGCCGTCGGGCGGCGCCGGAGGTTGCCTGCAAGACAGTATAGCCGTTACTCTTGGTGCGCCTGATCAGCCCGCAACAGATACTCGCGGCCGCGGAGAGACCTCTCCCCGGGATTTCGACGCCATCAGGGCTGCAATAAGGGAGAAGTATGCCGAGGTCGCGATTTCTGCCGCGGGGAAATTCGGATATCCCACAGGCAAGGCAGGCGCAGAAGCCCTCGGATACGATTCCGGCATTATCGGTCAGGCCCCTTCAAGCCTCATAGAGTCCTTTTGCGCGGTCGGCAATCCGTTTCCACTTGGCGGGATACGCCCCGGGGAAACCGTTTTGGATTTCGGTTGCGGGGCAGGCTTCGACCTTTATGTCGCAAGCCGGATAGTCGGCAAAGACGGGCGCATCTGCGGAGTCGACCTCACACAGGAGATGGTCAGCCGGGCGGTCGGGAACCTTGCCTCTGCCGGCGCGACGAATTTTGAGGTCAGGAAGATCGATTCGGAAGATCTGCCCTATCCGGACAATTTCTTTGATATCGTCATCTCAAACGGCGTGATAAACTTGTCTCCGCGTAAATCTGCCTGCTTCAGGGAAATACACCGGGTGCTCAAACCCGGTGGGAGGATCCAGTTTGCCGATGTGGTCTTAGAGAATGATCTGCCCGCAGAACTGGCAGGCAGCCTTGAGGCCTGGTCTCAGTGAATCGGCGGGGCGGTCCCGGTCCGGGACCAGATGAGGTTAATGGATGAGGCCGGATTCACGGCGGTCGAGTTCGGGGGAACGACGGGCTTCCGTACCTCCCCACATACCGTCGGCGCTCTGTTTAAGGGGTATAAGCCCGCGCTCATGTAGCCGCAATCTCATCGCGCCTTAAGCTTGCCGGGATGGACGGAGGCAAGAATTCATGTCTGTGATGTAATACCGCGGAGACACAGGGCGTCTCAGATCTTCCCAAATTCCCTCATCTTCAATTCCTTCCGCTTGATCTTCCCGCTTATGGTCTTCGGCAGTTCTTTGACAAACTCGATCTTGCGCGGATACTTATAGGGTGCGGTGCGCTCCTTTACATATTGCTGCAGTTCAGCCACAAGCGCAGCCGAAGGCTCGTGGCCCTTCGTCAGGACGATAAAGGCCTTCACCACCTCTCCCCTGATCTCGTCCGGGCTCGCCACCACCGCGGACTCTCTGACCGCGGGGTGTTCTATGAGGACGCTTTCTACCTCAAAGGGGCCGATCCGGTAACCCGACGTAAGTATTATGTCGTCATTTCTTCCTACAAACCAGAAATACCCTTCTTTGTCTCTATAGGCCCTGTCGCCCGTGATATACCACCCGCCCCTCATTGTCCTTTCCGTTGCCTCCGGATTTCCCAGGTACTCCTTAAACAACCCTACGGGCCTTTCAGGACTCACGCTTATCGCGATATCTCCTTCGACTTCCGCGGAAACCGGATGCCCGTTTTCATCTACCACCTCCACCACATATCCGGGGACCGGCATCCCCATCGAACCGGGCTTCACCGGAAGGCATCTGAAGTTCCCGAGCACATTGACGGTTTCGGTCTGGCCGTACCCGTCGTACACGTACATTCCGGTCCGATTTCTCCACGTCTCGATAATCTCCCTGTTCAGAGGCTCGCCGGCGGCGACAAAATGTCTCGGCGTCCGAAGTGCCGGCCCGGACTCCGGCATCTCCTTGACCATCATCCGATAGGCCGTCGGCGGCCCGCAGAACGTCGTCACAGCGTACTTCTCCATCGTCTCGATGGTAAGCGAGGGATCGAACTTTCCCTCTTTATAAAATGAAAAAATCGTCGCCCCCATATGCCAGGGCCCGAAAAGACTCGACCACGCTGCCTTGGCCCATCCGGTGTCCGAAAGGTTCCAGTGTACGTCACCGGGCCTGAGGTCGAGCCAGAACCGGCCTGTAAGCAGGTGCGCCAAAGGGTAAGATGCCTGCGTGTGAAGCACAATCTTCGGGGGACCGGTAGTGCCGGAAGTGAAATAGATCAGCCCCGGCTCATTCGACGGCACCCTCTCCCCTTCAAAAGGCGTCGCTTCCTCACGCTCCCTGGTATAATTACGCCAGCCCTGCCTCTCGCTTACTATCAAGAGAGAAGGGACGCGGCCTGCCCCGGAATACAAGGATGCATTCAGCGCGTCTTCCACTTTCCAGGCATCTTCACCGTCCGTGATGACTGCCTTTATATCGGTCGCCGAAAGCCTGTACCCGATGTCCTTTGCAGTAAGGAGCGTTGTCGCAGGAATGGGCACGGCGCCGACTCTCATGAGGGCGAGCATCACCTCCCACCACTTCGGGACGTGAGGAAGCATGACGAGCACCTTGTCCCCCCTGCCCACTCCCATTTTCCTCAGTGCGCCGGCACCCTTCGAAGATAGGTCCCGCAATGCATTAAATGAATACCTCTCCTGCCGGAGGCCGTCTGTCCAGAAAAGCGCGGTCCTCTCGCCCCACCTGTCAAAGACGTCCAGGGGAAATGAAAACTTTTCCGGCACGGAGAGAGTAAATTCTTCATACTCTTTCTTATAGTCCCGCATATTGGGGCCGACTTCTCTGGCGGCGCTCATATATGTATTACCTATCATAAATACGGTGGTCTTGTCCAACGGGAATTATCGAAACATACATAACTGTTTCATTTTGCATCGGCATTGTTTTTATATTGGACATTACTAAATGCATGTGCTATTAATAGCTATAAACGGAGACGATAATGAAGCTCAACTGCTGGGAATTCAAACGATGCGGCAGAGAACCGGGCGGCAGTCATGCGCACGAGCTCGGCGCATGTCCTGCCTCCACCGAAAAAAGACTCGACGGTATACATGGGGGCAGGAATGCGGGCAGGTCATGTTGGGTAGTTGGAAGCACGCTCTGCAACGGGAAGATACAGGGATCATTCGCAAAAAAATACGATCACTGCATGGCGTGCGACTTCTGCAAGAAGGTGAAGGAAGAGGAACGGTCGGACTACCAGCCGTCGGCAAGCCTCTTTATGACGGCCTATTTCACCGGGAAGAGTGGGAAAGGGTTATAGAAATCCCTCACTTATTTTCTTCTATTTTTTCGAGCAGGAGCATAGATGGGATCATCCGCCCGCCTTCTTCCTCTTTCACGGAATTATAGAAAGCGCATCTCCCGCAGACCTTGAATTTGTCGGTAAAGTTCCTCTGGACCTCCCCGTTGCACATTGTGCCGCTGATGATCCAGCAGGTCCTGCCGGCGTTTCTGCCCCCATGGAGTCCGTCGAACCAGACATACGTCGAGGCAGGACACACGCCCATCTCGTACGCGTTCGGCCCGCCCAGTTGCCTCCCGCACCGCTTGAATTCCCAGCAGTTCCTTTTGCCGTCATTCATCATTTTTTTTAATCAAGAAATATTTTTACCGTACATGGCCTATATGAACATCAGGCCGGCCCTGCAGCGGTCATCCTGTTGTCTGGACCATTTGACCAGTGCGATGTGGAGCTTGCCTTTCTGGTGCATGTCGTCCCATTCAAGCACATGCCCAGGCCGGAGCGGGAAGTCCGTGAGGATGCCTATCCCCGCACTGCTGGCATCGACAATCTCGCCGCTGGACCGGATTCTCTGATATTCCGGGGTCTCTGATGACAGGACGATAAACTGAATCGGCGAATGATAGGTGACTCTCTTATGTCTGCGTTTTTCTTCGGCGCTGTCCATATAATTACTTCGGCGGCTCCGCCGTCCCCTCTGAGCAGGGGACCGGTAGCTTTGCGCCCTGCCCTTTCAGGCAGTTCGCCTTTATCCGTAATTGTGTTTTACACTATAAAGTCTGCCGGAACAAATTGTCAATACTCTTCCTCAAGGGGCCGTGCTAAAAGAGGCTGAATTTGAAGTACTTCGACGGCTCTTTTCTGATGTCTTCGGTAAGCATCCTGAGTTCCTTCACCGTCTCCTTCAGTTCTTGCGCTGTCTGGTCGTCACTAACCAGCACGCCGGCGGCCCCCTCGCCCTTTTCAATCCTCTCCAATATCAGAGAGAGGCGCTTCGAAGCGAGGGTTAGGTTCTGGTACAGCTCCGGGTCCTCAATGAGCTTGCCGATCGTCCCCGAAGAACTGTTCAGCTTTTTCCCGAATTCCTCGGCAGAAGACGCCGCGCCGACAAGTTTCGCATAGAGGCGGTCGTCGGTGAGAAGCTTGTTAAGCGTTCCCGATCCGCTGTCGAGTTTCCTGCTGAACTCTTCCATGGACTTAGAAGACGCCGAAAGCCGCTCATACAGTGATGGGTCTTTCACAAGAAGACCGATTGTGCCCCTGCCGCCCCTGATGTCCGCGGTGATCACGGCAAGGTTCTTAGATGACTCCTTCAAATTATCGTAGAGGGCAGGGTCTTCGAGGAACCGTGAGAAGGTGCCCTTGCTCGTTTCCAACTTCTCGACGAGGTTGCCCATCTTATCTATGAACTCCGTCACCTTCTTGATCGACTGGCCGCCGGTTTCCATGACGTCCTTGAGGTCGATCTGCGCGGTCCCGCGTATCATAGCGCCGGGGGCAAGGGGTGCGGCATTAGGGGTCCCCGGGTTCAACTCCACGTACTTGTCCCCCAGGAGGCCCATCGTCAAAACGCTTGCCGTAGCGTCCATCTTCAGGACGCTGAGGACTTTCTTGTAGACCGATATGGTCACAACCGTCCCGTATTTCGGATCGAGACTGATGTCCTCCACCGAGCCTTCCTCAATGCCGTATACCCAGACAGGAGCGCCTTTCTTCAATCCCTTGACGTCGGCTATCGCCGTTTCTATGCGGACCTTCGGATTGATAAGCCGCTCGATGCTCCCGGCAAAAAATACCCCAAGAAAAAGGATGAGGAGGGCAATCGATATGATGATACCGGACTTTATCTGCGCCCATCTGACTTGTTTCTTCAGATCAAACATGTTCTCCTCCGTATGGCGTTCTCTTAGCAGCCCTGACCCTGATGGCCTATCTCTTCGATAAACATCCTGATCTCAGGCGCGTCGGTATGAAGCAGCCCGCGGCTGTCCCCGTCGAAGAGCAGCGAGCCGTCCTTCAAAAATATGAACCTGTCAGCGACCTTCAGCGCGTCGCTCACCTTATGGGTCACCATGATAAACCCCCTCCCGTCTTTAGAAAGGTCGGCAATCAGCCTGCATATATTGTCCGCGTTGACCGGGTCGAGTCCGGTCGTCGGTTCGTCGTACAGAAACATCTTGGGCGTTCCCAGCGCCAGTGACCGCGCTATCGAGACCCTCCGGTGCATGCCGCCGCTCAGCTCTTCCGGCATGAGATGTATGGCTTGTTCCACCCCGACCGAGCCGAGGATCTCCCGCACCCTTGAGTCGATCTCCTCTTCGGACATGGAGGTATACTCACGAAGACAGTATGCCACATTCTCCTTCACGTCGAGGGAGTCAAACAAAGCTCCCTCCTGAAATACGATGCTGAATTTCATGCGCACGTCCCTGAGCTCTTCCTCGCGTTTGGCCGTGATATCATCGCCCTCGATAAGGATCCTCCCCTCATCGGGTTTTATGAGCCCCAGGATCAGCCTCAGTATCGTAGTCTTGCCCTCCCCGCTGCCTCCGAGGACCGCCACCCGTTCGTGAAAACCGACCGAAAGGTGCACATCTCGCAGTACCCTCCGGCTGCCATAGGAGAAACTGACCCCGTCGAACACGATCATACCGAGAACCCCAGGACATAGAGAAGCACCCTCGTAAGGAGAAAATCCGAGATAATGATCATGACGATCGACATGACAACAGCCATCGTCGTCGACTGTCTCAGCCCTACCGCGCCGCCCTTTGTGGAAAGCCCCATATAACAGCAGATGGAGGAAATGAGATATCCGAAGATAAACGGTTTGATGGCCCCTGCAAGCACGTTCTCCATCGTCAGTATGTTGCGGATCGAACTCCAGTAAAACGTGCCGCTTTGATGGCTTACAAACACGGCGATATAGTATCCCCCCAGGAGAGAAACCGCCACCCCGATCACTGTCAGGGCCGGAAGCATTATCAGGGAACTCACAATCCTCGGCACGACCAGTTTCTTCACAGGATCGAACCCGAAGACCCTTATGGTGTCGACTTGATGCCCAAGGACCATGGAGCCGAGCTCCGAGGCCATACCTGCGCCGACGCGGCCGGTAAAGACGAGCGCGGTCACGACCGGCCCCAGTTCCCTCACGACTGAAATCCCCACGATCATGCCGATGTACATCTTCATGCCCAGACTCGATAGCTCTGCGGACAGTTGGAGGGAAAGCGCCATACCCACAAAGAGGTCGACGATAAACACGATCACAAGGGAGCCGGCGCCTGCGTAATCCATCTGGATCATCGCGTCCTTAAAATAAAACGGCCTGCGCACTATGCCCAAAAGGCCGCGGTACGCCAGCGTATAAAAATTCTGAAGGTCGCTCAGCAGCGCCTTAATATCCATGTTGACTTTCCTTAAGCACGTTTCTCCTTTATCTGGTAATAATACCAAAAATCGAACGCTTTCGGCTTCACCGGGGGACAACGTCATAGAGAAGACCGGGAGAGGAAGTTTTTTTTGCGACACCGGATATAATGAGAATAGCTGCTATGTCAAGTTTCAACATTTTTGGCAAACATGTCCCGAGGTTCGGGGGGCTCGATATCCTGAAATTTATCGGCCCGGGCTTCCTGGTGACCGTGGGGTTCATCGATCCGGGGAACTGGGCTTCTAATGTGGCCGCAGGGTCTCAATACGGATACAGCCTGCTCTGGATCGTCACCCTCTCGACCCTTATGCTCATCGTCCTTCAGCATAATGCCGCGCACCTTGGGATCGTGACCGGGCTCTGTCTCGCGGAATCGTCCACTAAATTCCTTGGCAGGCGGACGAGCAGGCTCTTTCTCGGCAGCGCCATGGCCGCAGCAGCAGCAACTGCCATGGCAGAGGTGCTCGGGGCCGCGATAGGCCTCAATATGCTTTTCGGCCTCCCGCTGAGGACAGGGGCTTTGATCACCGCCATTTCCGCGGGCTATCTCCTCTTTTCGAACGGCTACCGGAAACTCGAAAAATGGATCATTGCCGTCGTGTCGCTTATCGGCTTCTCCTTCCTCTTCGAACTCAGCCTCGTGCATATCGGGTGGAACGAGGCGTTGATGGGCTGGTCCGTGCCTTCGTTTCCCTCAGGCTCCCTTCCGATCGTGATGAGCGTCCTGGGGGCAGTCGTCATGCCGCATAACCTCTTTCTTCACTCGGAGATCATTCAGAGCAGGCAGTGGAACAGAAAAGGAGAGGAGATCATCGGCAGGCAGCTGAAATACGAATTCGCCGACACGCTCCTCGCCATGATCGTCGGATGGGCGATCAATAGTGCGCTTATCATCATCGCGGCCACCGTCTTTCATTCACGGGGCATGGTCGTGACCGACCTCGCCCAGGCAGACGTCACCCTGAAGCCGCTCCTCGGGGAGGCCGCACATATCATCTTCGCCGTCGCGCTGGTCCTCTCGGGCTTCTCTTCGTCCGTCACCGCTGCGATGGCCGGAGGCAGTATCTTCGCCGGCATATTCGCGGAGCCGTTCGATATCTCGGACAACCACTCCCGTGCTGGCGCAGCGATCACCTTTTCGGGGGCCGTCCTTATCGTCCTGTTTCTGCAAGACGCCTTCAGCGGTCTCATCTGGAGTCAGATCGTCCTCGCTGTCCAGCTTCCATGGACCATCTTTTCGCAGATATCCCTTACGTCGTCGGAAAGAGTGATGGGAAAACATTCGAATTCACCGACCGACAACGTCCTCCTCTGGACAACGGCCGCAGTTGTCTCTTTTTTGAACCTGATGCTCGCCCTTGATATGCTCGGATTAGCATAAGGATGTGGAAAAGGAAAATGGCGCTGCGGGCCTTCCCGGATATTTTCGTTCGCGCCAATCGCCCTAAGAATGCGTGCCCAGGATCGCCGCCCTGCACTTCCCGAAATACGGATCTGACTTATAGTAATCCCCGCCCTTGCGTACGATACGTCGTGCCTCCGGGATGCTGCCGCTCAGGTACATAGCCCGCGCGTACCCATCGATCACGCCCGGTTCGTCAGGGTCACGCTCATAGGCCTTGCGGAGATAGCCGAGGGCCTCTTCGGTCCCGGCAGGCTGTTTGAGGAGAAAAGTACCGTAACCCTCCAGAGTCGGCAAATCATCCCGGTCGAGTACGAGGGCATCTTTCCATTGCTCGCCGGCTTCTCCGGTTTTTCCGAGCGACTGGTACATATACGCCAATGCCCTTCGACCGGGTACAAAATCCGGATTCAAGGCCAGGGCCTGCTGAATCTCGCCGACCGCATGAACGGGCTTGTTTAGCTCCCAGAGCAACAGCCCGTACCGGTAATGGATTTCGCTATACTCCGGATAGACGTCTGCCGCCCGCCGCATGAGATCGACGGCCTCCGCCGCATTCCCTCCGGAGAAATACCTGCTGACCGCATTGTAGAGATAGGAGAGGACTTCGTCGCGCAAGCCCCTGTCCCATGGCGCCCTTGAAACAGCCTGCTCGCAGAACGGCACTACACGCTCCGCCCCCCCTCCCTCCAGCCGTGCGCGGACTCCTTCCAGGAATATCCCTTCGGCCTGGAAAGCCGCATTAAGACGGGCGGCCTCCTGCCCCGCAATGCCCCCCAGTACGAACCGATCGAAGTCCGGCCCGCGCATCGATGCCAGCATCGTGTGGTTCACAAGAGTCCTCTCGTCCGCCGGGACGGCATAGTCCCGGGGAGAGTAAAACTCGTAGTACGGATATTCGAAAGTATTTACGGGTCCGGGCGGCAGGGCACGACTCAGCGTCTCTTTCGTGCCGACAAAATGCGCCAGCACCGCTTCGGCTGAGGTAAGGCCATACTTGCGAATGCCCCGGAAGGCGTCCAGGTCGGAATCCATGGCCTTGCGCATCCGCAGGACATCGATCCCGACAGGATCGTTCGATCCGATGAGGAAGGTGTTCGTCATGGTAAAGATTCCGACGGAAGGGAAGTACCAAAGCTGGACATGAGGGAACTCATCGACAAACGTCCTCAGCGCTAGTGCATACTGAGAAGGAGGAAGATCGGTCGGAACCCACTGGATCACGAGTCCTCCAGGGGCGAGCCGCTGTCTGAGAAGCGCGTAGTATTCCTTCGAGTACGAAAAGGAATTGGTGGCGTATTTGCCCGTCGTCTTCTCATCGGCCGAAATGATGTCGAACTTCTCCTTGGTCGTTCTGAGGTAGTCGACCACGTCATCGACCACGACAGAAACGCGCGGGTCACGGAGGACATTGAAATTCTGTTGCGCGAAGTACCGTGCTCCCTCTACAACGCCCCGTGATATCTCCACGCTCACGATCCTCTTCAGAGCGGCGTGCCGCGCACTCTCTCCGACCAGGATGCCGGAGCCGAGCCCGATCGACAGCTCCGATCGATACGATTTCATCAGAAGCTTCGGCAGATGGGCCAGGATCTGCTGCTTGTAGTCGGAATCACTCGTCCCTCCGATGTTGATACCGTCGACGCTGATCACCTTATACCCCGTCTCGGCGCTGACCCACACCTTGGTCGTCACAAGTCCACCCTCCCGGTAGTACAGCACCTCGTCTATCGGCTTCTGATACTCCGACGGGAACTGAAAAGAGATCGGCATCTTCCCGAGACCAAACGCTACGGCCGGGATGGCGACCATACCTGCAACCACAACGGCCACGGCGTGTCTCCACCGCGAGAGGGAAATCACCGCTCCCAGTGTGATATTGAGGGCTGCCATCAGTAGGATACCTTTCTGTATGCCCAGGAGAGGCATAATCAGGAGGCCAGGCAGGAGCGCTCCAGCCACATTGCCCATCGTATTGACGGCATAGATCTTTCCGACGGTCCTTCCGGTTTTCCGAAGATCGGATACGAAGACCTCTCCCATCAGAGGCAGCGTAGCGCCGATCAGGGTGGCAGGGAGAAGCATTACAGAAAGTGCGATCACGAAGTTGGAGACCGCGAGCAGGTCGGTCTGGCCTGAAAACCGTTCAATAAACGAGCGCACACTCTCCGATTTCACGACGTAGAAGAGCAAAGGCAGAGCAACTGCCGAAAAGACTCCGATCAGCATTTCGACTGCCGCAAGCAGCCGCAACGGGCTTCTAACTATTCTCCCCAGGAACCGGATACCGTAACCCCCGAGAGCAATTCCCGACAGAAATGCCGTGAGCATCAGAGTAAAGGCGTATGTCGTGCTGCCGAGCAGAAAGACGAGGGAACGCGTCCAGAATATCTCGTACGAGAACGATGACACTCCGGAGAGGGCGAATGCCCAGAGCACGATGCGGTAGGTTCGCGCGGCCTGAGCGCCGGCAACGGGACGCGGTGAGGAGAGATCGACCGGCAAAGACGGGCCGTCAGCAGCATCGGCACGTTGCAGACGTCCGGACGCCATCCAAGCCAGCAAGCCCACCGCCAAGTTCCCGAGGACAGCCACGTCGACCGCTCCGTGCAGACCGAGACGGCCGATGAGATAAAACCCGGCCGCAAGGCTCCCGGCTACCGCTCCAACGGTGTTGACCGCATACAGGCCTCCCAGTTCCTTTCCCACCCGGGACAACCGTTTCACTACGACCCTGGACAAGACCGGCAGGCTAACGCCCATAAGGATAGTGGGAACGATGAGAAGCGCAAACGCAATGAAAAAACGAACAACCGAGAACGCCAACGGCGACTCGCCGAAGGTCTCATGCACCCATGCATAGACCGGCGTTATCCGCATCAACAGGAACGAGGCGACGAAGGCGGCAAGACCAACTCCTGCCTCGCAAAGAGCATAAAGCCGCAGAGGGTTGCGGGTCCGGTCGGCGTACCTCCCGAGCAGGTAGCTGCCCAGAGCGATGCCCGACATGAAGGCCGCCAGGACGATACCGACTGCGATAACGCTCCTGCCGAATATGAGCATCATCATTCTGGACCAGACGACCTCATAGATCAGTCCGCAGGCGCCTGAAACGAAAAAAAGAATAAAAACCAGCCAGCTCATGCTTAAATAGGTGCGAAAGGTGTTATTAACGTAATATGTCTTCTTCTCTGTCATATTTACTGCACTTCTCCCCGCAGGTCATCGTGCCTGCTTCTCAGGATTCTGTGTCAGGGAGAAAGCTTACTGCTATAATTATATTGTTTCGATCATATGGGTTGTCAATTCGTGGCTCCGGAAAAGGGCTCCTCGTTGCCTGCCCCTGAGCAAGCGGCAGCGCTACTTCTTCCCGATCCTGGGGAAATACCTCGGCACCTCTTTACGGTACTCGACGTAATCCGCTCCGAACCGTGTAAAGAGCTCCCGCTCTTCCAGGGGAATGACGAACGCGTTTATCACCGTGAAATCGAGAAGCGCAACGATCCCGACGGCGGCCACAGAGGTTAGAAGAAACATTCCCGTCAGCATCATGGTGTGCGACAGATAGGTCGGATGCCTCACAACAGAAAATACTCCCTCCCGCACCAGCCTGTCAGATGTCCCGGGAGATATCTCCGGAATTCCCATAAGCCCGCGAAGACTCAGGAGCACTCCGGTCCTGATCTGAAGTGCAATCCCCGCCGCCAGCAAGAAAGCCCCCGCAATCCGGACCGATAAAGGCAGATCAAACCGGTAATGGAGAAGCAGGTCCCGGCCGATAAAGATGACATACGCGAGCGGCGGCCAAAGGACAGCCGGCATAATATAGGTCAACTTGCCGAGACGCCTGAAGAGCCTTGGAAATTCATGGACCGGGATCCAAAAAAGCGGAATTACGGGCCAAACCATGACAGTAACCAAGGCAAGAAAATCGGTCATACTGTCAACAAGAGAAGGAGGATTTGGTGAAAAAAGTCCATCATCAGTCCTCCTCGGGCGGATCCGCCGTGTGCGGACGGCTCCGCAAAGTCCCCAAACGTGGCCGGCCGACCCTTTTTCAGAATGCCGCACATGGCAATTTCTGCGTTTACGTGAATCACCAATCAAACGCTGCCGCTTTTATGGGATTTTTTCAGCATGTCCTCCTGACGTTATGCACAGTTGGATTCAGCCTCTTCCCCCGATAAAACACTGGGGATCCTCTGAAAGAAAATCAGGTTTGCCTTTGGCAGATGAATACGCATAGGCGATCGCGCGGCAGCCCCTGCAGACCGCCCACCTCCTGCAGTCACCGCATCTTCCCTTGTATCGGGTCCTATCACGAAGCGCCGCCAGCACCGGCGAAGAGGCCCAGACTTCCCTGATCCTGTCGTTTCTGACATTGCCTATCGGCACAAACAATCTTCTGCAGGGGACGATCGTTCCGTCAGGCAGGAAAGTCAGTCCCGATAAACCGGCGGCACAGCCGCCGGTTGCAACGTTACCCGCATCCTCGTCCGCAGGACAGCTCATCTGTGACGCCACCGGATCACCGGTGACGATCTCGAGGCCTGCCGGCCTAAGAGAAAAGATCTCATCGTATATCTTTCTGACTTTTTCCCTTTCGACCATCCTGTCGATGAGCCCGAGTCCTCTGCCGGACGGGACAAGTCTCGAAAAACCCAGCCGCTGCACCCTGAGCGAAAGGGCGATCTCCACAAGATCGCGCAAGTGCCCCGAGTTCAGGTCCGACAACGTCGCGTTTATCGTCACCCTCAGCCCTGCATCGATAAGATGCCTGATACCAACTACAGACGCCGAAAAGCTTCCCTTCCCCCTGATAGCGTCATGCACAACCGCAGGCCCCTCCATGCTTATCTGGACACCATTCACCGAGAGGCGGGAAAGCATCCCCGCCCTTGCCTCGTCGATAAGGGTGCCGTTTGAAAGGAGATAGAGGTCAAAACCCTTGTTCCGGATCGTTTCGAGGATCTCCGGGAGATCCGGTCTGAGAAAAGGTTCCCCGCCGGTGACGCTGACGCTCGGCGAAAAAGAGATACCGTACGTTTCGCTCCATACATCCAGCGTCTCCGCAACCTCTTCCGCAACAGACCTGATCTCCGCCAGCGAAAGCTCTGCGCTTTTTCCGCCGGTCTGATAACAATGGGCGCATCTCAGGTTGCACCTTTCCGTCAGGTGCCACTGTATGAAGAATTCATGAGAATTGGTTATTGACATGACTGTTTAGAATTGTTCTATTTTACCGCTTGTTCATGGAACCAGGGAGGAGAAAAACCCGGCGGATGGGAAAATTGCTCTTCCCTATCCGCCTAACGAGATCTCGTTGCCGACCGGCAACTTCAGCTCTTTCAGCCCTTTCACTTGTGGCATACCTTGCCAGGGTTTTCCTTGGCTGCCTTCTGCAGACGCGACCAGAAAGCGGCCTCCTTGACAAGAGCCTCTCTGCTCAATGTCTTCTTCACCTGCTTCACCTCCTCCTCCCTTGCAAGCCGTAATCGTGATCTGCAAGGCCTTCTTCCAAAAGGCCTCATTTCCAATCTACCTCATGGGAAGAAAAAGTCAAGATTATTTTTGCATCAAACAGGGGAACAAACACCAAGAAAGGCCCCGCGATGAATATAGGGTTGACCTCCCTGTCTGAAAACGGGAGGGAATCTATTACGCTTCGGCAATTAAATGTATGAAACTTACGGGCTTGTCACTGCCGGACCTGATCGTCCATGGCTCACAGAGAAAATCCAGGTCTTTTTATCAGTCCGAGGGCTTGCCTGTAAAAGCCGGGGATGCCGGCGCCTCCGTCTGCCCTTGCTGTGTTTCTCCGCCGTTTCTCTCCTCCCTTTCTTTGCGCTCTATCCGCTCCTTAAGCCCCCTGACCCGCTCCTTTAACTCCTGAGTTAGATCGTCGGCCTCCTCATAATTGCCGATCACGCGAGGGGTGACCATTAGGATCAATTCCTTTCTCGTATTCGTGTTCGTCGTCGATCCGAAGAGATAGCCCAAGACAGGAAGATCGCTGAGGAACGGGATGCCGTTGTGCGTAGTCTGCTTTGTCTCATTGATGATACCCCCCAGCACTAGAGTGTGGCCGTCCTGAACGATCGCCGTAGTCGTCGCCTTTCGCGTGGTGAACCCCTGGTAGTCCTGCCCCCCGATCGGGTAGGTCTTGCCGATATCGCTCACCTCCTGCACCAGCTTCAGCGTTACCTGTTTTTTATCGTTGATGTGCGGAGTAACAGTAAGGATCGTTCCTGCCAGCTTGAACTGCACCTGGGACGTAGCATTGACGGTAGTGCCGGTGGTGGCAATAGGCTGGGTTATCGCCGTGGCAACCGGCACCTCATCCGCAATCTCGATCTTCGCCTCCTTGTTGTCAAGCGCCAGGATGTGCGGGCTTGCGATCACGTTGAGCCTTCCGGAAGAGGCCGCGGCGGTGAGCAGCATATCGAATTTTCTCGGAGCAAGGATATTCGCAAAGGCATTCACCGGCTGCGTCAGGATCTTGTCCGCATTCGCCGGGAGCTGGAACCTGTTGGTATCGGTATTGTACTGGAGCCTGTCGGTATTCTTATCGGTAAACCCGCCGATGAGGTCGAAATCATAATCCCTGTTTGAGGTCTGGACTGAGGACTTGAGGAGCCATTCGATCCCGAACTGCGTACTGTTGTCGAGCGTGATCTCGGCTATCAGCACCTCGATCAGCACCTGTTTCGGCTGGACATCAAGTTTCTTGATAGTCTCCAGCAAAGAGAGATACCCCCTCGGCGTCGTCTTGATCAGCAGGGCGTTTATGTCTTCGTACGCCTCAATCTGAGGCTCTCCTTCTATCTCTCCCGCCAACCCTTCCTGGACAGAGGCGCCGCTCGGTGTCGTCTGGGGCCTCTGGATACGGGCACGCGTCGACTGCGCGGTCGGCACCGGGGGGACAGGAGTAGAAGCGGGACCGGTCGTCCTGACCGGAGAAGCCTCTCCTTTTTTGTTAACATAAATACTCTTGAGGATATCCATGAGCTTCTTCGCCTCGCCGTTTTCGACATAGTAGACAAAGGTCCTCACCGTGTCACGTTCGGTGGCCGGGATGTCGATCGCTTCAAGGATCTTCAGGAACTTCAGCATCCCCGCAGGGGGCGCAGTAATTATCAGCATATTGGAAGGCTCGTAGACGATTATGTCCGTCCCCCTCGGCATCAGGTTCCTTACGATATTGGCGACATCGCCCGCCTTCACATACTCGAGCGGCACCTCCTGGGTCACGAAGCTCTGGTCTGTGGGGACAACGGGCTTCTTTCCGGTCGCAACCGTAACAGGCTGCTGCTTTGCCGTGTCGATCGGCACGATTCTGTAGAAACTGCCGTACTTCACCGCGGTGAATCCATTCACTTCCAGTATCGTCTGAAAGGTCGCGAACAGTTCGCTCATGGGGATTTTATTGTAAGACTGGATCGTGATCTTGCCCGATACGCCGGGTGCAATAATATAGTTGATCTTCAGCATCTCGCATATCGTAGCGATGACAGTTTCGACGTCGGTATTCTCGAAGTTGAGCATGACGTATTGCTCTTCCTGCTCCTTTTCGGCAGGCGCAGGTGCCGGCGCCCCAGTCTTTCCTTCCCCGGCCTTTTTCTCCCCGACCGTTTCCTTCTTCGGCTCGACCTCGGGCAGCTTCAGCGCCTCACCGGGAGGCGCAGGGGTCTCGACCGGCTTCACCGCCTGTTTCGGTGCGCAGGAGTATACCACCAATAGCATAAGCATGACTGCGACTGTCTTATAGTTCATTTCGCCACCTTCGAATTATCAATAGTCTTAATCCTCTCCAGGCTCAGATCGATAATTTCGCCGTTCCATTTTAGCACAGCCTGCCTGGCGGATACGCCAACTATTTCTGTCTTCTCGATTTTATCTCCTTTACGGACGGCGACAGGTTTCGACTTGTCGATCTCGAGATACGCGACATAGTCGCCGTAGGAATCGAGCACAATCCCCTTGAGCACAAACTCGGGCCTTTTTTCCGGTACCTGCGGCACGGACGAAACCGGTTTCTGTTCCCGATATGTCCTTTCGGCGCTGAAGAGGTTTTTCTCGGCTATAACCTTGCTCCATGCCGGCCGATATTCTACCCCGGCGCCCGCCTGGCGCCCCCCCTGCCGGGGCCGCTCCATCGCAACCTCGGAGAGCGGGTCCAGTACAATTGCCTGAGTGTAAAAATTCCAGACCGCATAAAGGAACAAAAAAAAGACGACCGCAAGCATTGCGACCTTCCGTATCATATTTTCGCCAGTCCCGATACCTGAATTTTGAACTTCAGGTCTTTCGGATTCTGCATGTTAGTGATGTTCAGCCCCAGCTTGTCGATCCTTATCAGCAGGCCGTCCGACTCGATCGACCGCAGAAACTCGCTTATACCTCTTATGCTCCCGTTGCCCTCGAAATATATCGGGACGCTCCGGTAGTCATTCACCTTTGAAGCCGCAAGCGGCCTTATCGTCAACACCTTCAGGCCGGCTTTTTCAGCGAGGTCGGATACCTCACCCTGCAATCTCGCAGCAGCGAGAAACTCCGATTTTTCCGGTATCAATCTCTTTTCCAAAACCTCTACTTCGCGGGAAACGGTCTGAATGCCTTCCCCTGTAGCAGCCGCCCCTTTCAGATACAGCTCGTCCTTCTGCATCACGGCGTATGCCGCATCCACGCGGTCTTTCAGAAGCTCCGATCCGGGTCTCAGGAAGTAATACTCGAATGCCAGGACCGCCAGGACAAGAGCCACCCCTAAAAGTGCATATCGTCTGCTCACCGGCCTTCGACCTCCATCGAGAGAGCAAACCGTTCTTCACCATCTCGTGCGAGGATGGGAGCCGAAAAAGCCACGTTTTTGAACGCCTTCGACTTTTCCAGCGCCGCGATCACCGAGGAGGTCTTGCGGGTGAATCCTTCGATCTCCACCTTCCCCTTGTCGTCGACAGCTATATTGATCAGCCAAGAGTCTTTCGGCAGCACCTCACTGAGTTCGCTCATCGCCTTTATCGCCACATTGCTTTTCCCGAGGAAATCGCGGAGCGCATCCCTGTTATTCCGGAGCGCATCGAGCTTCTTCCTCTCCGCCAGGACGCCCGCCGCCCTTGCCCTGATGGCCGCCCCTTTTGTCTCTATGGCCTTCAGCGTGCTCCACTGCTTGTAATAGACAGTAACGCCGGTCAGAAGAAAGATCGCCAAAGAGGCTGCTGCCAATCCGCCTATGAGGTAGGGGTAAGGGTCGGCGCCTGTTCTTGTCAGGTCTTCCGGCAGGAAGTCGAGGTTCAAAAAGTTCTTCCTCAGCGCCGAAAGGGCGAGAGCCCCCGGGATCGGGAAGGCGAATTTTCTGCCCCTGAACCTCTCCACCGTCGCAGCATCGGCGTCGCCCATGAAATATACACCGCCGGGATACAGCGCTGCAAGCCTCTCGATTTCCCGGGTAAGGTCCGCATTCTTCGCATAAGACTTCAGGTACAATGGAGAGGAATTCTTTACCCCTGAGATTTCATAGCCGTCCCCTGTGCCGATTACGAAAAGGCCGTGCACGTTCTTCCCGGCCATATCGAGCATGTTCCAGAGCACAGAGAGCGTATTGCACCTCACCGAGGTGACTGCGATACCGGCTGCCGCGCACATATCCGTCATCCGGCGCACGACCTCTTTCTTGACCGAAAGGACCAGGACCTTTGTACGGCCCGGTTCCCCCGGCATGATTAAGAAATCGAAAAGATATTCATCGACGGGAAGCGGCAGATGTTTCTCGAGTTCGAACAGGAGGGCCTTCTTCATATCACTTCTTTTCATGGCCGGCATGTCGACCAGCTGATGAGAGAAACGCTGAAGCGGCAGCCCGATGACGGCGCCGTCCGGCGCGTGCTCCTTCTTCCATTTCTCAAGCGCCCCCGCGATGAAAATGTCCCTCTCCTCCGCCTCCGGGAGTACGAGGTTTTCGGACCTGACCGTCTTTTTCGCGAACAGCCCGTATTCGATAATTTCCGCCCCGAGCCGGTCCTGGCCGAAACTAACCCCTAATATTCTCCGCACTTTCTCTCCAATAAAGGGTCTGGATCTTGTATGTCCCGCCCGCCGGCTGCCGGTTAATGATTGCGACGACCTTTGACACGGGGCCTTTCATGTGCGCCCTGGCGGTCACTTCGATTCTCAGTACGCCCGAGGAAGTTGCGCCGAACCCGAGGCGGGCGAACTCCTCGGGCACGAAGGTGAAGCCCCCTGCCTCGGCGGTCCTCTGCTTCATCACCGCCTCTATTTCGAAGTTGTTGAGGCCGAGCATCGTCATCATGTCTTGGTTGACGGTGTTGATATTCATGCCGCCCTTTCCGAACGTGGTGAGAAGCGGCAGAAGGGGCTTGATGTCCTTCGAACCGTAAAGGTATTCGGGTTTCATGCCCTTCACGAGCAGCAGTTCCTCCGGCACGTCAAAAACAGCGTGTTTCGCCGTATAAGGATCGGCCAGAGATTCATAATAGTCATCACCCGCGCCAAGGAGCCGATGGGTTTCCTTACTCGAGGGGTCCTTCCAGTCCTCGATAGAATCAATCAGTTCAGGTATGGCTTCTTCGGGTATCCCGGCATATTCCAACAGACTCTTGAGACGTTCCGGCTGGACATTATTGATGTTGATCTTCGAATTCTCATCGGTAATCCGGATATTCACCTCGCCGTCCCCCACGCTCTTCGTCCCGGTGATAGGAGGGGTGTCCCTGTCGACCCGGAAATTCCCGTCGGTATCGAACAAGTCAAAGCCCGGGTCCTTGTCGGACATCAGATACTGCAACGCCTCGTGATATCCAGAAAGGGCCATATAGTAAGACTGTGTCTCCTCCTTCAGGTTCCGCG
This sequence comes from Nitrospirota bacterium, assembly GCA_021814065.1. Lineage (GTDB taxonomy): Bacteria > Nitrospirota > Thermodesulfovibrionia > Thermodesulfovibrionales > UBA6898 > Sulfobium. The sequence goes on along the minus strand of JAKAIZ010000006.1, from coordinate 14,275 downwards.
TACCGGCAGAATTCGCCCTGGATGAGCCGAGGTAATTAAGAGCGATGATGGTAAGCATGACGAGAACCCAGAGTACCATGATCAGCGCGATCCCTTCTTCCGTGAAACGTGAAAAGTAAAATGTGAAAAGTCGGCGCTTTTTTTCCTTTTGCTGTTCCACTTTTAACTTTTCACCTTTCACCTTTGACCGACTCATAGTCCAACTTGCGTAACCCGCAGCACCTCGTCTATTGTGGTGATGCCGTCTTTCACCTTTTGTATGCCGTCTTCCCTCAGCGTGCGCATCCCGAGGGCAACCGCCTTGTCCTTAATTTCCTTCACCGTGGCCCTCCGCATGACCAACTCCCGTATCTCGTCTCCCACCGGCAACACCTCGAAGATCCCCACCCGCCCGCGATACCCGGTCCCGGAACAGTGTTCGCACCCCTCGCCCGCCCACATGTCGGTGATAGTATAGTCGAACTTTCTCCTAATTTCCTCGGATACAGGCCGGCTCACCCTGCACCGGTTACAGGTCTTTCTCACAAGCCTCTGGGCCATGACGCAGATGAGAGTGGAGGAGACGAGGTAATTCTCGATGCCCATATCCATCAGCCTCGTGATCGCGCCAGGCGCGTCGTTGGTGTGGAGGGTGCTGAAGAGCAGGTGCCCTGTCAGCGCGGCATGGATAGCGATGCCGGCCGTCTCGAGGTCCCTGATCTCGCCGACCATGATGATGTCCGGGTCCTGCCGGACGATGTGCCTGAGGCCGCCCGCGAAGGTGAGGCCGATCTTCGGCCTCACCTGGATCTGGTTGATGCCGGACATAAGATATTCGACCGGTTCCTCGATCGTAATGATCTTCTTTTCGGACGAATTGATTTTGTCCAGCGACGCGTAGAGCGTGGTCGATTTTCCGCTGCCAGTCGGGCCGGTGATCAGTATCATGCCGTAGGGCCTCTTGATCGTCTCCTCGTAGATATCGAGCAGGACCCTGTCGAAGCCGAGTTGTTCGAGGGTGATGAAAGAGGACTCCTTGTCGAGGAGCCTCATTACGATGCTCTCGCCGTAAATCGTCGGCAGGGTCGAGACCCTGATGTCCACGGCCTTTCCCCCCGCGTTTACCTTGATCCTGCCGTCCTGCGGCAGCCTTCGTTCCGCGATATTCATCTGCGCCAGGAGCTTCACCCTGGATGAGATCGCCGAATACATTCTTGCAGGGAAAGTCTCTTTTTCGTACAGCACGCCGTCGATTCGGTAGCGCGCCCTGACGCTGACTTCACCCGGCTCGATATGGATGTCGCTTGCACGGTCCTTCACTGCGTTTTCGATGATGAGGTTGACAAGCTGAATAATGCCTTTTTCCTGGGCCAGGTCCCTCAGGTGGCTTATCTCGCCGGTCACGTCCGGACCGGCCGCCTCATCTTCCGCGGCATCCTCTATCACCTGCTGCATGACCGCGGACCTCGAAGCCTTGAGGAGCTGAAGGTGTCGCATGATCTCGTCTCTCCCCGCGAGCACCATCTCGACTTCGTATCCGAAAGAAGAACGGATCGTCTCGATGCATTCCGTATTCATCGGATCGCTGACCGCCATCGTGAGGACGCCGTCCCTGAGGCCCAGCGGAAGAAGAGTGTTATTCTCGAGGAACTGGTAGGAGATCTTTTCGACGGGAAATTGCTCGGGGAATTCCTGCGCATCGACGACAGGCATGTTAAACTGGACCGCCAGAGCCTTGAGGATCCGTTCTTCGGGCATTTCCCCTGCCAGAAGAATCTCCCCGAAACGTCTCTTGCCTCCCTCGGCGATCTGGACTTCGAGTATCCTCTTTATGTCGGTCTCGGTGATGAAACCCATTTCGAGGAGTATTTCGCCGATCTTCTTATGCATATCTACCTCGTCCACACTTAAAGTATCACGATGCCGTATTGTACAGGATCGGCCCCAGGAGTCTCAAGGCCTGTCAATTCACATATTCCCTCTTCGCCCTGCTCCCGAGGGACGTGATGATTTCATAAGGGATCGTGCCGATCCTTCCGGAAAGGTCGGCCGCGGTAATCGTTTCACGGCCCTGACTCCCGAGGATAACGACCTCGTCGCCCTCCTCCACGCCGTCGATATCCGTCACATCGAGCATCGTAAGGTCCATACAGACCCTGCCGACCACCGGCGCCTTTCTCCCCTTGACGAGCATCTCGGCGTTATTTGAAAAAAGCCGGTTATATCCGTCCGCATAGCCGACAGGTACAACTGCTATCCTGCTCCGTCTCTTCGTCGTAAATGTCCTGCCGTAACTCACCGGCGTACCGGACCGCAGGTTTCTGACCGTCAGCAAGCCGGTCTTGACAGTCATAAGCGGCCTCAGACCATGCCCCTCTTTAAAAGGAGAGCATCCGTAAAGAAGCAGCCCCGGCCTTACCGCGTCCTGTATCGCCTCCGGCAACGAGAGCACAGCGGCGCTGTTTGCCATATGGCACATGACATGCCTGCCGAGTTTCGCGGAGACTTTGTCCCTGATCGCATTGAACACGCTGAGCTGCCGGAGGGCATATGACCTGTCGGCGAGATCGGCCTCGGAAAAATGGCTCATCAGACCTTCCAGTTCGATCCCCTCCAGCCCGGCGATCTCGGCAACTTCTGCAGCCGCATTCTCAGGGCTGAACCCTATTCTCCCCATTCCGGTATCGACCTTTACATGCACGCGGACCCTCGTTCCCCGCTGTCCCGCCAGGCGAGAGAACTCATGCGCGGTGCGTTTGTCCTGGATCACGGGGGTCAGGGAATAGTTAAAGTAGTCGTCCGCGGCGGTGCGGTCGAAGAGGACGATGATCTCGGCGCCGATGCCGGACTGCCTCAGGAGCTTCGCTTCGCCCGTAAAGGCGACTGCAAGCCGGGAGACACCGAGAGAAACAAGCCTTCGGGAGATCTCAGCCGAGCCGTGCCCATAGGCATCGGCCTTAACCACGGCTATGATCTGTTTTTTGCTGACGATCTTTCTGACGATTTCAAGGTTGTGCGCAAGGGCGGACAGGTCTATTACGGCTGCAGGCCCTCTATTCACCCTTTTCCTTTTCCCCGCCTCCCTTTTCTTCATCCTGTGAGACCTTCTTTTTCGGCGTCACATCAATCTCATCAGGCTCCGACGTCGCCTTCTTGAAGTTTCTGATCGCCGAGCCGATTCCCTTGCCGATTTCGGGCAGCCTGTTCGCCCCGAAAAGGACCAGGACTATGATGAGTATGACGATAAGTTCCGGCATTCCCAATCCAAACATGTATGGCCTCCTGTCACTTGTTCACACGTATCGCCGGCAGACAGCTCCCGCCCGCAGCGAAATCCACGGTATAGTTCTCCGTAGTAACTATTGTACATAATCTATTTAGTTTATTAAAAAATGGCCGTGAATACAAGATAAAACCGCCGAGAGGAAAAGATTTTCCCCTTGCCCAAAGGGCTCTTCTTCTGGTATAAATATATATAGGGTAATTACCTGCCCTGTAAGTGATATATGAAAAAGTTGATCCGGCAAATTAGATCTTTAGGGAGCCCGCGTAAGGTGTCGGTGTGCATGTTGACCAGGTGTCAAAAGCCTAAAGCCACCTTTATGGCACCCACCTATCCAATAGGCGGATCTGATTCTTCATATACACGACAGGGCGGGATTCATATTCTGTTGTTAAAGCTGGCGGCTATAGTTTTTGCGCTTTTGGGTGGCAACCTCAGGGAAAAAAGAGAATACAGCATATCAGGGTCTGCCGTGGCAGACTTTTCCATAGATTCAAATCGACAATTTTCTTTTGATACCGGGCCTTCCGGTCTTTCCCCTGCTCCAAAAGCCCTGCTGAAACTATAGCTCCCGCTCGAGGGAGCTAACGTGGAACTTTTCAAAACTGAGAGCAGGACACCTCCGCTTGCTTGGCGGATGCAACCCGGGGACTTCGATGATTTCCTCGGCCAGTCACATCTGCTCGGTCCAAACAGGCCCCTCAGGAGGCTGATAGAGGAAGACAAGATCGTCTCCCTGATCTTCTATGGGCCGCCGGGCACCGGCAAGACGGCGCTCGCCCATATCATCGCCCACAAGACAAAGGCCGACTTCGTCTCGATAAACGCCGTCACCGCCGGCGTCAAGGACATACGCGAAGCGGTGTCGTCGATCAGGTCTGCAAAGACGATACTCTTCGTCGACGAGATCCACCGCTTCAACAAGCTCCAGCAGGACGCCCTCCTCCCCTACATCGAAACAGGAGAATTGACACTTATCGGCGCCTCCACCGAAAACCCGTTCTTTTCGCTGGTGCCGGCGCTTTCGTCGAGGTCGCTTATCTTCCGGTTAAATCCTATTCCAAAGGACGATCTGAGGGGGCTGGTGAAGAGGGCAGTGATTGACAGCCGCGGTCTTGCGGGCAATGGAGTTTCCCTCGCGGAGGACGCCGCTGATTTTATCGCTTCGACGAGCGAAGGGGACGCCAGGAGGGCGCTGAATATCCTGGAGCTCGCCTTCCTTTCCCTGGGCGAGGCGGGGAAAGAGCGGGTCATCACGCTGGATCGGGTAAAAGAGGCACTGCAGAACAAGACGCTTTACTACGACGAAGACGATCATTACGACACTATTTCCGCCTTTATCAAAAGCATGCGCGGATCGGACCCGGATGCGACCGTTTATTGGCTCGCAAAAATGGTCGAGTCGGGGGAAGACCCGCTTTTCATCGCAAGGAGGATCGTAATCTGCGCATCTGAAGACGTCGGTAACGCTGACCCTCACGCGCTCGCCGTCGCGGTTTCGGCGATGCACGCACTGGAGAGGATCGGGATGCCGGAAGGGAGGATACCCCTTGCGCAGGCCGCGGTATACATTGCTTCGGCGCCGAAAAGCAACGCCTCGTATATGGCGATCGAGAAGGCGACCGAAGAGCTGAGGACGCAGCCGGTGCAGCAGGTCCCCGAGCATCTTCGGGACGCCCATTATCCGGGTGCGAAACGGCTCGGGGCCGGGAAAGGGTATCGTTACCCCCATAGCTTCCCGGGCCACTATGTGAAACAGGAGTACATGAAAACAGAGAAACGCTTTTACGACCCTTCTGCGGAGGGGTTTGAAAGGATTATCAAATCACGGCTGCAAAAAAGGAGGAGCACTTCGGATGATTAACATGGTATATCTGCTGGCCTCTGTCGTTGCCGGAGTTGTGGTCGGCCTGATTATGAGTCTCATCTACAGGAACGCCCTCAAGACACAGAGGGACTCCATCAATAATGAAAAGAAAAAGATTATAGACGAGACGCTGAAGGAGGCGGAGTCGATCAAGAAGGAGGCGTCTCTCGAAGCGAAAGACATCGTTTACCAGGCCAAGACAGAAGCGGAAAAAGAACTGCGGGAGAGAAAAACAGAACTCAACCATCTCGAAAAAAGACTCAGGCAGAAGGAAGAATCGATCGAGAGGAAATTCGACATCATCGACAAGCGCGAGCACGACCTCGGCCGGCGCGAAAAAGAGTACAGCGGCAAGGAACGTTCTCAACAGGAGAAAGAGAACAAGTATAACCAGCTTCTGACGGACCAGACCGCCATACTCGAAAAGCTCTCGGGGATCACATCCGAGGAGGCGAAACAGGAGATCCTCAGACGCACGGAAGAAGAGGCGAAGTTTGAGGTAGCTAAGCTTATCAAGAGGATCGAAGACGAGGCGAAGGAAAACGCCGACAGAAAGGCGAAGGAGATCATGGGCTCTGCGATACAACGGTACGCAAGCGATTACGTGGCTGACGCGACCGTGACTGCGGTGAGCCTTCCGAACGACGAAATGAAGGGCAGGATCATCGGCAGGGAGGGCCGGAACATCAGGGCCCTCGAAGCGGCAACGGGAGTCGATCTCATCGTCGACGATACGCCCGAGATGGTAACGCTGTCCGCCTTCGACCCTGTGCGCCGGGAGGTCGCGAGACTTTCGCTCGAACGTCTGATCGCCGACGGCCGTATCCATCCCACGAGGATCGAGGAGATCGTCGAGAAGGTGAGAAAGGAGGTCGATATCAACGTGCGGGAAGAAGGCGAGAAGGCGGTCTTCGATCTCGGGCTTTCCGGCATCCATCCGGAGCTTGTAAAGACCCTCGGGAGACTCAAATACAGGACGTCATACGGACAAAATATGCTCCAGCACTCGCGTGAGGTCGCCTATATCGCCGGAATGATGGCCGGGGAAATCGGGGTAGACACCAAACTCGCCAAGAGATCGGGGCTTCTTCATGACATCGGCAAGGCGGTGGACCACGAGATCGAAGGCACGCACCAGGAGATCGGCGCTAACCTCGCCCGCAAGTATGGCGAAAACAACAAGGTCGTCAACGCGGTCCTTGTGCACCACGGAGAAGGCGAACCGATCACGGTAGAGGCGGCGCTCGTCGCGGCTGCCGACGCGCTTTCGGCTGCACGGCCGGGAGTGAGGAGGGAGAGCATCGAACACTACCTCAAGAGGCTCGAGACTCTCGAAAAGATGGCCCTGTCTTTCAAGGGCGTGGAGAAGTGTTACGCCATCCAGGCTGGCAGGGAGATCAGGATCATCGTGAAGCCGGAAGACGTGAACGACGAGATGTCTTCGATGATGGCGCGGGACCTCTCAAAAAAGATAGAGGCGGAGATGTCCTACCCGGGCCAGATCAAGGTGACGGTCATCAGGGAAGCCCGCTATGTCGAGTATGCGAAATAAAACTGTGAAAGGTCAAAGGTTAAAGGTCCGAGGCATGAGACTTCTCACGTTTCACTTCTCACGTTTCACGGTATGAAGGTCCTCTTCATCGGCGACATCGTCGGGAAACCCGGCAGGACGGCCGTCAAGGCCCTCCTGCCCGGCCTCGTCGACAAGTGCAGGATAGATTTCGTGATCGCCAACGGCGAAAACATCGCGGGGGGCTTCGGTCTCACCGAGCCGCTCGTCGCCGACCTCTTCAGGACCGGCGTGCATGTCATCACGACCGGCAACCATGTATGGGACAAAAAAGATTTCATACCTTACATCTCGAAGGACAACAAGGTGTTGAGGCCCCTCAATTATCCCCCGGGAGTGCCTGGAAGCGGCAGCATAGTGCTTACGCTACCGAACGGGCTGAAGGCGGCGGTCCTCAACCTCTCGGGCCGGGTCTTCATGACGGGGATGGACTGTCCTTTCAGGACGGGCAGGGCTGAAATCGAAAGACTGCTGAGAGAAACGAAGATCATCATCATAGATTTCCATGCAGAAGCAACCTCCGAAAAGATCGCCTTCGGCTACTACGTCGACGGAGACGTAAGCGCGGTAATCGGGACGCACACCCATGTCCAGACGGCCGACGAGAAAGTCCTTTCGAACGGAACGGCCTATATCACCGACGTAGGCATGACAGGTCCCGCTTATTCAGTCATCGGCATGGACGTCGATCAGATAATCCAACGTTTCCTTTCCAGCATGCCGGCAAAATTCGAGACGGCCCAGGGAGCGGTGGTCCTGTCGGCGGTAACGCTGGACATCAACAGCCAGACTGGGAAGGCGACAAACATCCAGCGACTCCAGCTCACGTATCCCTGACACGACAGGCAAATGGAGACTGCATGTCTAATCGTGCCCCCAAGAACTCTTCCCGGCGAAGGAGCTGCGTCCCTCTTATTGGAATTCTCAGAATAGCATCTGCGCTCAATTTACATTCCCGGTCATTCCGGCTTGTCCGGTCATCCTCGGCGACTCGCCGGGGCGAGAATCTTTCTTCGGAAGGATTCCCGACCTCCCGAAAGTCTTCGGGATTGCGGGAATGACAGAAAGTGCTGTCTGTTCATTTGTAACGCCCTCCTTATTTGCCCCACCTTTTGAAAATCTCATGCTCTATTCCGATCAGGTCGAGGATCTTGCCGGAAACGAAATCGATCATATCGTCTATCGTCTTCGGGCCGTGGTAGAACCCGATGACCGGCGCGGCTATCTTCACACCCAGCCTCGCCAGCGCGAGCATGTTTTCAAGGTGGATCGGGCTAAACGGCATCTCCCGCGGTGCGAGGATAAGGGGCCTTCCTTCCTTGATCGTCACGTCCGCCGCCCGTTCGATAAGGCTGTTAGCGTATCCGTGCGCGATGCCCGACAGGCTCTTCATTGAGCAGGGTACCACAAGCATCCCGTCCGTTTTGAAGGACCCGCTCGCTACGGGCGCCTCGAAATTCCCTTCTTCGTAATAAAAGATACTCTTAGAGCCGGCGAACTTTCTGATCTTCTTCTCAGTCGCTGCCGCCGTCTCCGCGAAAAGATCGACACCGGCCTCGTCACGCATGATGGAGAAAGACTGACGGGATATTATCACATGAGCTTCAGCCGCACGGCAGAGTTCCTTCAGTACCCTCAGCCCTATAACAGGCCCGGTCGCACCGGTGATCGCCAGGACGTATTTCTTCATATCAGAAAGTCCGCAAGGGTGAAGAAAAAAATCGTCATGCTGATGTAGCCGTTCATGTTGAAGAAGGCCAGGTCGAGCTTGCTGAGGTCATTCTCTTTTATCAGGGAGTGTTCGTAAATGAAAAGACCGCAGGTGACAACCATGCCCGCTATGTAAAGGCCGCCGAGGCCGAAGATCAGACCGTTGGCGACGAGAAGGAAGAAGCTGACCGCATGAAAAGACCTCGAGAGATAAAGCGACTTTCTCACTCCGAAACGCTTCGGGATCGAATACAGTCCATGGCTCCTGTCGAACTCGATATCCTGAAGTGCGTAGAGCACATCGAAGCCGGCAAGCCAGAAGATCACCGCAAGGACGAGAGGGAGTATCGCCGGGTCGAAGGAGCCCTTCACCGCTATCCAGGAGCCTAGCGGCGCGGCCGAAATCGAGAGGCCGAGGACAAAGTGGGAAGACCAGGTGAACCTCTTCGTATATGAGTAAAGGAAAAGGACGGCGATCGCAAGGGGCGAAAGCACCAGGCAGAGAGGATTCAGCATATATGCCGCATAGACCATCACCCCGAAGGAGATGGCGACAAAAAGGACGGTCTCACCGACGCCTATCACCCCTCGAGGCAACTCCCTTCCTGCCGTGCGGGGGTTTAAGGCGTCTATCTTCCTGTCGATGATCCTGTTAAGCCCCATCGCACCGGACCTCGCGCCGACCATCGCTGCCACGATCCAGAATATCTGCCGCGGGGACGGAATGCCCGATGCTGCAATCAGCGCCGAGGTGAACGCAAAAGGAAGCGCGAATATCGAGTGGGAGAATTTGATCATCCTCAGGTACAGCGTTATTTTCTGGATCACCGCGCTCATGGATACCTCGAAATCATTACTTAAATAGTATACCCGATTATGCAAAGAGCCGTCGTTTCTGAAAAGGATCGATGCCCAGATCCCTTGTCCCGGCACCTGACGCCGTGGAAACTGGATTTTTTCGAAAAATCTGGTATGCTACGTAGCGGCGTCCGGAAGCAAGCCGGCACTGCAAGGGATAAGGAAGAATGCGAAGGGAGCATGGCATCGGGTGATATAATCATGCTGACGTTAGTTAGGTAGGATGACGAAACGTTTATCGGCCTTCTTTCTGGCCGCCATCTTATGTGTCTGTCTTGAAGGCTCTGCCTTTCCAGTCGAGGGGGATGAGGAGCGGATAATGTCGTTCGATAGCCTCATCACCGTGCACGCCGACTCCACGGTGACCATCGAGGAGACGATCAAGGTGCTGGCTGAGGGCCAGGACATCAAACATGGCATCTATCGCGACTTCCCCACCGTCTACAGAGACATGCTCTGGAACCGCTCCATGCGGGGCTTTCAGGTCGAAAAAGTGCTCAGGGACGGGAAGAAGGAGAATTTCATTTACGAGGCCATAGACAACGGCGTCCGGATAAAGATAGGGGATGCAAACGTCCTCGTCCCGCCGGGGGAGCACGTATATACGCTCAGATACAGGACGAACCGCCAGCTCGGATACTTCAGGGACCATGACGAGCTCTACTGGTACGTCACAGGAAACGGCTGGCAGTTCCCGATCGACAGGGCGACTGCCACTGTGCAACTCCCTGTGGGGGCTCAAGGGAAAGTCCTCGCCGTAGACGGATATACAGGGCCGCAGGGGGCAAAAGGCAGGAATTTCACCTCAGGTCTGGACACCTCCGGCAGACGGACATTCTCTACCAGTGCGCCGCTTCGGGAATCCGAAGGTCTTACTATCGTCGTCACCTGGCCAAAAGGTTTCGTACGGGCACCTTCGCAGAGCGAGAGGATCGGATATTTCATAAAGGACAATCGGGACCTACTCTGGGGGCTGATCGGTCTGCTCGCAGTACTGGCATACTACCTGATCGCCTGGTTTATAGTCGGCAGAGATCCTGAGAGGCGGTCGATCGTGCCGGAGTACGGCCCGCCTCCCGGCCTCTCTCCGGCGGCAGTGCGGTTCATCTCGAAGATGGGCTACGACGACAAGGTATTTGCAGCAGCCGTCATAAATATGGCGGTCAAGGGCTTGCTGAAGATAAAGCAGTCAGGCGGCTCTTATACCCTCATGAAGATCAGGGAAGATCCAGTCGGTCTTTCCGCGGAGGAACAGACGATCTGGTCAAACCTGCTTGCCACCCGCAAGAGCCTCGTCCTCTCGGATGAGAATTACAGTAAGATTTCGAAGGCTATAGACGACCTCAAGGCCCTGCTTAAGTCGAGGGTCGAAAAGGACTTTTTTGTGACCAACAGGCCGTATTTTATCGCCGGCGTGGTATTGTCCCTGCTTTTTATGTTCTACAGTTTTACAAGGGCCGACGTTGGCAGCTGCGGGCTGGTCTTCATGATATTGTTTTTCTCTGCTCTCTTTACGGCGATAGCTCTGGCGGGAATCAGAAAATCGAGGCAGAGCGGCAAAGAGGAGGAGGGAAGGCGGGGAATCACGTCGTCCGTCAGAAAGGCGGGGGACGGCATGATGGTCGGCCTGTATGGTCTTCTCCTGACAGCCGCGATAACCGGAGGGTTCCTCGGCCTGTCTTTCAATACGACTCCGCTTTACGCACTGACATTCCTCGGGTTCCCGGCAGTAAGCTATCTGTTTCATAACCTGCTGAAGGCCCCTACAAAGGCAGGCGGCATGCTGCGCGACAAGATCGAGGGATTCAGGACATTTCTTTCCGCTACGGAAGAAGACCGCCTCAACCGCATGAACCCGCCGGAGAGGACACCTGAGCTGTTTGAAAGATATCTTCCCTATGCCCTTGCCCTCGATGTTGAGCAGCAATGGTCCGAGCAGTTCAGCGGGACACTTGCCGAGGCGCAATACGAGCCCCGGTGGTACAGCGGAACGATATGGGACTTAACGAACATATCCGGATTTTCTTCATCCCTCGGCAGCTCACTTCCCTCTTCCGTGGCTTCGGCCTCGACTCCACCCGGCTCCGGGTCCGGAAGCGGCGGGGGCGGTTCTTCAGGCGGAGGCGGAGGAGGCGGAGGAGGCGGCGGCTGGTGACGCTTTTTCCCCGATATATCCGGTATCCCATTAGTCTGGCCTCTTCGAAGCCCTTGCCGCTGTCTCATGGCATGTCACGAGAAACTGGGACAGAGGCGGTGAGGGTGTATCAGAGCTGTCATGCCGCACTTTCTTCGGAACTGGGGATCGAGCCTCCGAATTGCGGGCATTTGTGGGTACTCGATTGCTACATTTCCGGCATCAGGGGAATATTTATGGCAAGCCGAGGTCAGCTCGGAACGAACTCTTTGAAGGTTTCAACGATGCCCGCGGAGTATCCGTCGCCCGATGTCCACTTTCTCACAGGAACCAACGCGCGTTTCGATTCGCGATAACTGAAGAGTTTATCCCGTAGTCTGTATAGGTCCTACCGCCTTTGGTCTGAGACCGTACATGAGGAAGATTTTTGAGCGCTCATTCTCCCCTGCGGAATGCCGGAAGAAACTTTCATCTAAAACCGGCTAAAAGAGCTGACCCCGGATTTTCAATGAGGGTTGTGTCATTAACACCGACAAGTCCGCAGATATTGCTAAGCGAAACTGACGAGGATTTCCGAAAGTAATGTGTAATGCTGCAGCTAAGGGGGTATGTAAGCACGGCTTTGAGTTATCGCAAGAATCTGCGACTCCGATTCCTTTCCGGCTCTGATAGAGGAGATCGAAAGAATCCTGGCCTAACCTGAATTTGGGATGGAGGCACCTCCTTTTGCTGCGAGTTCCTCCATCTTTCAGTTGCTGCCCCATTTATTTATCGTGAAAATTACATATCGTATTCTGGTCGTGCAACACGCAGAGTGTATGTCTTAGTCCTCCTTTCAAAGTGTCCCTGCATGTCCGTAGGAGCCGACTATGGATTCGTGAACGTGAGGATCCTCGGCGTCAGAAGTTTGGAGGAATCCGGCCCGCGTGCCGTGTCAGTGGCGATGTAGTCGCGGAGCGCGAATATGAACATGTCGTACAGGTTCGGATCTCCTTGCGTCGTGCCGCTAATCTCGGTGCAGTTCGCCGCCCCGCCGGGTACGTTCACGAGTACTTTATCGAGTACGGCGCAGTTCCCCGTGCCGGTAAAGTAGTGCACGAAGAACTTGCCGGTGTTGTGCACGGTGGTGGCATAGCCGACTGCGGAGCCTTTGAGGCCCGTGTCCAGGATGGTCCCGTTCGAGACGCCCGCCATAATCGAGGCGTCAGTGGCTGCCAGGGCCACGTAGGTCGCGTTGCCGGTTTCGGTGGCAAGCGTGTCGACCACCGCGTAGATCTGCCCGGAGTTGATCGAGCGGGGCGATGAGAAGTAGTAGGCCGCCTCTTGCTGGTCGCCTTGGCAGTCCATGCCGATGTCCATGCAGTATGGCCCGATCCACCCGTAGTCGCGCACCGGGTCCGGCATGTACGATGAGGCTGGCGGCTGCTGTGTGCAGTCTGTGCTCGTAAGGTTCGCATTACTGCTGAGACTGTCGCACACCGCATCGACAAGGTTTTGCAGGTCGCCGGCCAGATCGGCCTCGCTATTCGCGCTTCGCGGTTCAAAGGTCAGCGATCCGTAGGGATTCACCGGGCCCAGAGAGGCAGGGGCACGTACGCGCAAGACCGTCAGCGGAAGAGTATTTCGCCATTTGTCAGCAGCGTCCTGGTCGTCGGGAACGGCGTAGCGGAATGCGGTCACAAAGTCGATGGCATTCTTGCCCATTCCGAGCGGTCCGATAGGTCCGAAATCATCCCAGCTGGGGATTTGCTCCGTGAAGATGTGGTCGTCCGAAACCCCCTGCGCCTGCAACGCGAGGCGGACAGCATGGTCCGTCGTGGCGCTTGGGGTGATGATGAAGTACCGGGTCTCCCGGAAGGGGTAACCCGACTTCCGTTGCATGACCACGTTGTTGACGACGTCCCCGAGGGCCGAGAAGGTGATGACCCGCTGAGACGTCGGGTCGTCGGGTGGGATCGTGTCGAACAAATACTGGATGGGGAAAGGCAGATCCGGCGTGTTCGCCCACTGGTTGTAATCCTCGGGCTTCCACTTTCCGTCCTGGCTGAACGCCCATGTCTGCAGCCCCATGTATCGGCCCGGTGGCGGCATCCGGCCGTACATAACAATCGCCTCCCTTTCGTCGAGCCGGTATGTCGCGCTGTATCCGGGCTGTGTCTCGACGAACGCATTCACCATTGCCGGGGCCACGTACTCGTCCGGCCATAACTTCACGATCGGTATCACATATGGAGATGCGGGGTTGGCCTGGAAGCAGTTCTTCAGCGACGGGTAGGTATGATCAATACAGTCCTGCAGTGTGTACAGCTTCGGGTAGCCCTGGCTGACTTGGAACCCGCTCGCCGTGAGGTCGGCGACCAGCTTTTCAGTAAACTCATCAGCACTACCGCCACCGGACGAACAGGCGGCTACAAAAATGGTGATCAGACACCACCAAAATATATTAGCTCTGATATGCGCGGTCATGACAAACCCTCCCTCCTTAGTATGTATGTGTATTGTCTCATCAAACGATGGAAACAGCTTACAAGCCTATCTCTTAACGGAATATCTGCGAAGAATAGACGCAATTGATCACCCTCTCTACCATCATAAAGCCGAACTCACCAAAAAAACAGTCCTTCAGCAACCCGTCCCTAGAGACTCATTCGGCACCCGCTGTCTTCTGCCCTATCCCTACAGAGTGGTTGACTTTGTCGGGACTCCTATATTCCATCTTCTATCACATTCAAAACCGGTTGTCAAACTGTAACTTTAGGATCCCACTGTTAGGAGAAGGCACTAAGATCTTGTGATTTCTGCTTGAAACATTAAGCGTTGACAAGATAATCGCAAGTGTCAGTAATAGGAAGTACATTCCCGTGATGTTTCGGG
>JAKAIZ010000156.1 GCA_021814065.1 Nitrospirota bacterium | reverse complement strand
CTGCAGGCGAAGCGACGAGAAATTTTTTTCTCTCAGTAATTTTTCGACTTCTTTTCTCACCTCGATCCACACCGGGTGGATCGAGCAGGTGGAGCTGAACCCGCAGAGGGCGTCGTCCAGCGCGCAGATGTTCATTGCGACCGGGCCCTGGACCGCCTCGATGACATCGAGCAAGGTGACCTCCGCAGGGTCTCTTGCGATTTCGAACCCCCCCTTTACCCCGCGATAGGACTTCACGATGGCTGCCTTGCTCAGTTTCTGGAGGATCTTTGCGAGAAAACTCTTAGGGATGCTCATTTCCCTCGATATCTCGTCGACCATAGTCACCGCGCCGCTCTTGCCGGAGAGGTAGTACACGCATCTGATAGCATAATCTGTTTCACGGGTTATCTGCATGATTGGTCCCTTTCCGCTTTCACGCCGGGAAGGGATACGACCCTTCCCGGGCATCGACGTTTCAATATGATTCTTTTTCGGCCGCAATGTCAAGCGATGTGGTTTTCTGTCTGAATATCCGGTACGTCCATATCTGGTAGGCGATCACTATCGGAACGAACAGCAGGGCCACTACGGTCATGATCTTCAGGGTATACACGCTCGAAGAAGAGTTGAATATCGTGAGGCTGTGGTTCGGGTCCATGCTCGACGGTATGAGGTTGGGATAGAGCCCTATTACGCCGGTGAACGTCACCATGAGAATAGTCAGGCAGGAGGCAAAGAAAGACGCCAGGTATTGTCCTTTACCCGCAAAGAGTCGTATGGCGAGGAGCGAGAGGACCGCGATGACGGGCACGATGAGCAGGACGAGGTTGCCGAAATAGTTTGCGTAGAGATGCGTGGCGAAATAAGTATAGGCAAGAAATGAGACCGCCACTACGAGAAGGACAACCCAAAGTTTCCTGGCGAGGACGCCGGCTTTTTCCGCTAGTTCGTCCGAGGTTTTCACGGCGAGCCATATAGCGCCGTGGACGAGAAAGAGGAGGACGAAAAGCACGCCGGTAAGCAGGCCATATGGGTTCAGCAGCGAAATGAGCGAGCCGTGGTAGCCGTCCGCGTCCATCGGCAGTCCCTGGAAAATGTTCCCGAAGGCGACCCCGAAGAGGAGCGCCGGCAGAAAGCTTCCCATGCAGATGCCTAAGTCCCAGCCCTTTTTCCATGACGGACTGGCTGATTTTTCCCTGAATTCCAGGGAAACTCCCCTTATGATCAGCGAGAAGAGGACAAGCAGCAGAGCGGAATACAGATAACTGAACATTAGGGCGTAGGTAGTCGGAAACGCCGCAAAAGTCGCGCCGCCCGCGGTTATCAGCCAGACCTCATTGCCGTTCCACACAGGCCCTATTGTGCGGGTGATTATTCTTTTTTCTGTTTCATCCTTAGAGATGAAGTTATAGAGCATGCCCGCACCGAAATCGAACCCGTCGAGCATAAAATAGACGGCCCAGAGCACACCCCAGAGTATAAACCAGATTATCTGAAAGGCCACTTCACACCTCCTGTGTACGCGGAGTTCTTACGATTGCGGAAAGGTCGCTGTCGGGCCCTTTCTTCGCGGTCCTGGTTAGGAGATAAATATCAACGATCGCCAAAAAGCCGTAGAGCAGCGTAAAGCCGATGAGAGATGCCCAGACCTGCGTCTGGCTGACGGCCCTCGAAACCGCATCCGATGTCTTAAGCACTCCATACACGATCCACGGCTGCCTGCCGACCTCGGCGACGATCCAGCCGAACTGGGCTGCCAGGTAAGGAAGCGGCAGCGCATAGAACATGATCCTGAGAAAAGTCGTGCGGGAATCGAGTCTGTCGCCCCGTGAGACAAAGAACGCAATAAGCGTCAGGAGAACGAAGAGCAGTCCGAATACGATCATTACCCTGAAACTGACGAACGTGGCGATTACGGGGGGCCTTTCGCCGGCAGGGTATTCCTTGAGTCCCTTGACTGTAGCCTGCCCGTCGCCGAAGGCTAGAAAGCTCATGAGCTTCGGAATCCCTATCGCCTCCACGGAATTGCGCTCATTGGCGGGATCAGGGATGACGATAAGATTGTAAGCGGCCCCTTGCGTAGTGTTCCATACGGATTCCATTGCCGCAAATTTTGTCGGCTGTGTCTTGGCGACTTCGGCGGCATGAAAATCGCCTACGAGGAATATGAGGAGAGAGCTGAGAAGGCCGAAGGTCGCCGCAGCCCTGAATGACCGCTTGAAGAAAGTGAGATCGTTTTTTTTCAGGAGATGGTAGGCCGAAATCCCCATCACAAAGAATGCGGCGATCACGTATCCCGAAAGAAGGGTGTGGAAGAATTTCAGCCAGCCGTATGTGTTCGTGACTACCGCGCCGAAGTCGGTCATTTCAGCCCTGTTGTTCCGCAGTGTGTACCCTACAGGGTGCTGCATCCATCCGTTGGCGAGGAGTATCCATAACGCGGAAAGGTTCGTAGCGATCGCCACCAGCCAGATCGAAAGCGCATGTGCCTTTTTCGATATCTTGTTCCAGCCGAATACCCATAGCCCTATAAAGGTGGACTCCAGGAAAAAGGCCACCGTCGCCTCTATTGCGAGCGGCGCCCCGAAGATATCTCCGACATATTTGGAATATTCCGCCCAGTTCATGCCAAACTGGAATTCCATAGTGATCCCGGTCACGATGCCGAGCGCGAAATTAATAAGAAACAATTTCCCCCAAAACTTTGTCATCCTGAGATACGTCTCATCCCCGGTGCGTACGTAACGGGTCTCCATATACGCCACAAGTATGGACAGACCGAGCGTGAGCGGTACGAAGATGAAGTGAAACATACTCGTCACCGCGAACTGAAGCCTGCTGAGAGCCAATACGTCCATAGCAGTTCCTCCTTTTTTTGCCCTTGTGCTGTTTCTATCTTCCCACGAAATTGCCCCGTTGACAATTCGGTCCGGATCAGCTATCTTAAATTAAGACCATTTTAGTCCGGATTAAGGAAAAATGTCAAGTAATAATTTTAGGTCGACCGGAAAGGACTCGTCGGGGAGACGAGCATCTGTTATGGTTCCAAATGAAGAGGAACAATAAAACTAAGATCGAAAACAAGGAGGAAAATCATGTGCGTAGAACACAAAAAAGTCTGCATGTGCGGGCGGAAAAGTGCAAGTTTCCAGTTTCGCGATGAAATCATGCCGGAAGAGGTACTCGAAGGACTTTACTGCCCGGTCTGTGCGGCCGCAGTCCGATACGATGGAGAGTCAATGATCAGGGACAACGGCTGGATAATCAAGTATGACATGGACATCGTTTGTTTCATGCAGCACAAACTTCCCGCCGTTGATGCCACGCCGTTGTACTTGTTTGATGAGGGATATTGCACGTGGGACGGGATATATCCGACTGACCGGGCGGATTCGGTCAGGGAAAGAGCGGAACTTGCAGAACTCGCCAAGACGGACAAGAGAAAGTATATTGAGCGGTTCAAGACCTGGGGGATAAACCGGATGGACCGTCTCGCGAAAGAAGGATGGAGGAAGGCAAATGAAAGGGAACAAGGGAAAGAGCCGTTGCAGTGTGAGGACGATGCCGGTACCGGCCTTCGTGACATGCATGAAGTGCGGCTATGAGGTGGAACTCTGGTCGGACGAGCAGGAGACGCTCTGTCCGGCATGCGGTGTCATGGTATTCAGAGGAGAAGCGACCGTGCACTGAAAAGAGGGGGCTATTAAGGCGACTTATTTCATAGTAAGATTCTACTGAAGCATAACAAAAAGGAGGAAACAAATATGGGAGAACACTGCTGCGGGTTAAGTGTCGGGGAGAGCGTCCCCGATTTCAAAATGGAGACATACGAACCGTCCAAAGGCGATTTCGGAGAGGTTAGCCTCCAGGCGCTCAGGGACCAAAAAAAATGGACCGTCCTCTTTTTTTATCCGGCCGATTTTACTTTTGTCTGAGCGACTGAATTTGCGGCTCTGGCAGAGCTGCATGCGAAGTTCACGGAAGCAGGGGCGGAAGTGATCAGCGTCAGCACCGACACGAAGTTCGTCCATCTGGCGTGGCAGAAGGACGAAAAATTGCTCGAGAAGGTGAAATACACCATGGGGTCCGATCCGACCGGGTACCTCTCAAGGATGTTTGGCGTATATGATGAATCGACCGGGCTTGCACTGAGGGGTTCCTTCATCATCAGCCCCGAAGGAAAGCTGTTTAATTCAGAGGTTAACTTCTACAACCTTGGCAGGAATATCGAGGAACTGTTAAGAAAGCTTGAGGCCAACACCTATCTTGGAATTCATGGTGACGAGGCCTGTCCGGTCGGCTGGAAGAAGGAAGGGGACAAGACCCTGAAACCCTCTGCAAAAATGGTGGGAAAGGTCTACGAGGCCCTCAACAAGTAGGTATCTGTGATCCGAAAGGCGTAAAAAATAGGGACGGACCTTCCGGCCTGTCCCTTTCTCTTCAGTTTTTCTTAAAATATCCGCATGTGCTAATATATCGAAACGTTTTTTGGAGAGGGAGAACCTATGCTTTCTGAAAGGGCAAAAAAGATCAAGCCGTCACCGACGCTCGCGATCGACGCAAAGGCGAAGGCGATGAAGGCGGCCGGCGAGGACGTGATAAGTTTCGGCGTCGGAGAGCCCGACTTCGACACGCCGGACAATATAAAAGAGGCTGCGGGCAAGGCGATGAAGGACGGCTTTACGAAGTACACGGCTGTCGGCGGGATAGACCCGCTGAAAGACGCCATTATCGATAAGCTGAAGAGCGACAACGGACTTTCCTACAGGAGAGAAGAGATCATCGTGTCGACGGGTGCGAAGCACTCTCTCTACAATGTTGCTCAGGCCCTCTACGGACCGGGAGACGAGGTGATCATCCCTTCTCCCTACTGGGTGTCCTACCCCGACCAGGTCCTGTTGAATGATGCGATCCCCGTGTTTGTCGAGACCTTTGAGGCCGATTCCTTCAGGGTGAGACCCGAGGCCCTTGAAGAACGGATTACAAAGAAAACGAAGGCACTGATCCTTAATTCGCCCTCGAACCCTACCGGCATGATCTATGACCGGAAGACGCTGGAGAAGATAGCCGAGCTGGCGCTGAAACACAACTTTTATATCGTCTCCGACGAGATTTATGAGAAGCTCATTTACGGAGGGGCGGAACATGTCAGCGTCGCCTCTGTCGATAAAGAGGTTAAGATGAAGACGGTCCTGATCAATGGGCTGTCGAAATCGCACGCAATGACAGGATGGAGGATCGGCTATGCCGCGGGTCCGGCGGAGATCGTCAGGGCGATGACGAATATCCAGAGCCAGTCGACGTCCAACCCGACTTCGATTACCCAGAAGGCCGCGATAGAGGCGCTGAAAGGGCCGCAGGATTTCGTCGTCAGGATGCGTGAGGAATTCGACAAGAGGAGAAAGTATCTCGTGGAAGAGCTGAACAGGATAGAGGGGATGCACTGCCTCATGCCTGCCGGCGCGTTCTATGCGTTCCCGAATACGCAGCAACTCTACGGGAAAAAAGCCGGCGGGAGACAGATATCCTCTTCAGCCGATCTCGCTCTCTATCTGCTCGAAGAGGCGCGGGTCGCCCTTGTGCACGGCTCCGCCTTCGGCGACGACAATTACGTGCGGCTTTCGTACGCGACGTCCCTCAGCGATATCAAGAGGGGCGTCGAAAGAATAAAAGGAGCGGTAGGCGGACTCACTGCCTGAGTATCCGGCCCAGAGTCGCGCAACTTTTTTCAGGAGACAGGTGCAGGAATCTTTCCGCTCGGGATATGTTTCAATAATCGGCAGGCCGAATGTAGGGAAAGCCACGCTCCTAAACGCACTCCTGGGCCAGAAGATATCAATCGTGGCCGCGAGGCCCCAGACCACCAGAAACAGGATCATCGGCATTAAGAACCTTCCCGAAGCACAGATCATCTTCATCGATACCCCGGGCATCCATAAGCCGCAAAATCTTCTCGGCGAGGCGATGGTACGTACGGCACGCGAGGTCCTGGAGGAAATAGACGTAGTGCTCTTCGTTGCCGAGGCCGGCAGGCAGGCCGAAAAAGACCGCATCATTATAGAATCGCTTGCCCGCGTCGCCAAGCCGGTGTTTCTCATAATCAATAAAATAGACGAGGTGAAGAAACAGGATATTCTGCCGATGATGGACCGGTATAGTGAGCTGTTTCACTTCAGCGAGATCATTCCCGTTTCCGCCCTCAAGGGAGACGGGATCAGCATCGTTCTCCAAAAAATATTGGAGCACCTTCCCGCGGGGCCGAAATATTACCCGGACGACAT
This sequence comes from Nitrospirota bacterium, assembly GCA_021814065.1. Lineage (GTDB taxonomy): Bacteria > Nitrospirota > Thermodesulfovibrionia > Thermodesulfovibrionales > UBA6898 > Sulfobium. The sequence continues at coordinate 1,728 of JAKAIZ010000156.1, read as the reverse complement.
CGTGACGGACCAGATCGAACGGTTCATGGCTGCCGAGATCATCCGTGAAAAGATCATGGAGAAGACGGGCGAGGAGGTCCCCTATTCGGTCGCCGTGGACATCGATTCCTGGACCGAACGGCCGGACGGGGTTGTGGCGATCGCCGGGAATATATATGTTGAAAGAGAGGGGCAAAAAGGTATAATAATAGGAGCAAAAGGCAGGATGCTCAAAGAGGTCGGCACACTCGCACGTATCGATATCGAAAGACTTCTCGGCACCAGGGTTTTTCTGCAGCTGTGGGTGAAGGTGAAGAGGGGATGGCGCGATGACAAAAAAATATTGCATGATTTGGGGTACAGGTAGATGTTGGTAGAAATGAAGGTCGAAGGCCTCCTCTTTGATCCGCGAAGCAACATGTACATCCTTCTCCTGAAGGAACTGGACGGTCCGGGGACCCTACCGATATGGATCGGAAAACCGGAAGCCGACTCGATCGCCCTTGCCCTTGGGAAGGTTGCGACACCGCGGCCGCTGACCCACGACCTTGTCAAGAACATTACCGACGGACTGAAGATCAAGATCACGAGGATCGTGGTCACCGAGATCATCGACAATACCTATTATTCCCTCATTCACCTGAACGACGGAAGAAAAGAGACGCTCGTCGATTCGAGGCCGAGCGATGCGGTGGCGGTTGCGCTCAGGGCGAACGCGCCAATTTTTGTGGAGGACAGCATCATGGCCACGAGGACGGCCGATGAGCTCGATGAGTGGCTGAAAAACCTGAAGCCCGAAGACTTCGGCAACATTATGTAATGCTGCATCGGACAGAAGGCATTGTCTTAAAGACCTTTCCTTATGGCGAAGCCGACCTTATCGTGACGTACCTTACCGGGGAATACGGTGTCCTAAGGACCTTCGCTAAGAGCCCCCGCAAGATCAAAAGCAGGTTCGGAAGCAGCCTCGAACCCCTCACGCACGCGCGGATCGCCTTCTGGGGCAAGGAGGATGCGGCCCTGCCCCGCCTTACCCAGTCGGACATCATCCATCCCTTTCATACCGTGCGGAGCTCATTGAAGTGTTTTCTGAGGGCCTCGGAGATGATCGAGTTGACGCTTCATTTCGTCCCGGAAAGGGACGCCAATGCACGGGTCTACACACTCCTTATGGAAGCGCTGCGTGTAATGGAGGGCGACTGTGAGGCAAGGCTGCTCCCTGTCTATTACAAGCTGAAACTTCTCGAGATTACCGGCTATCTTCCGAGGCTTCACAGTTGCGGCAGGTGCGGCAGGAAGGGGGATGCCTTCTATCTCTCACACGGCACCGTGCTCTGCGAAGGATGCGCGGCGGGATATGAATCCTCTTTCGGTCTTTCCGCCGGAGTATCGAGCCTTTACGCCAGTCTGCTCGGCTGGGACCCCGCAAAATTAGAAAGACTGAAGCCTTCCGAATCCCTCATTACCGAGCTTTTGACGGTGCTCGACGAACACGTCAGATACATCACGGAAACAAATCTGAAGGCGACGGCGTTTTAGGTAGGCCGGCGTCGCCTGAGCTGACTGACGTATTTCACGGGACTTATCGACACTGGCGAGATTTTGAGACAGTGACACTTTCTCCGAATGTTACCTCCAGGTCATAGTTCTTTTTCCGTCATGCCCGAGGTTCTCAGTCGGGCATCCATGTTTTCTTAAGAATGGATTCCCGCCTAAAGACTGCGGGAATGACGGCCTAAATACACACAC
>JAKAIZ010000155.1 GCA_021814065.1 Nitrospirota bacterium | reverse complement strand
CGATCTAGCGGCCGCCGCAAATACCTCCTGCGCATTGAACGTGCCGTTGATCGCCTGTACCGGACACTTCGCAGTGCAGATGCCGCAGCCGATGCATTTGTCTTTGTTGATCACATGCATCTTCTTCAGCTCGCCTGAAGGAGCGTCGACCGGACAGACCTTCGCGCAGATCTGACAGCCGATGCAGTTGTCCATGACAAACGCCTTCTCACGATGCGGGATAAAGTCGGTAATCGCCTTCGTAGGGCATTTTGGGACACAAAGCCCGCAGACCTTGCACTTGTCGATGTCTATCCTCGAAAGGCTGTTGCTTACCGAAGGGGCGTCGAAGGGACATACCTTGACACATATGCCGCAGGCGATGCATCCGACCTCGCAGTTCTTGCGCGTGTCGCCGCCCTTGTCTTTCGAATGGCAGGTGACGAGTACCTGTCTCGACGCCGGCAGGACCTCGATGACCTTCGTCGGACATGCCTGTTCGCATTTCCTGCAGCCGGTGCACTTCGTGATATCGACAAAGGGAAGATGGTCTTCGGTCATGGTGATCGCGCCGAAGGGACATACCCTCGAACATGTGCCGTATCCCAGACAGCCGTACCGGCATGCCTTGTCCCCGCCTCCGGCGAGTATTGCGGCCCTGCAGTCCTGGATGCCCTCGTATTTGAACCTCTTTACCGCCTTCGACCAGCTACCCTGGCACATGATCCTGGCGAACTGGGGCTCCTTTATCTCGGCCTTCTTCCCCGTGATCATTGCCACCGCCTCGGCGCCTTTTGCTCCCGCAGGCACACAGAGGTTAGCCGGCACATCGGGGTTCTTCACGACCGCCTCGGCATACTGCTCGCAGCCCGCGTATCCGCAGGCCCCGCAATGCGCATGCGCGAGGACGTCCTTCACCTTCTCTACCCTGGGGTCTATCTGGACGGCGAACTTCTTCGCGGCAAAGGCGATGCCAATCCCGAAGATAGTGCCCATTCCCGCGAGGAAGACAAGCGTCCACTTAACCAGAGGAACCAGGTCGACACTTTTCTTGGCCTCTACACTGCCGCCGACGCCGGCGTAAAGAAGAGAGGGCGAGCAGAAGAGCAGAATCGCGGAAACGCAGAAGAGTATGATCAGAAATGAACTAAACCCCGTCTTTTTTATGATCGGCCCATTAGACATTGTGCTCTCCTCAAGTATATTTATAAATAGTTTACTATATTTATTCATAGAAATTACAGCGTGATCAGGCCCGAGAACCCGGTAAAGGCAAGGGCGATAAGTCCGGTTATGACAAACGCCATCGGCAGCCCCTTGAAAGGCGCCGGCACATCGGCAAGTTCCAATTTTTCGCGGATGCTCGCCATTATGATGAGCGCAAGCGCAAAACCCAGGCCGGAGCCGAGGCCGAAGGCGAGACTCTGAATAAACGTGTATTTTTCCTCGGCGTTTATCAGCGGCACCGCGAGGATGATGCAGTTGGTCGAGATAAGGGCGAGGTAGATGCCGAGCTTATAATACAGTCCCGGCGATACCTTCCTCATGATGGTATCGGACAGCTGCACGAGGCCGGCGATGACGCCGATAAAGACGATAATCTGAAGAAAGGTAATCTCAAGGGGCACGAGCACGAGATTGAATATGACCCAGCTGACCGCGGCGCTTATCATCATGACGGAGATGAAAGTGATGCTCATGCCCACGGCCGTCTCCATCTTCTTCGAGACGCCGAAGAATATGCAGAGCCCCAGGAACCGTGTGAACACAAAGTTATTTATCAGAGACGCAGATACTATGAGTTCAAATAATTTTGTGAAATCGTGACTCATTTATGCTTCCTCCCTTTAGTGCGTAGCGAGCGCGGCCTTTGCCTTTGCGGCGGCTTTTGCTGCGGCCCTCGCATTGATCCAGTTGAAACCCGCCATGAGTATGCCGACGGCGAAGAAGCCGCCTGCAGGCAGGATCATGAGCAGGACAGGTCTCGTATTAATAAAAGTAAAGACATGGTCGGTGGCCAGGCCTGTCGGGACGGTAAGAGACCCCTTTCCGACAAGCTCTCTGAAGAAACTGATCGTCGTAAGCGCGAAAAGGAAGCCTATCCCCATACCCAGGCCGTCGGCCATAGAAGGCAGTAATCTGTTTTTTGAGGCGAACATTTCGGCCCGCGCAAGGATCGATGCAAAGGCGACGATCAGGGCGACATAAAGACCGACCTTCGCGTTCACGTCCGGCGCAAGGGCTGCCATAAGCATCTGGGTAACAGTGACCCATCCCGAGATGACGAGCATGAAGATCGGCAACCTCACCTTAGGATGGATGACGTTTCTCATGAGGGAGATAGTCATGTTCACCATCACCTGGACGAAAAGAACGGCGCCGCCCATGAAGATCCCGTTCTTAAGGCTGTTGGTTACCGCGATCGAGGGACAGAGACTGAGCGCGAGCTTGAAGATCGTATTCTCTTTTATGATGCCGTTAAGAATCTGGTCCTTTAAACTAACTGTGCTGTGGCTGGACATTTGCCGTTCCTCCTCCCTTGATTGTCTTCATAAGAAACTCGACACCGTGCTTCACCGCGTCTTCGGTCACCGCGCGACTCGATATAGTTGCGCCGGAGATCGCCTGGATGTCATCCTTTGTCTCTCCCTTTATCACCTTGAGATGATCGATTGTCTTTCCTTTGAACTGTGCCAGAAACCAGGGATCTTCGATCCCGTCGCCCAGGCCCGGTGTTTCGTTATGAGAAAGCACTTTGATCTTCTGGACCGTGAAGTTCGTGTCGACAGCGATAAAAGTATTAATAAAACTCGAATAACCCTTGCCGAACGACTGGACGACATAGCCGATAACCTGGCCGCCCTTTTTTGCGACGAAATAGTTTGCATGCTTTTCGTGGGGCTCCCACTCGCCCATCTTGACGATCGAATCGGCATCGGGCATGAGTTCCTTCAGCGCCTTTTTCTCGGCCTCTTCGTTGTTCTTGTAAATCTGGGGAGCGGCCTTCGCATATACGAATGAAAGGATAAGCCCCCCTATCAGATACACAATGACAAGGTTGAAGGTTATCTTAATAATGTCCTTGCCGGTCATTTCTTTATCTCCTTTGCCGTCTTTACCGCCCCGAACACCCTGGACCTGAAGCCCCGGTCAAGAATCGGCGCAAAACAGTTCATTATCAGGATTGCGAACATGACGCCTTCCGGGAATCCGCCCTTCAGCCTTATCAGCATTGTCAGCGCGCCGCAGCCGGCGCCGAATATGAGCTGCGCATTTCTTATCGATGGCGAAGTGACATAGTCCGTAGCCATAAAGAGGGCGCCGAGCATCATGCCTCCGGAAAAGAGATGGATGAGCGGGTCCCCCGCAAAGAGCGCCCCCTTCTGGCCGAAGACCCAAGCGATCAGTGCGGCGGTGCCGAGGAACGATACCGGTATATGCCAGGTGATATACTTCTTATAGAGCAGAAACAGTCCGCCGATGAGCAGAGCTATCGCCGAGGTCTCACCGATCGACCCAGCGCGGTTTCCGGTGAGGAGATGCTCATAGAGGCTCACCTTGTCGCCGAAGACCTTGATCAGCTCTGACATGCCCGCCTCTTTCAGTATCCCGAGGGGGGTAGCAGTCGTCTTGGCGTCCATCGTAAGGAAAGACGCGGTAGGAGCCATCCAGATCGTCATCGCCCGCGGCCATGAAATAAGCGCAAAGGCCCTTCCTATGAGAGCTGGATTAAAGACGTTGAATCCCAGTCCGCCAAAGAGCTGCTTGGTAATCACGACCGCAACGAAGGACGCGATGATCGGGACATGAGCGGTAAAGGGCGAAAAGGACCAAAGCGACGCCGGCAGGTTCATACCGAGCAGGAGTCCGGTCAAAAAGCCGCTCCCGTCTCCGATAACGGACTTCTTATTCACCACTTTCAGATACAATGCCTCGAATATGACCGAGCTGAGCACACATAGCGCCGTAATGAAAAGCGCCTTAAGTCCGAAGAAGTAGACTCCGGAAAGGAAAGCCGGAAGGAGGGCCAGGCTGACCGTCCACATGATCCGGCTCGTCGTCTCCTCACTCTTGACGTGAGGACTGACCGAAACAATCAATTCATGTTCTTTTTTCGTGGCCTCCATCAATAATCTCCTTAAGGCTTAACCATGGATTTCGCTAATCTTACCAGTTGCACGATAGGTCTCTTTGAAGGACAGACGAAGGCGCAGGAACCGCATTCGAAGCAGTCGAAGAGGTTATATTCCTTCGCTGCCTCATACATCCCTTTTTCCGACAGGATGCTCAGCATGGAAGGCATGAGGCCCATCGCACATACGTCTATGCATCTCCCGCACCGTATGCAGGGGCCGTAGTCTTCGGCATGCATCACTCCTTCTTCGGGAAGGACGAGGACACCGGAGGTCCCTTTTGTTACCGGGACATCGAGGGAAGAGAGCGCGAAGCCCATCATCGGCCCGCCGGCAACGACCTTTGCGACGTCGTCCCTGAAGCCGCCGCATTGCTCGATGAGCTCGGATATCTTGGTCCCTACCCGTGCCATAAGGTTCTTCGGCTCCTTTATGCCCTCTCCGGTGACCGTAACTACCCTCTCTATCAGGGGTTTCCCGAACCTTGCCGCCTCGAAGATGGAGAGTGCAGTCCCGACGTTCTGGACCACAGCGCCCACGTCCATCGGCAGTCCTCGCGGCGGGACTTCCCTGCCCGCGACAGCCCTGATCAGCATCTTCTCGGCACCCTGAGGATATTTCACCTCGAGCGCCAGCACCTCTATGCCGGCCTCACCCTTTGCGGCCTCCTGCATCTTCCGTACCGCGTCCGGCTTGTTGTTCTCTATACCCACGAAACCCTTGCTCACGCCGAGGACCTTCATAAGTATCTTCAGCCCCTCTATAATCTCCTTCGGCTTTTCGATCATCAGGCGATAGTCGGCCGTGAGATAAGGTTCGCATTCCGCGCCGTTAATGATGACCACGTCGATCGGTTTTTCCTTTGGCGGCGACAGCTTCACCGCAGTCGGGAACGCGGCCCCGCCTAGGCCTACGATACCCGCGGCCTTTATTTTTTCCTTGAGTTCTGCGGCCGGCAGGTTCATGTAATCCGGGCTGTCTTTAAGGGCGGTCCATTCCTCCTTGAAGTCGTTCTCGATCACAACCGAATTGACCATGCGCCCCATTGCGTTTTGAAACTCGGCGATAGCGATCACCTTGCCCGAGACAGAGGAATGCACCGGCGCGGAGACGAACCCGCCCGGCTCACCTATCATCTCGCCCTTTTTTACCTCCTGACCGATCGAGACAACGGATTTGCAGGGCGCGCCCGCGTGCTGACTGAGGGGTATAACGATTATTTTCGGGGGCTTTGTATCGGTGATGGGACTGTTTGCAGAGAGTATCTTTTTGTCCGGCGGATGTATTCCGCCTTTAAACGTTGCAAGACCCATTTTGAAGATTCCTCCTTGGGATATGGGAGGCCTAAAAAGGCCGATATGTAATAACATGCCATGACGCGGTATGTCAAGCCTTGATTTTAGGATTATTGTATTTAGGCCCTCTTTCGGTCTCCGCTGGCAGAAAGTCAAAACCATGTGGAGATGAATAAGAAAAACCGATGCGATCGCATTTTGCGCTTGACATGCCCGGCATAAGATGCTTTTATTATATATAGATATGCAGAATATTCGTTTGACATACAAGCTCTTAAGTTTATTCCTGCTGCCTTTGCTCTTTGGTTCGTGCGCAACCATCGCAGGCGTAGGCGAATCCGGCCCTTCTCCTGAGGCAGAGGAAACCTTTCCTTACGACCAGTATGTCGTCGGCAAACCCAATCTCGACCTGAGGGTCGAGGGGGGCTGTTATATCTGGAGGGAGGGCAACAACTGGCACGTGCGTTTTGCAAGAAAATATGACACGCCGAGAAACGCCCCGCTCGCCGGACCGTCCATTACCGGGGAAATACACGTCCGTCAGGCTCTTGTAGCTACTCTTACAAGGCAGAACATCAGCGGCGTGAACGATGTGAGGCATCGGCAGAGAGACATCAAATTCAACTTCCAGATGAGAAATGATGTCGCCGGCAGCGATATAGAAGGATTTGACTTTGCAGTAAAACCCACTGGGCTCGATTACTGCGTTATCTTCGATGTCCTTGTAGACGGAGCCAAAATGCCTGGGATTGTCCATCTCGGAAGTTTCATGCATATCCCCGACAAAATGCCGCTCAAAATCTGTCTGCACTCATTCGACTAATATCAATCTTTAATGTTGCTTCCCTCGCAGGCGGACATGCACTATTTTGAGCTGTCGCACCATTCCCTGGCATTCTGAAACATCCGCAGCCAGGGAGATGCCTGTAAGGGCGAACGGCCGGCCGGCCCGGTACGCCATTCTTCCGGCATCCATCCCCACTGCCACTTCAGGAATGCCCTCTCGGGATGAGGCATAATAACAAGGTGTCTCCCGTCTGGAGAGCAGAGAGAGGCGATGCCCTCCGGCGAACCGTTCGGGTTGAAGGGATAGCGACCGGTGACTGTTCCTTCGTCATCAACGTACCTCACCGGTGCAAGTCCTTCGTCCAGCACCTTTCTTTTTATTGCGTCATCAGGGAAGTGAGCGAGGCCCTCTCCATGGGCAACCCAGATGCCGAGCAAAGAGCCTTCCATCCCCTTCAGCATAAGGGAAGGGCTCTCCAGTATCCTGACCGCCGCAAAGCGCGACTCGAACCTCCCTGACCTGTTATGGATGAACCTCGGCTGTGTCATATCGGAGATCCCGCGCCACGGCACCCACCCAAGCAGCGCCATCAACTGACAGCCGTTGCATACGCCGAGACTGAAGGTATCGCCCCGGTGATAGAAGGTTTCGAACTGTTGCCATATTTTCCTGTTGAACCGTATGACGCCAGCCCAGCCTTTTGCGGAATCCAGCACATCGGCGTAACTGAATCCGCCGACAAATGCCACCCCTCTGAACAGGGAAAGGTCGACCTTCTCATCTATGAAATCCTGCATCGCAACGTCCCAGGGCTCAAATCCCGCCTGATAAAACGCGGAGGTCATCTCCCTGTCGCCGTTGCTCCCTTCCTCTCTGATAATGGCTACCTTCGGCTTGTCGGCGCGGGCGATCAGCTCCGGCGGCGTCGGCACCGGGACAAAAGACAGACTGAACGACGGGCCCTCTCTGTCATAAATGTTCCTCTTTTCTTCATCAACGCATTCCGGGTTTCGCTGCAATCTGTCTAATTGATAGCTCGTTTCCTCCCATAGGCCCCTAAGGGCCCGCATATCTTCGTCCAGGACGGTGAGGAGTGAGGAGTCAGTGGTGAGGAATGAGACCCTTATCTTTTTTTCCCTTAAGCTTCTTCCTATCATCTGATAAGGTATATCCTGTTTTTGAAGCTCCGAGGTTATCATATCTTCATTTTCCGGAAGGTATTCGATAACCATCCCCAGTTCCTCGGAGAAGAGAACTGAAAGTAAGGAGTGAGGCGAGAGGCGTGAGGAGGCTTCTGAATTCTGCACCTCCGATTCTGAATTCTCCTTACCCCTTACCCCTAACCCCTGATTTTTCATCGTTATTTCCATTCCGCAATTCCCGGCAAAGGCCATCTCAAGAAGCGTCGTGACAAGACCTCCGTCGCTTCGGTCATGGCCAGCCAGTATCAGGTCGTCAGAGATTAATTCTTGTATCGCCCGGAATGATTTCTTCAAGAGTTGCGGATCGTCCACGTCCGGTGTTGTGTCGCCAACCTGGCTATAACATTGTGCAAGCGCAGAGCCACCGAGCCGGTTTTTCCCCTTGCCGAGATCGACAAACAGGAGCCTGCTGCGCCCCGGACTTTTTATATCCGGGGTAATGACCCTTGTGATGTCGGGGCAGGTCGCATAGGCGGAGATGACAAGGGTCCCGGGCGATTTAACGGTTTCAGTCCCGCCCTTTTCGTCCGTCACCCTGGCAGCCATCGAGAGGCTGTCCTTCCCGCCGTCTACTGCAATGCCGAGTTCGATCATGATATCCCGCATCGCCACAGCGGCATCA